>CAYTFM010000460.1:0-4812 GCA_964436735.1 uncultured Victivallales bacterium | reverse complement strand
CGCTTCTTCGGTCGATGCGAGCTGGCGGAGAAAGTCGGCGAAGAAAAGCGCAAACTGTGCGAGAGCGCTGTTCCCGAATGGCGCGAGGCCGGTTCCGGCCGCAAGTGCCGCTGCCACCATTTTGAAGTCGGGGATTCCCAAGGGGCGATCGCCCCTTTGGCAGGGTGACGGGACAGCGTCTCGTGACGTCCTTACTTCGGTGGCGGTCCTGGCGGTTTGATGCCGCGCTCCTGCATGATGGTGCGCATGGCCTTAAAGAATTCCTCGATCACCGCGCGGGTGGCGGGCTCGGTTGTTTCGATGCGTTCTTTCATGTGGGCGGCTGTGGGCGGACCTCGGGGAGGGCCACCTTTGTCCTCCGGTGGCGGTGGACCGGCCGCGCGGTGTTCCTCGAACTTGTCGATGAGGCTGTCCAGGTAGTCCGCTCTTTGCTCCTCTGGGAGAGCCAAGAAGCCCTTCGCCTCCTTTAGCATCCGCGCCTCCATGAGTGGCCTGGCGTTTTTGAAGAACGTCTTACGCTCCTGCTCGGGAAGATCCTTCACCTCCTCCATGAAGGGGGGGGCCGGCGGTGCGCTCTCCAGCGTGTCGGCGAGTTTCTCGAAATATTCCTTCTGCTCCTTCTCCGGCAGTTGTGAAAGCTTGCCGGAGGCGATGTATTTGACTGACTCCTGGGGTTGCTGCGCCGCGGGATCCGGAGCTTTCCGTCCCGCCAGCAGAAACCAACCTGCCGCGACGAGCGCAAAACCGGCCGCCATTACGATGATCTTCTTGCTCATAGACCCGTTTCCCCTTAAATCCGAAATCCGAATCCCGAAATTCGAAGTAATATCGAAATGTAAAATCTCAAATGGAAGGAATAAGCAGCTCAACTCTTTCGGATTTCGTGCTTCGATTTTCGGATTTTGGACAGAACGCCTTATTTCTCCGGTTTGGGTTGGGGCGGCGGCTCCGGAGGAGCATTCGTTCCGCCGGGACGTTTACCCTCAGCCTTGCCCATATGTCCTTTGGGTGGTGGTGGGCATCCCTGCTGCTCTCCCTGTTGGTGCGGGGGGAGCATCGTCTGTCTGATCGAGCGCAGTTTGCCCAACTGCACTTGAGTGAGGCTGTTTCTGACCTTCACCAGCATGCCGAACAACGAGCGTTTCATTTCGGCTTCTATGCCCATGAGTTTGTCCAACTGGGCGAGTACCTTACCCTCGTCAAGCTTCTCCTGCTTGAGCAAGGTGTCCATCGCCTCCTGCTCGGAACTCTGCTGCCACATCAGGTCGGTGAACTTGATGATGGACTTCTGCATCGCCTCCTTGATCGCCGCCCGCTGCTCGTCGGTGAGACTGAGTTCCTGCTGGTGTTGCATGATCAGCTCGGGCGGGAAGAAGTCCCCCTTCATCGGGTCGAACTGTTTTCCGAACTGCATCGGACCAAGCCCTCCGGGGGGCATCGGCTGCATCTGTCCCATGGGGCCTCCGCCTCCTTGAGGGGGGAACTGGGCCCACGTTGTCGCCGTCGTCAGCGTGAGGGCGAGCGCCGCGAGATTCCGTTTCATGTTCATGGTGTCTCCTTTCCGTCTGTTGTGTGGTTGGTGTCAATGTGGCTCGAGGTCGCAAACCGTAATGTGTGAATAGTTCCGAAAACAATTTTGCCACAAAATTGTTTTCTAATTCATTTCCGTCATGCCACGTGGAGCATCAGTTTTCTCTATCGATTCGGACACAGAGTTCACACAGGAAATGAATGACGTGGTGGGGTTGAGCCATTCATCGGTGGTCGTGGCGGGAACGTAGCCCAATTGGGAGCTTGTCAGTGTCAGGAGGCCGTCGGTCGGGAATTTCCACTCGGTTGGCAGCGTCCACTGCTCCTGCGTCTGCGTCTGCGCCAGTTCGCGGGACGGTTGGACACATCCCTGGCGGAGCGTCGCCATCCCCCCCGTCATGACCAGCAACGCCATGGCGGCGACGGCCCAGCGCATGGATGGCGAGAAAAGCCGTGGTGTCCCGATGGCGACCGCGTGGGCCGCCTTGGCCACGCGGCGCGATCCGACTGACGCGGCCTCGTCGCGGTGTCGCATCTCCTTGAATAGGCCACTGAGTTCCTTGTCGAGTGGATCAGTTAGCATAGGTGACCTCCTGTCCTTTCAGCCAGTTGCGCAGATTTTGCTTGCCCCGTTCATAATGTGTCCGCGTCGATCCGATCGACACGTTCATGACCGACGATGCCTCCTGTAGGCTCAAGTCCTGGTAGAAGACCAGATGGAGCGCTTCCCTTTGGCGTTTGGGAAGTTGCAGAAGTCCCGCTTTGAATTTTTTCGCCAAATCCGTCTCCTGGCACTGATCTGGGAAGTTCCCGCAGTCGGCAGTTTCTGTTTGTACTTCTTGTTCCTGTGTGTATTTCGAAAGACCGAGGAGGCGGAGCCAGCGGCGCCTGCGCTCGTCGAGTGCCGTTCGCCGGATCACCGCGAACAGCCACGTCTTGAACGATGATCGCCCATCATATCTGGCCTGCCCCTGTAAAACCTTTTGGTATGCCGTCTGCAAAACGTCCTCCGCATCGTGCTTGATGTATCCGCAGCAATTCAGGGCCCATCCGAGACAGACGGCATCATGCTGTTCAAGTTGTGTCCGCAGTTCGGTCTCGTCCATTAGTCTCATCCACCACTGGTGTTACGCATTATCCATTTCAAACCCACGCAAGCATATACGATGGCGGAAGCTCTAACAAGTCTGGCTAATCATTCCGTGGAAGGCTGCCAAGGTCATCATGGCGTGTTCTCCTGATTGGGCTGCAGCGCCGCGACGTCTTGCTCGTTGTTCCGCGTCCGGTCGATGCGCCTGTCCTTGAAAACCTCCTCCATCTGCTTGAAGAGTTGCGATTTCCAATTCTTGATCTGATTAGGATGCAGATTGTGGGTCATGGCTATCTCCGACAAGGATTTCTTCCCTTTGAGAGCCTCCGTGACGACCAGTTTTTTGAAAGCCGCGGGAAACAACCGTCTTTTCATCGTTTATTTCCGTTCCGAGTTCTATCCGTGATTCGTTCGCTACTCATGTTGTTTATTGACGGACATCATATTAGTCGTTTCATGAACAGTTTTATATGACAGGAATCATGATCCATCGTGTGGAAAAACTGCTGCGGAGCGGTCTAATTCCATAGGAGAGAATCAAGAATAGGGCAAGGGGGGCAAGCGGATCACGTAAAGCCACGGGCGACTCTATCGTGTAGTTCCTGTATCCCTCCCACCATGATAGTCGGATACAGCTTGCTGAAGTTGTCGCTGTCGAGATACTTCCATCGCCAGTCAACGTAAGCTCCATGCGCAAGCATTCCCGGGAGTTTCATCGCTCCCGCGAGGTGCGCGAGGGCGGAGTCGACCGATATGACGAAGTCCATCTGCTTCAAATATGCGGCGGTGTCAGCAAATGTCACCAGCTCCGTGCTCAGATCCACCATCCACTCAGGAGCAGGAGCTTCGCCTCTCTGGAATGAAAAGCACGTGGCGTTCGCTAGGCTGTGCAAAAACTGGATGTCGTTCAGTTGCAGACTGCGTTGCGAATAATTCGCGGACTTTGGATTGCACGTCCAGCAGATGCCAATATTCGCCGTTTTCCCGTCTTTACAGGGAAGTGTTTTTGCCGTGGTTGTGGTCAGTGCGCAGACTGGTTGAAATGGCATTTCGGCTGTGCAGTTCATGGCGAACAGATCGCCTGTGCTGATCCAGCAGTCGAGGGGCGTGGAGGAAATGACGTCCATTGAGTGCTCGTCGAAGAATTGTATGGCAGGCATGGATGCCTGGAAGAGCGTGCGTAGACTGGGATGGCATTTGACGAACAGCATCTCCGAGATGCTCCGCGCTATCGGTAAAGCCCGTGAGAATAGAATGTCATCGCCGAATCCCTGTTCGTTCAAGACAAGCACTCGTTTTCCCCGTAACTCCTCTAGAGCGGACGCGAAGGGGAGGGGAAGTTCTGGGAACGTCACTGCGTCGGGCGAGCCCGGGTCGCGGCGCGACGAATAGAGCCGCATCCCTTCGACCCAGTCGCCTTTGTGCAGGAGCGAGAGGCATTTGTTCCAGCGGGCCTTGCCCACGCCGCCGCGCAGCGCGGTGTCGAAGCAGTCGACGGCTTCGGCATACAGCCCCATTTGCATCAGGATGCAGCCGATGGCGTAGCTGAGGTTGGCCTTTTCTTTTTCCGGCAGGGGATGCTCGAGAGCCTTGCGGTAGGACGCCAGACGTGTTTCGTGAGTATTCATGCGTCACCAATCGCCGCCTTCAGAAAGGTCTGCCCCTGCCGTATTCCTTGGCTGATTTGTTCGACCAATCCATTGTTGAAGCCTTTGTCTAGGCAGGGGGCGATGTGGCTGCCTGGCGCGGCGGTGGGACAGGTCTCGTCTGTGCGCGTGTGGTGGTGGAAGCACGGCTGCTTGGCGCAGGGGGACGCGACGTCGAAACTGAATGTGTGCCTGTAGTAGGCCGTTCTGCTCGCCTTCGTGAATGCGGCGTACATGGCGATTGCCGGCTTTCCTACGCCTTCCCGGAAATGGACGGCCGCGCTGTCAACGCTGATGACTAAAGACGCCTCAAATAAATCGCATAGATACTGGCCGACTCCCGTCGCCCTGACAACCTTGATCCGGGGATCAGTGCGATTTTTGATGAATTCAGCATCTGCTCTTGTCACATTATTGAGATGGACATAGATGTTGCAGTCTTCGTCCCCAATGGTGTTGACAAGCCCCAGGTAAGCTGATTCGAACGCCATGCTCCGCATGGTGGCGGTTGCCCTGTGAGCGATCACAATGCTGCGCTTCGCGGGA
>CAYTFM010000459.1:0-4854 GCA_964436735.1 uncultured Victivallales bacterium | reverse complement strand
GATTTCACTAATTTTGCTTTGCTTGCATGTGCTCGGAACCTTTCAATGAATGATCTCGTCAGACGTACATGAGCCAACGGCACTGGCGAACGCGACTATTTGTAGAAGCGGCAGCTTGCCGCTTTGAACGCGGCAGGATGCCGCATCTACGGAAAAACTACACTCTTGCGCACAAATCAGTGCATTCGCACGCGCACGATCGCAGACACACCACACACTACATGACCTTGAAACCGGACGCAAGGAAGATGGTGGCCGCTGATGGTGGTGGCTTCCCGCTCCGCCAAACGGTATAGTATGCCCTCTGTTCTGAAACACGTTTCGGAGACCACCGCGTATGAATTCATTCAGATATGTCTTGCTGTGCGCCGCTGCCGCGCTTCTGGTCAGCCTCTATCCCGCCACCTCCACCCACGCCTCGGGCGGACCGGAAAGCGTGGCGGTCGTGGTCAACGCCGACAGCTGGGCCTCGACCCGCATCGCCAACGAATACATCCACCTCAGAAAAATCCCCCCCTCCAACGTCGTCTACCTCTCCGGCATCGACAATTTCGAACGCCTCTCCGCCGAGAACTTCAGGCAACGCATCCTCCTCCCCGTGCTCACGACCCTCGAGAAGCGCGGCCTCCAGGGACAGATCGACTGCGTCGCCTACTCCTCGGACCTCCCCACCAGCATCGACGCCTCCGACGACGCCAAAGGCGTGACGCTGCCCCCCACCCTTTCGCCGATCGTCTCCTCGAACGGAGCCACCTACCTTTATAAGCTTTTCCTCGGCAAAGACATCCGCTACGTCTCCCTCAACAACAACTTCTACGCCTCCCGCGTCATGTCACACTCGCAGGACAGCATGTGGACTCCCGACGAGCAGAGCCGCAACGGTGCCGCCCTCAAAACGCTCATGTCGATCGCCGATGAGCGGAAAAAGCAGAAAGAACAGTTCGACGAGGCCGCCGCCACCCAGAAGACCTCCGAGGTCCTCGCCGTCTTCCTCGAATTGAAGAAAACC
Organism: uncultured Victivallales bacterium; assembly: GCA_964436735.1. Classification (GTDB taxonomy): domain Bacteria; phylum Verrucomicrobiota; class Lentisphaeria; order Victivallales; family GWF2-38-69; genus CAYTFM01. The sequence continues at coordinate 3,845 of CAYTFM010000459.1, read as the reverse complement.
CATCCCAACTCCGACCAGCTTCTTTACAACATCGCCTGCTGCCAGGCCCTCGTTGGAAAGTCCGACGACGCCATCACCAGCCTCGCCGAGGCCTTCAAGAACGGCTGGAGCGACGTCACGCATACGCGAGGCGACGAAGATCTCGTCACCCTCCGCGACCGACAGGACTTCAAGGAACTGATGGCGAAGATGGCGACCGTCCGCTTCGAGACAACCCCTCCCAAAGGCTTCACGGCTAAAATCGCCTGGACCCCCACCGGCTTCCCCGCCCAGAACCCCGCCATGGGCGTCCCCTATATGCTCTCCACCATGCTCGCCTGCACCAGCGGACGCGGCAACTCCGTCCGGGAGGCCCTCACCGCGCTGCGCCGCGCGGTCGGCGCCGACGGCTCGCGTCCCAAAGGAACCGTCTATTTCGAAAGGAATGGAGACGTCCGCTCCACCACCCGCGAATGGGGCTTCGAGTCGGCCTGCGAACGGCTGAGGAAACTTGGCGTCGACGCGGTCGTGGAGGATGGCGTCCTGCCGAAAGGCAAGCCTGACGTCATCGGCGCGATGGTCGGCTCAGCCGGCTTCTCCTGGTCCGAATCCGGCAGCACGATCCTTCCCGGCGCCATCTGCGAGCACCTCACCAGCTGCGGCGGCATGATGGGGGAGAATGATGGCCAGACGCCCCTCTCCGAGTTCATCCGTTTCGGCGCGGCGGGGACGGCGGGCGCCGTCACCGAACCGTATGCCTTGCAGGCGAAATTCCCCTCGCCGTTCATCCATACACACTACGCCGACGGCTGCTCACTCGCCGAGTCGTTTTATCTTTCGCTCGCCGGCCCGTATCAGCTGCTGATCGTCGGTGATCCGCTCTGCCGCCCCTGGCCCCGCGTGATCTCCTTCATCCTCGCCGATCCGCAAATCAAGGAGTCGCTCGCCGGCACCATCTCCGCCAAACCCGTCCTCGATCCCTCCACCCCCTACCGCCCTTCCGCCTACGAGTTCTTCGTCGATGGCGCCCTCGCCGGACTGATCGCCCCCGGCAACGCCTGGGCCTTCGACACCGCGAAACTCGCCGACGGCCCTCACGAGCTGACCGTTGTGGCGGTCTCGGCGGATCTCCTCGCCCACGGACGGCTCACCGTCCCCTTCTCAACGAAAAACACCACGCAGAAGGAGCTCGCCGCCACCGCATCAGCCAAGGAGATCGCCTGGAACACGCCACTGGAGATCAAGGCGAAACTTGAAGGTGCCAAAGAGATCGCGCTCGTCCACAACGCCCGACTGATCGCGAAGATCAACGGCGCGGAAGGCGCGGCCTCCATCGATCCGAAAATCCTCGGGGAAGGCCCCGCGCGAATCTATCCCTTCGCCGTCTTCGGCACTGACACGGAGGAACTCAAAGTGGTCGGCGCGCCGATCAATGTGAACGTCATTCCGCCTTCCCCTCTGCCACCGCTGAAGGGCATCGACTTCGCCGCGCTCACCCCCGGCCTCGCCGTCCGCGCCAACGGCAAGTCCAAGATCGTCGTCGAAAAGGCCGAAGGCGACTGGCTCGAGAAGGCCGGCGTCGCCGATGGAACCGACTTCGAAGTGGGCGGGCATTTCGTCGTCCCGGACGACGAGGTGTATCAGTTCCAATTGCGCGGCGAAGCCGTCATCGAATCGCTCGCTGTCGACGGCGTGGTCCAGAGCTGGCCCGGCAACGGCCCCTGGCGCTTCATCCCGGTCAACCTCACCAAGGGTGTCCACGCCCTCACCCTCAAGGGAAAAGGCAAAGGCAAGTCCTCGCTCGACATCCGCTTCGGCGGCCCCGGCTCCCGGCGCCTCGACGCCAAACGCTTCAAGAACTAGTTTTTCCGGCATGCCGGGAAAACTATTTGAACAGCCCTTTGACGGCGTCCTCCGCCGCCTTCGTGGCGTCTTTGGCCCCCTTCTCAAGCAGCGCGTCACCCTGCTTCTTGAGCGAGCCGCCGAGAGAGTCAAGCGTCGTCACCGCTCCGTTGAGCAGCGGTGTGAGGATTTCGTTGGCGAGTTGCTCCGCGTCAACCCCGGAGCCTTTCTTCCCAATGTCCTTGAGATGGATGTCCGCGACAGCCAATTCGGCACCGGTGCCGCCCAACGCCGTCGCCGCGAGCTCGGCCTTGCCGCCGACAATGTCCAACGTGTCGATCACGAAACGTTTTCCGGGCTTCGCCTCCTTCTTCTCCGCCGCAGGCTTCCCGTCCTCCTTGCCCTTCATATTCTTCTTGACGTTATCCGAGATGGTTCCGAGGTTCGTCCCCGAACCACCAAACTCGCACGTGACACGCGGCGACTCGATCCGCACGCTCCGCACGCGCACCTCGTCCGAGAACAACGACGCCGTATCGACGGACACAAACACCTTGCCCACCCGCACCGCGCTATCCGACTTGAATCCCTCGGGATTGCGCAGCGTCACGTCCGTGATGCTCATCTCGCCGCTGAGCGGGGCAAGACTCACGCCGCCGATCTCGAACCCCGTGCCCGTGATCTTCGGGACGACCGTCACAAGCCCCGCCTTGACGATCGCCCCCAAGGACAGATAGACCACCATCACGCCGACCACAAAAAGCGCCACAAGCGCGCCAACAATAACTTTCCAGTTTTTTCGGATCGCATTCATGATATATTCCTTGTTTTATTTCCTAAAATTGTTCTACCCCTGCAGCGCGTGACATACGTTCGCCGCGGTTACGACGGAAATAAAAGAGAAAACAATTTTGGCGACAAAATTGTTTTCGGTACTTTATTACCTCACGAATAGGTTGCGACCTTGTGGTAGCACCAGTAGTTTGAGTTGTTGCAACAACCATCTGCTGTTAACATACAACTCACGTTTGCGACAATATATGATCGAATTCAGCGAAGTCCATAAAAGCTACGGCGGACGCGACCTGCTCAAGGGCGTCAGCTTCCGCATCAACCGCGACGAGCGCATCGGCATCGTCGGTCCGAACGGGGCCGGCAAAAGCACACTTTTCGGCATGATCACCGGCGAGGTGGAACTGGACAAAGGGACGGTGTCGGTCCAGGCCGGCCTGCGCATCGGCTACATCCGCCAGCATCTGCTCGTCGGCGAGACCGCCGAAACACTCCTCGACTTCGCCAGCGACGCCATCCCCGAGCTGGCAACCATCCTCGCCGAGATCCACGAAAACGAACACGCCCTCGCCCATACCGAACAGATGCCAGCCGCCGACAAGGAGCGGCTCCTGCAACGGCTCGGCGACCTCCAGCACCGCTACGAGGCGCTTGGCGGCTACGAGCTGCAAACCCGCGCCAAATTCGCCCTCGGGGGACTCGGCTTCGCCACCCCCCTCTTCGACCATCCCCTCACCGAGTTCAGCGGCGGCTGGCGCATGCGCGCCGCCCTCGCGAGGATCATCGTCTCCAAACCCGACGTCCTCCTGCTCGACGAGCCGTCCAACTACCTCGACCTCCCGGCCATCGAATGGCTGTGCAAGTTTCTGAAGGAGTACGAGGGCACCCTGCTCCTGGTCTCGCATGACCGCTTCCTGCTCAAGGCCCTGGCGCGCACCACGATGGAGATCAACTCCGGCGAGATCACCGTCTACCAAGGCGACTACGACTACTACCGGCGGGAACGCGTGCTGCGACGGGAGCGACTTGAGGCGGCCAAGGTCACGCAGGACAAGAAATGCGAGCAGGTCGAGCGCTTTATCGAACGCTTCCGGGCGAAGAACACCAAAGCGACGCAGGTCCAGAGCCGTATCAAAGCCCTGGAGAAGATTGAGAAGATTGTCCTCCCCGACGAGATCAGGTACACAGGGGCGATACGCCTTCCCCCGCCCCCGCATTGCGGCGATGAGGTC
>CAYTFM010000458.1:4650-4948 GCA_964436735.1 uncultured Victivallales bacterium | reverse complement strand
ACTCGCCCGGCCGATTAGAAGCGCTCAACAACGAACCCGACATGGAGCCGCCCTCCGCCTACCTCTTCCCCGCACGGCATGACCGCACGGCGCAAATCGTCCGGGCGGGAATGCGCTACATGTTCTCAACCGGCCCCGGCGGCGCCCCCGGCAACGTCGATTCCGGTGCCCTCTCCTCATGGTACGTGTGGAACGCCGTCGGCCTTTTCCCCGTGGCGGGACAGCCCCTCATGCTGATCGGCAGTCCGTGCGTCCAGTCCGCCCGCCTGCATCTGCCCGGCGGAGACTTCAGCGTCAT
>CAYTFM010000458.1:0-4618 GCA_964436735.1 uncultured Victivallales bacterium | reverse complement strand
CGCGCCGTGGACCGAGCCTACCTACCTATCGAGGAGTTCATGAAAGGCGGTGAACTGCGGTTGACCATGGGGTCGAGACCTTCCGACTGGGCCACCGCCGAGCGCCCTATCCAGACACGTTGAACAAACACAATGCGGAAAAACGGAACCGCTCCATTATCGTATACGCCTGATGTTTTATCACATATGAATCCCTTCCACGCGTTTGTCTTCGCGAGAGGGTTCAACTATAATCAAGAGCGTGGGAGGTGCCCCTATGAACGTAGAACAAAAAAATCAACGGCGACAACACCCCAGGAGTGAAGGGGTCCCATTCACCCTGATCGAACTGCTGGTGGTGATCGCCATCATCGCCATCTTGGCCGCCCTGCTTCTGCCGGCCCTCTCGATGTCGCGGGAGATGGCGAGGCGCATTTGCTGCATTGGCAACGAGAAACAGCAGGCGGTCGCCATCATGGGCTATGTCGACGACCACCAGGGCTGGATGCCGGTCTGCGGCCTCGGCCCCGTCGCCACCATGGACCCGCGAAACTGGAAAGCGGAAATTGTCCCCTACCTCGGCATCCCGCAGTCGGACGTCACCGTCACCACCTGGATCAACTGGACGACGGACAGCTATAAGACGAAATGCTTCAAGTGCCCAAGCTTCGTTGAGCCGACCGGCGGAGCAGGGGGATACGGCTGGAGTTGCCCGAGCACGGCGCAGGCTGGCTACGGCATGGGCTATTCCGACGTCTACGGCGCGCCAGGAGCCTTCACCGGCGGCAGGGTCCTCCTGAGCGCCATCACGCGGCCAAGCGAGACGATCGTCTGCGGCGACACCAGCGACAACTACTTCTCCGGCGTCTGGTGCTACAGCTATCTGTACTGCCCCTCGCGGCAGTATGTCGAAGGCGTCCCCCCCGCCATCATCGTCGGACGGCGGCACGGCGGCGGCATCAACCTCGTCTGGGCGGACGCCCATGTCGACTGGATGCAGCAAGGCATGCTGATCTCCGGCCAGAACGGCTCCATGGACTGGTATTACAACCCTAAAAAATAACCTTGGAGACTCGTACCATGAGGAAGACGTTTCGGATGGTTCTGAGAACCGGGATGGCGGCTTTGCTGGCGTCAGGCGTCGTCTCCGCATCTTTGCCCCGCGCGGAGGCGGCGGACGGCGCCTCCCGGGACATCTGGAACACGGCGGCGTTCGGCAGAACCGCCAAGCTCGCAGAAGGCAAGCTCACGCTCAAACCCGATGACGCCCCATGGCACAACGCCCAGACAATCGCCACCCCCTCTCTATTCTTCTGGAATAAGGAAGGGGTGACCGTGACGCTGACCCTCACGTTCGCCTCCTCGGCGGCGGCGGGAGAAGGACAAAAAGACGTGACCGCCTTCGTCGGCCTCGTCAACGGCGGCACCTCGGGCGCCCTCCAGTCCACCGACAACGTCGTGGGGCTTTTTCTGGGATGGAATCAGAAGGATAAAACGACCGAGGTCTGGCTTGGCAGGAAGGAAAGCCTGAGCGACAAACCAAACGCCCGTGGCGACCAGTGGGGGAACGTGCCTAAGGTCGCCCCGCCAACACACCTGAAACAGGAGGAGAACACGCTCACCCTCACTCTGCGACTCGACGCAGATGCGGTATCGGCCTCCATTCAAGGCACGGACTACGCCCAATCGTTTCCCACCACGGAACTCACGCGGGAAGTCTGGGAAAGGCCATCCCGCCTCATCGTCGAGTGCAGGAACTCCGCAACCGGGAGGGGCTCACTCGTCGTCAACAGCGTCAACCTGCGCTATCCCGCACCGGACGCCACCAAGTTCCACTGCCTGGACCTGCGCCCCTTCGCCAACATGGGATTCAAGGACGAGACGGCGGAAGACAAGCAGGGCGGCTGGACGGACCAGGGCGGCAACGACCTGCGGCACATGCCGATGGGTAGGCAGTCGATACGCGGCCTACCTTTCGACATCCTCAATCCCGACGCAAACAACGGCAAGAGCTGTGTGATGCTCTATTCAGCGAAGAAGGACTTCTTTCCCCAAGAGGTCGGCCCCATCCTCATTGGCGGCAAAACCAACTCGCTCATCTTCCTCCATTCCGCCGCCTGGGCGGGCAAGGAGGGGGTGCCTGCGGCGCGCTACCGCGTCACCTACGAGGACGGCGGCACCACCGACATTCCAGTCGTCACCGGCGCGAACATTAACGACTGGTGGTCGCTGCGCGCCCCGTCAAAACCCGACGCCGTTCTCGCCCTGGAGGTGAAAAGCGAAAATAGCTGGCGAGGGCTCGTCGGCCTCTACGCCTACCGCTGGCGGAATCCCGCGCCGGAGCGCCCCATCCGCTCACTCACCCTCGTCTCGACGGAAGGCGATCCCGTCGCAGGAGTCGTCGCCGTGACGCGCGTCGCCGACGACATCGGCCCCCTCGAGGAGGCGGTGCTGAAGAACGCCTTCGCCCGCGAAGCGGAAAACGACCTGCGCAAAAATCCTCCCGACAAAGACAAACTGCCCGATTGCGTCGTGGCGCGGGAGGCGAAACCCTTTGCCCAAGAGGCGTTCTCCGCCGCCGGCAGCTACTCTGGCGGGCGAGGCGGGATCGAAGCCATGCTGCAGCCAAATTTCGCCAAAGAGGTCAATGCCGTCGGGGGCATTCTGCGCTATCCGTACGGACTGGAGATCAGCTTCGCCTTCTGGCCCTACGAGGTCAAGGACTGGTTTCCCACCCTCGTCGAGAAAGGCGGCTACTACGGCTCCATCCAACGCTGGTTCTATAAAGGCAAAGACAAGCCGGCACCCGAGGTGCTTACCCTCCAATCGATGCTCGCTGCCTGCAAAAAGCAGGGAGTGCGGCTCATTCTCCAGCTCAACTGCTCCTCCATGTTCGACGGCAAGGACTTCATCTATATCAAGACGCTGCCGGAGGAGCGGATGCGGAAGGAGAACCCCCTTGAGAATGGGACGTTCAGCCAAGCCAACCTCGACCGGATCGTCGCCAACAACGCCACCTTGGTCGACTACGTCCTCGCCAACGACTACAAGGACACCGTCGCCTTCTGGGAGATGGACAACGAGCGCTGGGACATGCCGGGCGCGGACTACGCCGCCACCGCGACGGCGCACGTGAAGATGCTGCGCGGCAAGATTCCGGACGCCAAGACGATCGTCTGCCTGGGGGGCATCGACTCCTATTGCCCCAACATGGAGGGAGCCCATATGGCGATCTGGAACAAGGAACTGCTCACCGCCCTCGCGCGGCTCGGGATGAACTCCGAGATCGACTTCTTCGCGCCGCACCTCTATCCGTTCCTCAGCGACAAGAACGCGGAGATCACGCAGAACTATCTTGAGAACTGGTGCATCCGAAATCTCTACCGGGACATGGACTACGCCAGCGCGACCATCGACGCGCACGGTTTCACAAAAGCGAAACTCTACGTGACGGAATGGGGAGTCCAGTCAGACGGCGTCTGCTGCGGCGAGAAGTACCGCAACGACCTCAACACCAACATGGCCGCCGCCCTGGCGGCGGCGAAGACGATGATGACCATCTACTCCCACCCACGCGTCGCCGGTGCCACGCTCCATCCGTTCACCCACGCCTCCTTCTTCGGCAGAGAGAATAACGTGCCGATCTCCCTCTGGGGATGCCAGACCCTCTTCTTCACCGAGGACGGCAGACAGATTGGAACGCCCCATCTGGAGGCTGTCAAGATGTTCATCGCATTCACCAAGGAGGCGACGCTGGTCCCCAAAAAACTTGAACTGCCACACGGCGTCAACGTCCTGTGCGCCGCCGACAAGGACGGCGAGAAATATTTCGTCGTCAACTCGACCGCCGCAACGGTCCCCTTCCCCGTCAAGGTAATAACGAAACGCGCCTCCCTTGTCTCGGCGTCCGTCCTGGACACTTCGGTGAAATATGGCAGCTTCGGCGACAAGGAAGGGGATATCAAGGAGATTAAGCCGATGGATTTCACGGACGCCGTGCTGCCGCCCTACTCGATTAACGTCCTGAGATGAATCAAATCCTCACACGGCGGATTATTGAAGTCACTGTTGCATCACACACTCGCACGATTACACTATGTGATACATGAGCATAGGAGACACGGCAATTATCTCTTTGGGGATAGACGCGGAACTGGAGCACTCGCTTGAGCGAATCGCCCGCTCGACCCATACGTCGAAATCGGAGCTTGTAAGACAAGGCCTCCGCAAGCTGGTTGAAACGCACATTCATGCGCAAGACGCATGGGCCACGGGGCAGGAGCTGTTCGGACGTTATGCGAGCGGTAAAACAAACCTCGCGGAGAACGCTGAACAAATTCTCAAAGACACGTTCGGGGAAAAAAAAGCGCAGAATCGCGGCTGACACGAGTCTTTTCGTGGCCTTGTTCGACCGTTCAGGCCGGCATCACGCCTCCGCCGCGGCAATAATGCGGCGACTAAAGCCGTACATGATCACAACAGTTCCCGTACTGACGGAAACAATGCATCTGCTTTCTTTCAGCATTGACGCCCAGGCCGACTTCCTGCAATGGATCGCACGCGGGGGAATCGATTTGCTGGAAACCACGACTGACGATCTTTCTGCAATCGCCGCGCTCATGCGCAAATATCATGACCT
>CAYTFM010000457.1:4248-4985 GCA_964436735.1 uncultured Victivallales bacterium | reverse complement strand
GGTTCGCGGTGGTCGCGGACGAGGTGCGGAACCTCGCCGGCCGCAGCGCGAAGGCGGCGAAGGAGACCGCGGAGCTCATCGAGTCCTCCGGCAGGAAAGTGGAGAACGGACTGCAGGTGGCGACGCGGACTTCCGAGTCGTTCAAGGAGATCATGTCGAACATCGTGAAGGTCACCGACCTCGTCGGCGAGATCGCCGCCGCCTCCAACGAGCAGGCGCAGGGGGTCACGCAGATCAACCAGGGACTCGGCCAGGTGGACCAGGTGACCCAGCAGAACACGGCCAACGCCGAGGAGACCGCCGCCGCCGCCGAAGAGCTGTCGGGGCAATCTGCGCAGTTGCAGGAACTGCTGGCGCAGTTCAAGCTGGCCAGCGCGGCGAGTGCGAAGGTCGCGGCGAAGCGTCTTTCCGTGAATGCGGGGAAGAGCGTTGCCTCCGCCATCAAGAAGCAGGTCGCCTCCACCGCCTGGGGGGCACCGTCAAAGGTGGTAAGGCGGGAAAGAAAGTCGGCGTCGGCGACATGATCGCCCTCGATGATAAGGAGTTAGGGGGGGGTAGGTATGCGTATTTTAATCGCCGAGGACGATGCGACATCCCGGGCCATGCTGAGTTCGATGCTGCGCAAGCAGGGGCATGAGGTCGTGGCGGTCACCAATGGCGTGGAGGCGCTCAAGGCCATTCAAAGTTTCGATATGGCCATATTGGACTGGATGATGCCGGAGATGGACGGCGGCGTG
>CAYTFM010000457.1:0-4238 GCA_964436735.1 uncultured Victivallales bacterium | reverse complement strand
AACTCTTTCCCTAGACGTTGCTCTTCCGATCTGATGGACGGCGTCGAGGTCTGCCGCCGCATGCGCGCCAACAAGGGGGGGCAGCCCTACATCATGATACTGACTGCCAAAAGCGGGAAGGAGGATGTTGTCGCCGGCCTTCAGGCGGGCGCGGACGATTTTCTCTCCAAGCCGTACGACCAATGCGAGCTCAGCGCCCGTGTCAGAACCGCGTCGCGTCTGATCGAATTGCAGGACAAGTTGTCGGAGCAGGTCGTCGAACTCGCCAGATATGCCAGCAAGATGGAGCTTCTCGCCGAGGAGCGGGCGAAGCAGCTGGCGCGTGCCGACCGTATGGCCACGCTCGGCATTCTTTCCGCCGGTATCGCCCATGAGATCAACAACCCGACCACTTTTATATCGGGGAATGCGCAGACAATGGAGCGGGCGTGGGAGATGGTGCGTGAACGCCTCGAAAAATCGGGTGCGATGGCGGCGGGGGGAGACGAGAATTTCGCAGTCATTGTCGAAGAGTTTCCGAAGATGCTTGCCGGCGTCCGCAAAGGCGTCGAGCGCGTCTCCAAGATCGTCAAAGGGCTGAAGAGCTATGCCCATCAGGAGAAGGGGGATAAGAAGCCGTCCTGCCCGCGCGCTGTCATCGAGGCGGCCCTTGAGCTCTGCGGCAACGCGCTGAAGTACAAGGTCACCGTGGAGAAACGCTTTTCGGAGCCACTGCCCGATATCCTCTGCAACCCGCAGCAGGTGGAGCAGGTGCTGATCAATCTGTTCGTGAACGCCGCCGACGCCATGGGGGAACAGAAGAAGAGGGGGACGTTGCGGATCGAGGTCGACTCCGACGGTGAGACGGTTGCAATTGTGGTGATCGACAATGGCCCCGGGCTGCCCGAATCCATCCTCGAGCGAATCTTCGATCCCTTCTTCACCACGAAGGGGGAGAAGGGGACGGGGCTTGGCTTGGCGATATCAAAAGGAATCATCGAGGAGCACGGAGGCGCGCTTGAGGCGCGGAATCTGGACGGCAAGGGGGCCATGTTCACCATACGCCTTCCGGCCGCGCGGTCAGCCCCAAAGGAAGTTAATGAGGAGAATCGGAAATGAAAGGCTCGCTGCTGATCGTCGACGACGAGAAGGAGATCAGGGAGATGCTTTCGCGGCATTTCAGGATGCTCGGCTACTCGACCACCTTAGCGGGAAGCGGGGCCGAGGCGTTGTCCATGCTTGCGGAAAAGAGCTTTGACGTCGTCGTCAGTGACATCATGATGCCCGGCATGACGGGCGTCGACTTGCTGCGCGAGATCAGCCATGAGTACCCGATGACGCGGGTGATCATGATCACGGGCTATGTGACTCTCGAGAACGCCCTCGCCTGCATGCGCGTCCATGCCGACACCTGCGTGTTCAAGCCGCTCAATGATCTTACCGAGCTTGAACACGCCGTGGAGAAGGCCGTCGAGGCGCTCGGGCAATGGAAGAAAAAGTTCCTTGAGCTACAGGGCATGAGGCAGGATTCAGGGAGGCGTTCATGAGCGGTACAGAGGAGGTCGATCCGTTGCGCGCCGAGTTCATCGACGAGTCGCTTGACGGACTCGCCGTCGTGTCGGATCTCTTCGTGAAGCTTGAGGCCGATCCCGGGGACATCGAAGTCGTCCAGTCGATTTTCCGCCCGGTGCACTCCATCAAGGGGGCCGCCGCTTATTTCGGTCTGATGCATACGAAAAGTCTCTCCCACGAGATGGAGACTCTTCTCGATCTTGTCCGCAAGGGCGCGCTGACTCCCCACGCGGGGATCATCAATGTCCTGCTCCGGTCGACCGACGAGCTTGCCGCCATGCTCAGACGCGTCCGCGGCGGTGAGGACGAGTGCCTTGACGGTCTGGCGTTCGAGGAACTGCTCCACACGGTTAAAACCGCCGCGGAGAGGGAGAAGTGGGGCGAGGAGCAGTTGTGGCGCGAGCTGATGCGGGAGCTTGCGAAGTCCGGGCTGCCTGAGACGCTTGAGTTGGCGAACCAACTGGCGCGGCTGCGCATGCCCGCGAAGATTCCCGCGGCGGAGTCAATTTCCGCCGTGCCTACTTCTGGCGTCCCGGCGGGGCAGGAGAAAACGTCGGCGGACGCGCCTCCCGCGGAAACCGACGCGCGGCAGACCACCGCGAGAACTATGCGGATTCCCGAGGAGAGCATCGACGCCTTCCTCGCCCACGTCGGCGATCTTGTCACGATCGGCGAGATGTATCAGCATCTGCATTCGAACCTCACAGGCGGAGGCGACAGCCAGAAGGCGGCCATCGAGTTGCGTCGGGTCAACGAGGCCTTCGGCGAGCTCTCGATCGCCTTGCAGGCGAGCATCATGGGCATCCGCAAAGTCCCTTTCGCCACGCTTCTCCAGCGCGCTCCGCGCCTTGTGCGCGACATCGCCTCGTCGTCGGGGAAGAGCATTGAGACGAAAGTCGTCGGCGGGGAGATCACGGCCGACAAGAGCCTGATCGACGCCTTGGAGGCCCCGCTGGTCCACATGGTCCGCAACGCGGCCGACCATGGCATCGAACCTTCTGAGAGACGGAAGGCGGACGGCAAGCCGCCGACCGGGACGGTGGAGGTCATTGCCAGCGAGACGGACGAGGAGGTCATCCTGACCATCAAGGACGACGGCGGCGGGATCGACCGTGCCGCCCTGGCGCGGAAGGCGGCGGAGATCGGTCTGATCGAACAAGGGGTTGCTCTCTCGGATGAGGACATGCTGAGCCTGCTGTTCCGCTCAGGCGTGTCTACGGCGGAGAAGGTGACCGATGTGTCGGGCCGCGGTGTCGGCATGGATGTGGTGAGGCGCGAGGTCGAGGCGCGGGGGGGGCGCATCACGGTGGCCAGCACCCTCCGCGAGGGGACGGAGTTCCGTGTCAGGCTGCCCAAAACGGTCAGCACGCAGATCCTGACGGGCTTCATCGTCGTGATTGACGAGAGACGCTATGTCCTTCCCCTCGAGCGGGTGACCCGCTGCTTCCGTCTCGAAGCTGATGCGGCGTGCGCGGTTCAGGACGGGGTGGAGTGCGTGAGGGACGATGATCGGTTCATCCGCGTCTGCCGCCTGTCCCAGGTGTTTGGATTCCAGGCTGGACGGAATTCGAAGTTGGGAGGCGTTGAGGATCTGCTTGTCGTCGCCGAGGCGAAGAGCGGGCGCATCGCGCTGGCGGTGGACATGATCGAGGGCGTCCGCCAAGTGGTGCTTAAGAAAATCAAGGGCTTGCCACTGGCGAACGCCGTCATACTGGGGGGTGCGGTCATGGGCGACGGGACCGTCGCGATGATCCTCGATGTCGACCATCTTGTTGAGAGAAGCGTGGTGGCGGGAGCTGCCACGTCTTGAGCGACCCACCGGCGGGGGGATCGTATTCCAGCCAGAAGGGAATTCGATGTGGTGGAGCGAGATCACGTGTAACACGCTGTGGGCGAAGCCCGTCAAATTTAATCGGATAAGAATGTGCTTTTTTTGTTCTTTGCCCCAAGGGGGCTGTAAATGCAGATAAATTCCGGCCGTAACGGCCAGTTATGTCATGCTAAGGAAATTCAATGTGACGCCGCTTTGCGGCTGACCCCTCCATCACTGTCGGGGCTCGGTTCGCGGCGTCTGAACAGAGCCACGAGTGTGAACGAGTGGTTTTAGCCGCGGCGGAGCCGCTTAACTCGATGCCCCCTCCTGTGGTCGAAGGCATCCGCGGTTATTTCTTCCCGAGTGTCGCCTCGATCTTTTGCTTGAGATCCTCTGTCTGGAAAGGCTTGACGACGTAGTTCGACGCGCCGGCCTTGATCGCCTCCAGAACTTGGCTCTTCTCGGCCACCGAGGTGCACATGATGATGGGGAGTTTGGCCGCCTGCGGAGTCGCCCGGAGCGCCTTGAGGGTCTCAAGGCCGTTCATCTCCGGCATGTTGATGTCGAGCAGGAGCAGGGTGACGTCATAGTTCAACTCCTGCAGCTTCGCGATGGCCTCCTTGCCGTTGCCCGCCTCGATGATGTCCGTGATCCCCATCTCGTTCAAGGCACGGCGCTGTATTTTCCGCATCGTGCTTGAGTCGTCTGTCAGTAGGACTTTCATGCTCCCTCCGTCATGGTGACGCAAATATTGAATTTCCCCATGCCAGGCAGAGCCATGGGGATGATGATCCAAGGCTCTTCTTTCCTGCTATGCAACTGCTGCTCCTTGCCGATCATGACGGTCGGCAGGGCGAGCGTGATATTGTGGTTC
>CAYTFM010000456.1:3677-5035 GCA_964436735.1 uncultured Victivallales bacterium | reverse complement strand
CTTCAGCTGTCCCACCTGGAAGCCCCATCCCTCCTCGGTCGCCACCAACGCCTGGCGCGGCGGCTACGGATGGAACATGCAGTACATGGGCTACACCGACGAGCCCGGCGCCAGGTTCCGTAAAAACCTTCGGGAGGTGCCGCGCCCGTCCGAGACGATTTTCCTTGGGGACGGCACCGACTGGTACACCGACTACTGGCAGCTCTACTACATCTACCCGCCCTCGTTCGCCGCGCCTTCCCCCCCGGTCGGCTCGCGGCACAACGGCGGCATCACCACCGCCTATCCGGACGGCCATGCTGAGTGGAATCCTCAGAGCACCCTCAGGGCTGGCTTGAACGGCGACGTCGACTGGTTCTACCGCGCCTCCGGCGGCCCCGCCGGCAAATGACCACGAGCAATTGACAACACACCCCGGCGCGCGCCGGCCACGCTCACCGTCCCTCTCGCTCGCCGCGGCGGTACTCGCCGGGGGAGACGCCGCGCTCCTTCTTGAAGAGCTTGGCGAAATGGTGGCGGTCGCAGAAGCCGAGTCCCTCGGCGATCTCCTTGATGCCCAGCGACGAGAAGCGCAGCCGCAGGCACGCCTGGTCGAGCCGCTTCTTGCGCGAGTACGCCTGAAGCGTGACGCCGGTGCAGTGTTTGAACAAGCGTCCGAAGGCGTTGACGCTCATGCCGGCGCGCCGCGCGAGCTCGCTGTTCGAGATGGGTGCGGTGGCGGTGTCGACGGTCCGCATGGCGACGGCGACCCGGTGGTCGAGCCCGGACGAGCGCGACAGCTGTTCGGGCGGAATGTGGGTGAGGGAGAATGACACCAGCGAGAGCGCCAGCATCGGCAGTCGTCCGTCCTCCCAGGGAGCGCTCGAGCCGAGAAGCTCCATCGCCTGCTCCGCGAGGCGCAGGACTTTGGGCCCCGGCCAGATGATGAAGATCTCGGACGCCATAAGGAAAGAGTAGGGCTCCGACGCCAGGAAATGGATGAACAGCTGCGCGGGATTCCCCTCGCAGTCGGACTGGAAAGGCGTGTCCGGGGGAATGAGGCACAGGCATTCCGGCGGCATTTCGAAGGTCTCGCCCCGCAGGGCGACGGACGCTCCCGGCGCGTCGTGGTGGTACAGCCGCCAGTATGGTGCGGTGAGGTTGCCGTAGCGCCACCACGGGCCGAGCCGCATCCGCTTCACGGCGAGCAGTTTGATCTCAGGATTGGAATATACCACAATCAATTTTGTTCCAAAATTGATTTATAACACACAGGAATGGTTGAAATATACATAAGTGACCCCCTCCGCGCAATAGCCGGCCCGCGCCTTTCGTGATAGAATTGCCTCAACAACGATCACACGCCTCGGTTATGACAC
>CAYTFM010000456.1:0-3667 GCA_964436735.1 uncultured Victivallales bacterium | reverse complement strand
GAGGCGGAAATAATTAAAGGAGATGTTCGATGGCGAAGAAGACGGCGAAGAGCGGCGCGGATTATGGCAAGGGCGACACCAGTTGGTTCACCGACGCGCGGTTCGGCATGTTCATCCATTGGGGGCTCTATTCAATGCCGGCGCGGCATGAGTGGGTGCGCAACCGCGAGAAGATCTCGAACGAGCAGTACCAGAAATACTTCGACCGCTTCTATCCCGACCTCTACGAGCCGCGCGAGTGGGCCCGCATGGCCAAGGCCGCCGGCATGAAGTACTTCGTCATCACCACGAAGCACCACGAGGGGTTCTGTCTCTGGGACTCCAAGCACACCGACTACAAGGCCACCGAGACGCCGTGGGGCAAGGACCTGCTCAAGCCGATGGTCGAGGCGTTCCGGGCCGAGGGCATCAAGGTCGGCTTCTACTACTCGCTGATCGACTGGCACCACCCTGAGTTCACCGTTGACAAGATACACCCCATGCGCGACGACGAGGCTGAGCGCGCCAAGAACAAGAAGCGCACCATGGCGAAATACGCCGCCTACATGTACAACCAGGTCAAGGAACTGCTGACCAAGTTCGGCAAGATCGACATCCTCTGGTTCGATTTCTCCTATCCGGGCGAGGATGGCAAAGGCCGCGACGACTGGCAGTCCGAGAAACTCGTCAAAATGATCCGCGAGCTACAGCCCGACATCATTCTTGACAACCGCCTCGACCTGCCGGGCGTGGGTGACATCGAAACCCCCGAACAGTTCCAACCAAGCGAGGGATTGAAGGACAAGGATGGCAAGCCGGTCGTCTGGGAGGCCTGTCAGACGTTCTCGGGCTCATGGGGCTATTACCGCGACGAGATGACGTGGCGCGGGACCGACGAGCTGATCCGCACGCTCATCGACTGCGTGTCGAAGAGCGGCAACCTGCTCATGAACGTCGGCCCCACCTCGCGCGGCGAGTTCGACTACCGCGCCAAGGAGCGCCTGAACGCCTATGCCACGTGGATGCGCCAGCACAGCCGCTCGATCTACGGCTGCGGACAGGCCCCCGCCGAGTTCGTCTGCCCCAAAGGCTGCGCGCTCACCTACAACGCCAAGACCAGCCGCCTCTACCTGCACGTCCTCGAGTGGCCCTACAAGCACATTCATCTGCAAGGGGCCGCCTACGTCAAAAACGTCAAATACGCCCAGTTGCTGCATGACGGCTCGGAGGTTGAATTGAAGGGGCTTGAGGCCTGGCAGGTGGCGGCGGGACACGGTACCGCGTCCAAGGACACGGTGAGTATCACACTGCCACAGACCAAGCCGAACGTCGAGATTCCCGTGGTCGAGATCTTCCTCAAATAACGCATGCGATAGTTGGCCGAGAGAAAATAAGGCCGGCCGCGGAGCATGAGACACTCGTCAACCGCGGTCGGCCTTTTTTGATGATGGGCCAACACGGTTGCTTTTGAATTTCCCGTTGGCTCACGGTAAGTTCACACGTAGAAAATTCAATGTTACCAGGTTTCAGGTTTCAGGAAAGTGTCACGTCCTGAAACCTGAAACCAGAACACTGAAACCAAGCTGCGGCGATGCTGCCTAATTTACAATCGTCAATCAGCAAGGAGGCTCCATGGTGAGGAGATCGTCATTCCGCGCATTCGTCATCGCATCCTGTGTCGCGGTGTCCGCGTTTGTGGCTGCGGCCGTTTCCGCCGCGGAGTTCAGGAATGACGGCTCCATCGCCAGCGGACCGGTCTCCGTCGTCCCCGCGGCCAACGGGACCATCACCCTCTCCAACAACCTTGGCGACAGCTTCACCATCCATCTCTCGATGGCCGAGGCGAAGAATTGGTTCACCGGCAGCCATTTGGTCAAGAAGACGTACGACGTCGACCAGCAGGCGAAGCGCGCGGTCTTCCGCGGCGAGCGGCGCACCGCCGGTGGAGCCGTCATCGCCATCGAGCACACCTTGTCGCTGACGCCGGACGGGTTGGCGCGCGTCGACGCCTCGTTCGAGTGCGACACGCCCGTCGCCAAGCTGCTCGACTATGCCAAAGTCAACATCTACATGCCGCGGACCAGGCTCGCCGGCACCTCCCTGATCATCGACGGCGCCGTCAACGCCATCACCCGCCCGGGCGAGGTGAAGGACGAGCCGCCGCTGCGTCGGCAAGGCGTCAAAGAGGTGGTCGTCTTCCCGGATGATCCCGTCCACAAGCTGACGTTTCGGAGCGTCGAGCCGTACACGTTCGCCGTCACTGAGTATATCGACAAGGACAACCCCGCGAAGAGTTCCTACGAGTTGGGATTCACGCCCCGGGACGGACGCCTCGCGTTCATGATCGACATGGGCAAGGAGTCCGCCGGCGTCGGCAAGGAGGCTCCTCAAGAGGAGCGCTACAGCGGCGTCGACTTCTGGGCCTGCGACAAACTTCGGATGCCCCGCTTCAACCTCTGCCGCAACCTCCTGCAGAATCCCGGTTTCGAGAATGGACTCCGTAACTGGCAGTACGGCACGGTGGGCGAGGTGACGGACATCGCGGTCGACGAGCATTATCAGCTTGTCGAGGAAGGCGCGTTCGAGGGGCGCCGCTGTCTGAAGATCGTGGGGGAGAAGGGGCAGTGGCCCGTCAGCTTTTCCACCTTCGCCATTCCGGTGGATGCCGGCGCCGAGTACACGCTGAGCTTCTACGCCAAGGCGGACCGCCCCGGCGTGAAGTGCGGCGTCTGGAACATCACCGCCGAGTGGCCGGTGTTCCCGAGCGGTAAAACGCCGCTGCCCCCGCTGACGACCGAATGGGCGCGCTACTCGATGACCTTCACCGCCCCCAACGGCGTACTCGCCTCCGGCTTCATGATGGAGAAAGGGCTCAAGGAGGACTGCGTGGCGTGGATCGACGCCGTGCAGCTCGAGAAAGGCCCGATGACCGACTTTGTCTGCAAGCCCGCCTCGCTTAACCTGACGACCAACCGCCACGGCAACCTCTTCGAGCCCGGCGAGAAAACCGGCGCGCGGTTCGAGGTCAGCGGTATAGCTGGAGGCAAGGGGGAGATCAGTTCAGTCCTGACCAATTTTTTCGGAGAGACGCTGCGGACGGAGACGATTCCGTTCACGATTGGCGCGGACCGCTTCGCCACGCTGCCTGTCGCCTGGCTCGATGGGCTTCCCAACGGGCTGTATCTGGTCACAAGCTCCATCAAGACGGCGGACGGCTTCGAGGACCGGAGCTTCGACCGGATCGCCATCATGCCGAACCTCGCCAGAAAGCACGCCAACAAGCTTCTCTACTGCGAGCTCGGCTCGCCGCGCAACGGCGACTGGCGCAAGCTCCTCGCCTTCTATAAATGGGTGGGCATCGGCTCCGAGATCAACTTCGATTCCCCCGGCCATCCCTACCTGAAGACGCTCGCCGATTTCGGCATCCTGAATTTCACCTCCATCTTCGACAGCGGCGGCAAATCGGGGAACTACTCCTTGTACGACGCCCCGCTGCCGCCCGTGACGGAGGAAGTTCTTAAAACGTTCGAGGAGAACGCGTTCTTCAAGGCAAGCCAATATCCTGAGATCACCTACTGGAAGACGTTCAACGAGCCGAACTGCGGATCGATGTTCTGGAAGCGCAAAACGAACCCGATGGAGGATCTGGTGAAGCTGATCGGCGCGGCCTGCAAGGGGATCCGCCGCG
>CAYTFM010000455.1:0-5035 GCA_964436735.1 uncultured Victivallales bacterium | reverse complement strand
GCGTCGAGCGTCCGCTTCCGGCGGCAGAATCTCCTCGAGCCATCCAAAGGGGCGCCGTATGACCTCGTCTTCCTGTGCAACGTGCTGATCTACTTCGATGATGCGAGTAAAAAAACGGTATTGGAGCACATCGTGTCACGGGTGCGCCGGGGCTCCTATCTTTTCCTTGGCGGAGCGGACAACATTCCGACTCACAAGGACCAGTTCGAGCGCGTCAAAAGCACGATCCACCGGAAGAATTAGGTGTCGGGTGTCAGGAATAATCTCATCCTGAAACCTGAAACCAGAACACTGAAACCAAGTCCCGGCGGTGCCGGCCACATTTTGATGGAGGATAGGATGGCATACGAGATCGAACAGTTGCTGAGTCGGACGGAAGACCCGGACGAGACCGAACGCAGATACGCCGCCGAGGACCTCGGACAATGCGACAACCAGCGGGCGGTCGACGCGTTGATCCGTCTGCTTGGCGACGAGTCGGTCGCGGTCAAAGAGGCGGCCGTCGAGTCGCTTAAGCAGATCGGCGGAGCCGTCGTGGGAGGCAAGGTGGTCTCACTGCTCGAATCCGAGGAACCGTCAACGAGGAACTACGCCGTCGAGATTTTAGAGAGCGCGGGGGAGGCGGTGATCCCCCTTCTGCTCAGACTGTGCGAAACGGAGTCGGTGGATTTGAGGAAATTCGCCGTGGACATCATCGGCTCCATTGGGGTGAAATCCGACAGCGACGCCTATGTGCGGTGCATCGGCCTCCTTGAGGATCCAAACGTGAACGTGTCAGCGGCGGCGGCGGAGGCGCTCGGCAAGATCGGCGACCCGGCCGCCTTGCCGTTCCTCGAGTCGAAATTCGCGTCGGCCCACCCCTGGGCGCAGTGTCACATACTGTTGGCGATCGCTTCCCTTGACGGCGAGTCCGCGCTCAAGATACTTTCGAAAATCGACACGGACAAACTGAAGGCCGAGGTGGGGATGCATTTGGGCATGGCGAAGAGCCTGCTGAATGCGCGGATGAACCGGGGCGGCAAGTGATTGGTCATTGGTGAGACAACAACCAACAACCAACAACCAACAACCAACAACCAACAACCAATGACCAATGACCAATGACCAATGACCAATGACCAATGACCAATGACCAATGACTAATGACTAATGACTAATGACGCGGAGTTTGGTATATGGCAGTCACGATTCCACAAGATGGTATTGACAAGATCCGCGCCCTGATCTACAAAGAGACAGGGATGTTCGTCGAGCGGAGCAAAGACTATTTAATCAGGACCCGCCTCGAGAGCAGGATGGCGGCGCACGGCTGCGAAAGCTGCCAGGAATATTATCATCTCCTCCTCTTCGCGAAGACCGACGAGATCGCGAATTTCATTGAGGAGATGACGATCAACGAGACCTACTTCTTTCGAGATTTCCCGCAGTTGCAGGGCTTCGCTGATGTGGTTCTGCCCGACTATCTGGAGAAGAAGCGGAAGATCGGAGCCTATTCCCTCCGTATATGGTCCGCCGCCTGCTCGACCGGGTGCGAACCTTATTCGCTCTCCGTCATCCTTCAGGAGGTGATCGACGACTTCCCGCGATGGAACGTGCGGATCGACGCCACCGACATCGACCGCAGAGTGTTGCAGCACGCGAGGATCGGCCTCTACGACGAGCGGGCGGTGAAGGATGTCCCCACCGTCTACAAATCAAAGTATTTCACCGAGACCGAGAATGGCTGGAAAGTACTCCCGAACGCCTCCCGGTATGTGAACTTCGAGCATATGAACCTGATCGACCGCATTTCCATGCGCAAGCAACATGATTACGACTTCATCTTCTGCCGGAACGTCCTGATCTATTTCGACGACGACTCGCGCAGAGTGGTGGTGAACATGTTCTACGACGCCTTGCAACCTGATGGATATCTGTTCCTTGGATCGTCCGAGTCGGTGGGACGCATCAGCGCGGCGTTCAATCTTGAGCGAAAGGGAAATTTCCTCAGCTACCGGAAACCGACGAGGCAAACAAAGTGAAAATTCCAAGTGTGAATAGTCATACACAAAACACGCACTATGCCGACCGAATCCGGCCTTATGCCCCAAAGGGGCATTGTATCACAGCCCAGGGTTGCGCGGAACGCGCTACCCTGGGTACGGAGGGATGGTCATCACAACCCCACCGGGGTTGCGTCAAAACCACGTGCCCCACCATTGCGTGCCCCGTTAACGTACACAACCCCGATGGGGTTGATTTTGGTTTTGCTCCACAACCCAGGGTAGGCGCTGCGCGCCAACCCTGGGCTTTGGGACGCAGCCCCTTTGGGGCAGAAAACGATGATCGCCACCTTCACTCTGTGAAATTGTGTCCAGTCATCCACCAATCACCGCTCACGGCCTCACCGGCCGGAATCGCTTAACCAGAGAAGGAGTTGCGTATGGCGAGGATTTTGATAGTCGACGACTCGAACATCGTGCTGAGCCTCCACAGTTACATACTCGAGAACGCCGGGCATGAATGCGTGGGCGTGAACAATGGATTTCTGGCTCTTGAGACACTTATGCGCGGGGAGTTTGAACTGGTTGTCACCGACGTCAATATGCCGCGGATGGACGGCTACGAACTGACGAGGAAAATCCGGGCGATCGAGGACTTCAAGCGCATTCCCATCATCATCATCTCAACCGAACAGGAGGCGAAGGACAGGATGAGGGGATTGGAGGCGGGGGCGAACGTGTACATCGTGAAGCCAACCGACCCTTCAGCCCTAGTGGTGAATGTGGATATGCTTCTGGCGGCGGATTTTGTAGGTCGTTGCCCACAAAATCCATAGTTGTTGTTTTTAGTTGTTGCAGGAAATTATAACAATGTCAGACTCAGATAAACCTGTCGATAGTGTCACCAACGCTCATTACGTCGACGGCAGGGCCGAGAAGAACCGCAAAGGCCAGCCAGCCGGCTCACCATCGTGGGGGGTGTTGTCGGAGAACCTGCTCAAGGATTTCCGCACGGAGGCTTTGGAGAACATCGATCTCTGCGAAAAGTCATTGGTCAATCTGAGCAAGACCCGAGACGGCGCCGAACTGATCAAGGATCTGTTCCGGGGGATTCATTCGGTGAAAGGAACCTCATCGTATCTTGGCTTGGACGCCATCGCCGCGCTCTCTCATGAGCTCGAAAGCCTCCTTGAACACGTCAGAGGGCAGGAACATCCCTTTATGGATGACACGTTGCTGGACGTGTGCTTCGAAGCCGTCGACCACTTGAAGGGAATGGTGGTGTCGCCGCTCGATCAGTCTCTCATAGAAAAGGCGTCGAGGCTGAGGGAGAAGATAGTATCGGATGCCGGAACGTACGGTGGCAGAAAGTCCACGCGCATCCGCGAGGTTGCCGCGAAAGTCAATCCCGTCGACATATTCTTGAACTCCGCCAGTCAGCACGTCGAAGCGCTCCGACTGTTTCTCGCCGTCGCCGAACAGGGCACGGTGCCTGACTCGGACCGCATGGAAGCCTCCTTCCGGGCGGCCCACTCGCTGAAAGGCGGAGCCCGCTACATGAGCCTCGAGCTGGTTGAGCGGCACGCCGTGACGATCGAGGAGGCGCTTCATGCCTTGAAAAGCGTTGATGCCGCCAAGGCGCTTCCAGAGAGCAAGGAGATAGTGGCCGAGTCACTCGATGGAATAGAGCGGGTCCTCAATGAGTTATCCCTCCAGAAAACCGGGAATCAGCCGCTCTTCGAGGCACTGTCGGATAATGGGATTTCATCGGCTCCGCGGGTGAATGCGGATTCAGCGGCGGCGCGTGAAAGCGTCCCGGAAGCGGCGTCCAAGACAATGCGTGTCGACCAGCGACTACTTGACACCTTTATGAACCTTGTCGGCGAGCTCATCGTGGCGCGGAACGCCTTACGTCACACCGAACGGCGCCTTGACCATGGCGAGCATGACACCAGAGCGGTGCTGAAGGATTTGAAAAACGCCTCCGCCGCGATCGAGCGCGTCTCCGATGAGATGCGGCGGAACGTGATGCAGATGCGGATGATTCCCGTGCGGAAAGTGTTCGAGAAGTTTCCGCGGATGGTGCGGGACATCACGAGGAAGAACGGCAAGAACGTCGAACTTGTGTTCCAGGGGGAAGACACCGAGATCGACAAAGGGGTTGTCGAGGAGCTTGGCGATCCCCTTGTCCACATTATCCGCAACTCGCTGGATCATGGCATCGGACGGCCCGAGGAACGGCGGAAAGCCGGGAAGCCGGAGGTCGGCACCATCCTGCTGAAGGCCGCCCATGAGGGGAACAATATTGTCATTGAGGCGATCGACGACGGCAGGGGCATCGACCCCGACGTCATCCTTCGGAAGGCGAAAGAGAGAAATCTTGTGTCCGAGGAGGATGCGGCGAAACTGAGCAAGGATGACATTTGCAATTTCATTTTCATGCCGGGTTTCAGCACGGCGGAGCAGATCACCGACATCTCCGGACGCGGGGTGGGCATGGACGTCGTGCTCACCAATTTGCGTAAGCTGAAGGGCTCGGCGCGGGTGTCGTCGGAGTTGGGACAGGGGACGCGGATCCGACTGGAGGTTCCGCTCACACTCGCCATGGTTGAGGCGATGCTGGTGACGTCTGGCAACAACACCTACGCCTTACCGATGGACGCGGTGCGGGAAACGGTCAAGGTGCCGAAAGGCGAGACTACGTCGCTTATGTCGAAGAAGGTGGTTTGTCTGCGAGGCGAGATGGTGGGTGTGACGCCGCTAGCCGAGTTGCTGGGGAAAAAGAAACACGGTGAGGCGTCGGACATGTCAGACGTGTCAAACCAGTCCGACGGATCGGATGATCTGCGGCTCCTCATCCTGGAGGCGGGACAGAACAAGCTGGGGATTGTGGTCGACTCCATCCTCAGGCACGAGGAGATCGTGGTGAAGCCGCTGGCGGAGTGTTTGGCGGGGTTGCCAGGACTTGCCGGAGCGTCCGTGCTGGGTGATGGACGGGCGATTTTGATTCTTGATCCGGGGCAGTTGATCGCACTGGCGGCGGGAAAACAGTT
>CAYTFM010000454.1:0-5046 GCA_964436735.1 uncultured Victivallales bacterium | reverse complement strand
AAGATCGCAATCCGCCGCGGCGGACGAGCCTCTTGCGGCCGTATTTCTCCGATCCGCCCTCGGACGATATTCATATCGCCCGTCAGTCGGATCGAAAAAATCCAATCCGCAATCCGACTCGCCAATATTTAATTTTTCACCATAATTGAGTATATCTTTCCCCCGCGCTGAGCGCGCATTGGGCAAAATCTCCTGATTTCCTTATCTTTTTGGAAGGAAGATGTTGACACGGGGGCGGGTTCGTTGTATAATGAAGTCAAATCGATTTGACTACAAGGATCCTCCATGTCCGACAAGATAACCATAGCCGATGTGGCCACGAGGGCTGGCGTCTCACGGAGCACCATCTCCCATGTGCTCAATTGCAAGCGTCCCATCAGCGGGCCGGTCAAGGCCCGCGTCATGACGGCCATCGCCGAGTTGGGGTACCGGCCCTCGATGGCGGCCAGGATGCTCAAGGGGGAGCGGAGCAAGTTTATTGGGGCGCTGGTCGACAACGCCACCAACCCCATCGCGGGAATCGTCATCCATGCGTTGACGGAGGAGTTCCGGGGTCTTGGCTATCAGCTCAGCGTCTGCGTCTGCGGCGATAGCAGGGAGGAGGGGCTGGCGATGCTCAAGCGTCTTTCCAACGGTTTCTTCGACGGTGTGCTCAACATGCTTCCCCAGATTTCGGCCTGCGAGGCGCTCTACGCCTGCCAACCCTTGCCCGTCATGACCTATTTGCGGGGAGATTACCGCGAGGCACCCGTCCATATCGATGTGAGAACCGCCTATTACGAGGCCTTGAACTACCTGTGGGATCTCGGCCACCGCAAGATCGGCATTTTGGTGTCGCTTAAGAACAAGTCGATGGATCATGAGGTTGAGCCGAAGTTCGAGGTGTACAAAATGTACATGACTGCCAAGGGGCTGTATGATCCTGCGATGTCCCGAAGCGGTGAGGGCACCTTGTCTGATGGCGTGGCGCAGGCTCCCGCCCTTGCCGCCCTTGGCTGCACCGCGATCCTTTGCGGGAACGACCAGATGGCCGCCGGCGTCCTTTCATGGGCGAAAAGCTCCGGCGTCAAGATCCCCGGGGATCTTTCGGTGATCGGCTATGACGACTCGCCCATCGCCTCGCTGCTGTCACCCGCCCTCACGACGATCCAGACGCCCATCGCCGAGATCTCGGAGCTGACGGCGAAGGCTCTCGTTGACAAGTGCGAAGGCAGGTCTCCGCGGGGACAGCAGAGGATAGTCGTTCCTAAGCTTCTGATACGTGAAAGCGCGGGGCCGGTCCCGCAAGAGTAAAGGAGGTTGTTAATGAGAAGGTCGTTCACCCTGATCGAATTGTTGGTCGTGATTGCGATCATCGCGATCCTCGCCAGCATGCTGTTGCCCGCGCTCAAGAACGCCCGCGAGTCGGCGAAGGGGGTCATCTGTCTGAGCAACCTCAAGCAGTGCGGCAGCGGTTTCCTCTTCTATGCCAATGATTATCAAGGTTTTCTACCGAAGATCAACGCCGCGGGAGCATGCCTGGGAAATTCCCTTTGGTACACAAACGTCCTCGCCGACGGTGAATATCTCAAAACCACGGTCGCCGTCAACAACTGGGGCACGACGAACGGGGGCGGCATTCTCCGCTGTCCGAACGTCCCAAGCCCAAAAATCAGGATCGTCTGGATGGAAAGCTACGGCGTGAACCAGGACCATCTGGTGACGTACAACTCGTTCACCAATCTTTCCCAGATCCAAAGGCCATCGTCGCTTTGGCTTTACGGTGATTGCATCGTTGACGATCCCAGCAAGATCGGCCAGACGGGGACGCCCTGCACGGGGCCGGCGGTCGACTGTCCATTGTGTTACAGTTGGGCGGCGTATGGGAGGGCCGACGCACGGCATGGCAACGGATCGTCAGCAAACGTTTGCATGGTGGACGGTCACGTCGAGCCACTTAAGCTTGCCGCGCTCGCGGGGAATGTCGGCGATATTTTCGCGCACAGTTCGAAATAACGCAACCAGCCACAGGAGCATGAAATGATGCGTGCCACACAGATCCTCAGCATGTGCGTCGCCGCCTTTTGCGTCGGAGCCGGATTCGGTCTTTCCGCCAGCGAGGGAACGCTGCTTGTCAACGGTGGATTCGAGGGGGAGGAAGGGGCAGTTCCAACCGGGTGGCAGTGCCGCGTCAGCGGTGATGCCAAGGCGACCATGAAGATCGTCAAGGGAGCTGGTCTTGGCGGGCGGGACGCCTTGCGCGTCACCAATGCCTCCCCCGTCGCTCCGCACGTCTATGCCACCATCTGGCAGAGCCTTCGTTTGGAAAAGGGGGCGAAATACGCCGTCTCTGTCTGGTGCAAGGGAACGGACGTAAAGGATCTTCTCTTCATCCACGGAAAGAGCTGGCGGAGCAGGAAGGCGTTCGAGGAGGTCGGCCCGGAGTGGAGGAAGTACACCTTCGAGGTGGTCGCCGAGGAGAACGAGTTCGAGGATGACGGCACATATGCGATCCGCGTCAACACCGACAACGTCACCAAGGAGGCGCTTCTCGCCGAGATGGAGGTGACGCCCCTTAACGCATTATGGGGAATCGACCAATCCGCGTTACAGCGACACGGCATATATCCTGTGGGGAAGGCCTCTACGCCGTTCGAGACCTTGGACGCCATCCCGGCCGGGGCCAGTCGAATAGTTCTGCCGGCCGACCTCGCCCATTTCAGCTCCGGCAAGATGCCGGAACCGCGGGATCTCAAGGCCGAGGCCGCTTTCCTCCAGGATGCGAAGGGGCTCATCCTTCTCGTCGACGTCAAGGACGACGTCCTTTCAACCGTCGCGGGAGAGAGTCTATGGACTGGCGACTCCGTCCAGATCATGATCGACCAGAAAGGTGTCTTCAACGAGTCCCCGAAGCCTGGCGATCTCGAGATTGGCATGACCCCCGGTTTGAAAGCGAGCGCGCCTGAGAACTTCTGCTACACGCTTGGCAGGCAACTTGCCACAAGCGAACTTCAACTCCGAAGCCGCAAGACGGAGGATGGCTACTTCCTCGCCGCCCGCATTCCCTGGCGTTTCCTCACGGACTACGAGGCGGGCAAGGGTTTCCTTTCGGCCAACGTGATCGTTAACGACAATGACGGGCAGGGGAGGCGCGTCGCCTTTCTCGCGGATGGCATCCATAACTTCAAGAGCTGCGCGCGGAACACCCTGCTTGTCATAGACGACGGACGCCCCAAGTCTCTTCTGCTCGTTAAAAGCGAGGCCTATGCGGACACCCTTTCCGCCAGGGTCATTCTTGACGGCGCGATCGCATGCTCTGGCGCCAAGGTCGTCTGTGCGGACAGAGCCGGGCGCGTAAAGGATTTCGGGATCAGGGACGCGGGCGGCTGCGCATCCCCCGCCTTCAGGATCGCGGAGCTTTCTTTGGACATCGCCGACCTCGCGCCTGGCAAATTGGACGTCGTTTTGCATGCGGGAGGAAAGCCTCTCGCGAGCGTCCAGTACCACAAAAGAGATCTCATGAATGAGTTCAAGACTGCCTTCTCCGCATTCGAGACCACGTTTGCGGCTTTCAAAAGCACGGCCCAACCGTTCCTCTCCGACGAATTCAACTCCGCCTATCTTAAGGCGGCCGTTCTTCTTGCCGACCACCAGGCGAATCTTCTGCGGATAGATCTTGCCAGGAAGGTTGGAGACGTCGAGGGCGGCTTCTACGGGAAGCGCGGCCTACAGGAGGTGGAGGAGTTGGAAGCGCTTGTCGCCCAAGGATTGGCCATCGTTGAGGAGCTCAAACTGAAAAAACGGCCGGGCAGATTCGCCGTCAAGCCGATCTCAAGCGGCAATCTTGTCCTCAAGGACGGCTGGCTGATGTCCAGCCCGCTCGACAAACCTGAACAGAAGGAACTCGTCCCCGCCACCTTCTCCGGCTACGGCCATTTCGCCAAGGCGATAGATGACATGCCTCTTTTCAGTTCGATCGGCTGCAACGCCGTCCAGACCGAGTTCGGCCCGAACAGGGTTGTCATGGGAGAAAACCCCGACGTGAGCTTTAAGATCGACACCACGAAGGTTGAAAAAAGAATTGCCGAGGTGCTTGAGCTGGCCGTGACGAACAACACCTCGGTCATTTATCTGCTTTCCCCTCATTATTTTCCCGACTGGGCTTTGGAAAAGCATCCGGAGATCAAGAGCGAGCATGGTTTCAGCAAATACGAATGCAACCATCCCTACGCGAGGAGCTTGATCGAAGCCTATCTCAAGGCGGTGATCCCGATTCTTAAGAACTCGTCCAACGCGGCGCGCATCCACAGCCTCTGTCTGAGCAACGAGCCAACCTATAGGCCGTCACTCGCCAACGAGTTCACCCGCAAGGAGTTCTCGAAATACCTCATGGGGAAGCATGTCGATGTGGCCGGTCTGAACAAGGCATGGGGAACGTCCTTCAAAAGCCTCGATGAGGCCATGGGCGACTCTCGTCCGACTCTGGACAAGGACTGCGACGGCTTCAACTACGACTTCCATGTCTTCGCTCAGGACGCCTTCTCCGGTTGGCACAGGTGGATGGTAGAGATCATACGGCGCGAATGGGACACCATACCGCTGCATTCCAAGATTATGATCAACCCAACCCTCAGCTTCGGCTCCTATCGTGAGTACAATGTCGACCCCGAGGCCTTCTCAGACATGATGGATCTCAACGGCAACGACAACTATTTCTATTTAAAGAAGGATGGCGGAGCCGACTGGCTCAACTCCGCGATGGGCTACGCGCTGCAACGCTCCTTCAAGAAGGCCCAGATCGTCAATTCCGAAAACCACATCATCCCCGACAGGGAGTTGCTTCCCCAGTCATACGACTTCATCTACACCTCGATCTTCCAGCAGTTCATGTACGGCATGGGCTCCTCCGCTATCTGGGTGTGGGAGGATTGGGACTACGACTATTTCCTCAAAAAGCACGACTTCGTCGGTGATATCTACCGTCGGCCGATCAGCGCCTACGCCGTGAGCGCGGCCTCCATGGATGCCGCGCGGTTGGCCTTCGTCGTCAAGACCTTCTTCGACGCC
>CAYTFM010000453.1:0-5087 GCA_964436735.1 uncultured Victivallales bacterium | reverse complement strand
GAGGAGCCCTTCCTGCTTCAGCGCGGCAAGGGCGCGGGTGACCGTCACCTGGCTCACGGCGTGGCGTCGCATCAACTCCCGCACCGATGGAATCTTCGTGCCCGGTGACTGCTTACGCACCAACGCGCGCAGTTCGTCCTCGAGGAGGCTGGTTTTCAAACCGTTTGAAGTGGTGGCACTCATTGGTTGTAGTACCATTTGACCGACGAATCCGAGTAGCACATGGAGGGATGGAAGCCTTCGGCGTGCCCGTCGCAGAAGAGAAAGGAGCTTTTGTTTCCGTGATAGAATGATCCGTCGCTCTGTTTGGGAAGTCCCGCCTCCCCGAGCCAGCCATCAAAGGAGTTCCACGCCCCTTGGAACTGCGCATTGTTGGAGGCCCACAACTCGCAGAACGATATGGTGTT
Organism: uncultured Victivallales bacterium; assembly: GCA_964436735.1. Taxonomy (GTDB): domain Bacteria; phylum Verrucomicrobiota; class Lentisphaeria; order Victivallales; family GWF2-38-69; genus CAYTFM01. The sequence goes on along the minus strand of CAYTFM010000453.1, from coordinate 4,680 downwards.
GGAGGGACGGGTGATCGTGCCGATCCGCCGGGAGACATTCTCGTAGAGAATCCCGCGGCGTTCGTTCAGGTCGCCTCCGCTGGGTATGGCGCTCGCGGCGTAGCTGCGGTAAACGGCGTCCTTGTATTCGCTGCTGGGACAGTGGAGGACAGGCGTGAGGATAAGCCCGCTCGCGGCAACGTTCCACGTTTTATACTTATACCATTCCGTCGCTCCGCCGTTGTCTTTGACGCCCATGTACGGCGCAAGCTTGCAGTCCCATATCTGCTCCCAACGTTTGGCCTGTGGCGAGGTGGGGAAATAATCGAGATTGTCGTTCACGTACCCCGCGTTGCCGTAGCCGATCTGCTTGAGGTTGTTGATGCAGGTGATGAAGCGGGCGGTCTCACGGGCCCCCTTGAGCGCGGGAAGCAGCATCGAGGCCAGAATGGCTATGATGGCGATCACCACTAATAATTCTATAAGAGTGAAGGCCTTCACCCTTATAGAATTATTAATTGTCCGGCTCCGCCGCACATGAGAATAACTGATGTGCATTATAATCCTCCTCTTGTTGACTATAAACAATCCGTCCGACGGGATCTGACAGCCATACGGTCATATCTGGCAACCACGCCGCTTATGCCCTCTCGCCCTCGGAGTGTTTAATGGCTGTTTTCGCTCTCTGTCACGTGATACGCACCTTGCGAGTGATCCGCAATCCATGAACGTGAGTTGTTGCCAACAAGCATGTTTCCGGTGAAAACCCCGACGCCCTTCGCGTCACGCCCTATTCGGACGGCGGCCTCGGTCGGCGAATCAATCAGGTTGCGGCTGAAGCATGTGCGCTGTTCGCAAGACCCCTGCAGATCAATGCCCACAAACAACGGGCGCACGATCCGATTGTTCTCGATGAGCAGGCCGTCGATGCTGGTTGATCCCGGATATATCCAGATCGCGCCGCGCCGCTGGTCGGCATAGTCGCTGCCGCACCGCATGAGCACATTGCGCCGGATGACCGACGGGCCCTGCGGCAGCATGGGGTAGGATGCGGGAAGATTGACGACCAGGCCAGTGCCTTCGAAAAAATTGTCCTCGATGACATGCCCCTTCCCGCCGGCGAGATCGCAGCACGAGGCCCACCAGGGCGCGACGGCCGTGTTGTGGCGGAACGTCACCTCGTCGGTGGAGAGCGTGTCTTCCTTGTGGATGTGCGAAAGGATAGCCAAACTGTCGTCACCCGTGCCCCGGATATGATTGTTTTCCACGATGATCCGGCTGACGGCCCCTTGCTTGCCGTTGTTGATGTTGATGCCGTCCGCATACGTCAGGCGCACCCGGCAGTTGGCGACGAGGCCATCGCTGCCGCCAATCCAGAAGGCGGTGTTGGTGTGCGTGATCCAGACATTTTCAACGCTCCACCCGCGCCCCGCGCCGGTGAAGGCCTGGAGGGGAAAGCCTCTCCTTGTTAGAACGCTTTCCACCAAGAGATCCGAGACGCTGGCCCCTTCACCATTCAGGCCGAAGATGCCTGTCCATTTATCGGGCAACGTGGTGAAGAAGACCCGCGTATGCCAGATTCCGCTCCCCTGGATTCTGACGCCGTCGACGGTGACGCCCTTGTGCAGCAGAAAGGTTCCCGGTGGCAACCACACGGTCTTCTCCTGGGCCTTTGCCTCGGTGACGCACTGCTGTATGGCGACGGTGTCGGTTTCCGCGCTCTCGCCTTTCGCCCCATAGTCGGCCACGGAAAGGGAGTTTTCGGGACGCGGGAGCGGTTCGGGGGCCAGTTCGAGATCCACAAGGTCGATGCGGTAGAAACACGCCGAGTCCTGGGCGTCTTTTTGAAGCCGCAACCTGTCGCCAGGCTTTACCCCGTCCGTGATGAAGATCCGCGCCTCGTCCCAGAAGACATGCGGGAACTCCGTCGGCGTGTCGCTTTGGCCGTTCTCCCCCCGCTTGCCGGAACCGTAGAGCCAGCTGTATTTCGAACTGAGGCAGACGTCCTGACGGCGCGCGCCGTTGACGTAGAGGCCGAGCGTCGCCTCCATGCCGCCGCCTTGAGGCGCGTCTGGTATGCAGGCGCGTATGACCATGGCGTTGGCCTCTTTGGTGATCCGCATCTCCAGATAGTCGCTCGTGTCGCCGAGTTCCACATAGCCGTAGCCTGACGCCTCGCTCTCGGGAGTGGGGTGCCCGCCTTTCGGAGGCATCGCCTTGAGCACGGTCTTGCCGACGCACTCAGGGGCGTCCGTTTCCGCCTCGACGGTGACAAACGGCATGACGGCTCCGGCGGAACCGGCAAAGTCCGCATTCGCATTCCCGGCCACGGCTACCTGCGCCGCCACGCACACGCCCGCCAACACAATTGAAACTGCCACGTTTCGCATCGCCGACGCCCTCCCGCCACATTTGACCTATTGTTTCGACTTCAACACATCCATTGGGTCTTTGGTCGGCGAGGGTGTCGTCTTGCCGGCAAAGAACACGCGCGGTATCCCTGCGTTGCCCAGCGTGTCATAGGCGCACATGACGAAGGGCTTCTCTGACTCGAACGCGGCACCGAAGTCGGCAGACTGCCTTTCCCATGAGACGGGGGCGGCACGTTCTGCCATTTTCGGAGTCCACATCAGCAGTTCCTTCAGTTCGCAGGGGTCCTTGCCGGCGGCGGAGATGGTCAGATCCCCTTCCCAGCCAGCGAATCTCGCTCCACGCAGCGGGAACCAGAAAAGCTTCTCCCCGTTGCCGAGGTCAATGAAAGCGTGGGCGTTCACCTTCTCCTGCCGACGCTCCCAGCGGGAGTCAATGCGGAAATTCTCCATCTCCGAGCGGTAGGTGAGCTTCAGGCCTGCTCCCTCGGGGCAGACAGCGCGGACGCCGATCCACAGGTCTTCGGGTTGTTCGCACAGGAGTTCCCCCGCCATGTAGAAGCGAAGCTCCTGCTTGTCCTTTAACATACCTTTGCCGTCAAGCCGGGAGATGTTGCCGAGTCTGATCGACCCCAGCGCCGGAGAGGATGGAGTCCACGAGGGAAGAGTGCGCTGAACAGCTCGGATCTCGGCTGGCTCTCCCGACCCCTCGCACCATTTCCACTCAAGCGACTTGCCGTTCACGCGGCCTTCGTGGAAAACGGGTCCCGCGTCGCCCTTCGCCGTGTCGCCGAAGAGTTTGTGGCGGATCAACGGATCAAGTTCCTCCCTACGCGGCAGGACGGCGGGGGTGAACGAGTGCCCCATTGAGGCGGCGGTGATCCGGCAGTAGCGGAACGGGTCGCCATTGAAGCCGTCACAATCCCATGCCGGCTCGATGAAGGCGCATTCCTCGAAATCGTTCCATTGGGTCAGCATGACGCAATCGGGTTCGAGTTCTTTCGCGAGGACGAGACCTTTCACGTAGAACATCCCGTCCTCGGCGTCTATCCTCCCCTTCCCCGGTTCGCTGCGGTCGTTGTTGTTGTTGAACCGCGTGTAGACGAGGATGCCGAATTTCTTGCCGTGTTTCTTCGCAAGGGCCTTCGCCTTGATCGTGTCCGCCTTCAACGTGTCCCATGGATGAGGTCCCGCCCCAAAGGGAGGCGCATGGAGGAAATAGCTGTTGTTGGGTCCGAAGAACATTTTGATCTGTGGAATGCGCACGAACTCCTCTTCGGTCCCCATCTCGACCATCCAGTAGACCGGACCGGCTCTACGCTCGACCTCGGTCATATAGGTTTCCATATCCTTGGAGTTCAGCCACTTCGTCCAGTTCTGGAAATAGTACACAGGCATGCCGTCGATCTTCTTCCACCCAGGGCGCCCACCGTACATTTTGACGAGCGAGGCGGTTCTGGCGATCGTGCTGTCAAGTTGCTGCGCCTTGGTGATGTTCGGACGGCGGAACATGATCTCGTCGTGCACGCCGACAGGATACCCCATGCGCTCGGCCGCCTCAAGGATCTTGTCGAACACCGGCAAAGGCGTGAAGTCGGTTCCGTCGTCCCAGAGCGACGGCCAGAGGTGGACATGCAGGCAGTCGATCCCGGCGTTGCGAGCGGTCTCAAGTTGCCAGCGGACGACGTCGCCCTGCCCTGAATCGTACGGGCCAAGCAGCGGGTAGCCGACGCAATTGAGGTATCGGCGCCAGGCGGAACCGGGCACCGTCTCCTCGATCGTCGTGCCCGGATCGAACTTTCCAAATCGCTTAAGTCCCGACCAGTGGCACCACTCGGGTACCTGCGGATTGACGCCCACCGGAGCACCCCACCACACATGCCACTCGCGGCACATCACGGGCACAGTGAAGCCGATCTTCGAGGCCGCGTCGACCGCGGGGTCGAATGCCGGTCGACCGTTTTCATTGCCGCCGCCCCCTCCCCCCATACAACCCGCGATAAAACACACCAGAAGCATCATGATAACCGCACGGCACACGGTTTCCGTCATATTCCACCTGACGCCATCTCTCATTGGACTCCTCCCCGAATGGTGCGCACGCATGCCGAATACGATAAACACACACAATGAACACGCCTTAAGTGTATCATTGTCCTCGAAGCTTGTCAAGGGGGGCCTTTATTGAGCATCTGAAGTTTCGACAATCTTTGAAAATGAGGCTGTTGTGGAGGAAGCATAAAGGTAGAGGATGGTTGCCGGGAGGCTCGAATTGTAAATCCACCGGAATCGTCACCGATTCCGGACAATAGTTTTTCCGGCTTAGAATTTC
>CAYTFM010000452.1:1142-5101 GCA_964436735.1 uncultured Victivallales bacterium | reverse complement strand
CATTGCAAAGTGTGTTGTTTTGTGTTATAGTTGGGGGTAGCCAGAGGGCACATGGCGCATGAATCGGAACTGACTCTCCCTGACACCGCCCATGTGATGTTTCCGGAACTCTGACCACAACTGAGGCGAAATATGCGGCAGGCAGGTTCGGAGCGCTCGAAGAACTTCTCGGAACAGTTGCGCACCGCCTTGATGGCGGGCCGTTATCCGCAGGGGAGGCGCCTTCCCCCCATCCGACCGTTGTCCGAGGAATACGATCTGACTCCCATGGTGGTGCGTCTGGCCATCCAGCGTCTCGCGGAGGAAGGATTGCTCGAAAGTCGTCATGGCAGCGGCGTGTATGTGAGGGCGCTTCCCTCGAAACCGGTTGTCGCCATCGTGACCGCGCATGATCCGGAAGCGCTTGGCTCGCTGTACTTCATCACCTCCTGCGCCTTGCGTCTGCAGGAGCGCGCCAGGGAGGAGGGATGGGAGACGCGGATCTATCTGCGGCGGAGCACTGGCGGCAATCGCATTTCTACGCCCGATCCTGAGATCTTGCGCGATATCAATTGCGACGTGCTGCGCGGCTGCTTCGCATTCCATGCCCGGGACACGGAGCCATGGGCGCGCAGGGCTGAGGAAAAAGGTGTTCCCGTCGTGGCTGCGTCCGTCAACGAGTTCTCGCTGCGGGTAGGCACGGATTACTCCTCCATGATCAGAGCGGCTGTCGACTTGATCGCCAAGACCGGCCGACGACGAGTGGGGCTGGTCCGCTGGCATGACGCGGAATTCGGCGGCGACATGTTCGTCCCGCAGTTCGCCGCCGCCCTCGCCTCGCAGGGAATGGAGTTCAACCCGGCTTGGACTCCAGACAACCTCCGCCATCCGATTATCTCGGGCGAGGGGGCGCGGATGTTCCGCGAAATATGGAGAGCCTCGCCGCGTCCGGACGCCGTGTTGTTCGCCGACGATGTCCTCTTCCATGACGCCAGCTTCCAAATGATCCGCGAGGCGATCCGCATTCCCGACGATTTGCTGGTCGTGACCCATTTCAACAAAGGCTCGGGAATCCCCGTCCCGTTTCCCGCGACGCTCCTGCAGTTCGACCCCGCCGACACCGCCAACGCCATGGCTGACATCATGCGCGCCGTGCTGCGGGGCGAGACGCCGACGGGAAGGGACATCCGCGAGATTACGTTCCACGTATGCGAAAGCGACGGTTTTCAGGATGGCAGACGCGCCGGAGGCACCACCCCGAATCAGCATGTCGAAACCACAACCGCCACAGGAAGAGGCGCGCGATGAAAACCATCCGGTTCACTCTTATCGAACTTCTCGTCGTCATCGCCATCATCGCAATCCTTGCCGCCATGCTGCTTCCGGCGCTCAAGGAGGCGAAGAAGAAGGCCCAGGAGATGTCCTGCCTGAGCAATCAGCGCCAGATCGATCTGGCCTTCCGCTCGTACGCCGCCGATTTCGACGACGCCATTCCCGCCGGCTACTACTGGTATAAGATCCTTTCAGACGTCGGCCTCGCCACCAGGCCAATACCCTTGAATGGCGTCGGCATGTGGGCATGTCCCTCCAACCTGCAGTGGATGTTGGACAACTATCCGTGGGGCTCGGCGGCCTGCTGGAACAGCGGCTACACGATCAACCACCACTGTGCCCCCACCATTGGCGGTGACTATTACGGGGTGCGCAAGCTGGGTTCCATCGCCTTCCCCAGTCAGTTGCTCCACACGGTCGAGGCGGGACAAGCCACAGGCACCTACCGGGCGGTGTGCCGACAGGATGAGACGTGGTACAGCGCCTGCGCCGGCATGCCGCACAATGGACGATCCGGCGTCACCTTCTTCGACGGCCATGCGACCATCATGCTCCTGCCGCCGAAGGTTGACTGGACGAGCTACGTCGAGCCATGGACGATAAAACCTTAGCCTTTGCACATTCAATTCACTAATCATCAAACAGGGGGGGACGTATGATTGCATGGCCACAAAAGTTTGTCTGGAGCTGCGCCGCGGTCGCCTCGTTGTGGATGGGCACCTTACCGGCCGCCGAGGACCTTCCCGAGGTCAAGACGCTCAAGGACGTGGTCGCCGGACGCGAGCAGGAACTGCAGAAGGCCAAGAAGGCGTTGGCGGAGAAGGTCAAGGCCATCGCGGCCGAGCAGGCCAAAAGACCTGGAGACGCCACCAAGACGCAATTCCTCGTTCCAAAGATGAAAAAGACTCCGGTGATCGACGGCGTGGTCAACGACGACGAGTGGGCTGGCTGCATCGGCGTTCCGGTCACGACGGGCATTTTCGGCATGATGGAGCGGCCAAGCTCCTACTTCTGGCTGGGATGGGATGAGGAGAACTTCTATGTCGCCCAACGTCTGCCGATGCGCGAGGGGGAGAAGCCGCTGCGCCTCAACCGCGAGCCCAAGCACGACAACGTCTACTGCGGCGAGACCAGCCTCGAGTTCTACGTCGATCGCAAGGAGCATGGCTCGCACGGCTCCAAATGCCGCTACCAGTTCATGGGCAACGCCGTCGGCAACCGCTGGGACCGCGAGGACCAGTACGAGATCGGACAGAACTTCATCGGCTGGAACGGCGACTGGCAGTACAAGCAGCGCCTCACCCCCGACGGCACGTTCTGGGAGGCCGAGATCGCCATCCCCCGCACAACCGTCTACCAGAAGGAGCCGTTGAAGAACGGCGACCTGTGGTGGATCGGTCTGGCGACAAATCTGCACCGCCCCTGGTGCTTCAGCGGATTCTACGGATGGAACGTTGCCGCCACGTTCGTCGACGCGACGCCCGAGGTCCGTCTGTTCCACCCCGAGCGCGGCCTGGCCGGCAAGCGCATCAGCTTTGACATGACCGCGCGGAACACGACGGGGCAGAAATTCGAGGGCTCGCTCGTTGCCCGCCTCTGGAGCAAGGGGTCCAAAGGAGAACCCGTGACGGAGTTTGAGAAGACGCTGCCCATCGCGGTCGAACCCGGCGCCGAGCAGAAACTCACGATGAACGAGGCGGTGGACAAAGCCAAGGACGGCTTCGCCTACACGCTTTCCATCATGGTGGTGAAGCCCGACGGCACCTCCGCCTACACGTGGAGCTATCCAGTCAAATACAATATTCCTGACAATAAAGCCGGGTTGGCGTATGAGCCCGACACCGCCCCGTTCCCGATGTCGATCGCCTACAACCCGCTCTCCAACTACGTCCATGTCACCGTCGACAAATACGACGTCCCCACCCCTGAGGCGATCAAAATGGCGAAGGTCAAGGTGGTTCCGGAGGGCAAGGACAACGCCCTGGCCGAGGGGCGGATCGACACCTTCAGCTTCGAGAAGGGACAAGCCTATCTGCCGACTCCCGTCGACCTCGCCACCGGGAAATACGACGTCGCCGTCGATCTAGTCGATAAAGACGGCAAGGTGATCCGAAGCCACAAGGTGTCGTTCGAACGCAAGGATCATGCGAAGGAATTCCCGTGGCTGAACAACACCATCGGCGAGGACGATGTCGTGCTCAAGCCGTTCACGCCGCTGTCGGTCGACGACGACGTGATCCACGCCTACAAAAAGGAGATCACCCTGAACGGCGTCGCACTGCCCGCGAAGATCACGTCGGCCGACGTGAACCTTCTGGCGTCGGCCGTGGAGCTGCGCGGCGCGGCCGGCGGCCAGCCCTTCACGGTGGCGTCCGGGAAAAAGAGCGCCAGCGAGGAGGACGTTTCGGAGACCGTGGCTGAATTCATCGGCAAAGGCGTCGGCGGACCTCTGAGCGTCAAGACAAGCTACCGCCTCGAGTACGACGGCACCGCCAAGATCACGCTGACGCTGGCTCCCGCCGAAAAAGGCGGAACGGCCAAGCTTGATTCGCTGCGTCTGGTGATCCCGTTCACCAAGGAGGGCGCCACCCACATGATGGCCAACGGGCTGGACTTCCGCCTCTCCAACATGATGAAGTACGTGCCCG
>CAYTFM010000452.1:0-1132 GCA_964436735.1 uncultured Victivallales bacterium | reverse complement strand
CGTGCCCGAAAAGCAGGGCGTCGTCTGGACCTCGAAAGAAGTTCCCTACCAGAAGATGACCATCGGTTCGTTCGTGCCGATCGTCTTCCTCGGCAACCTCAGCAGCGGCATCACCTGGTTCGCCGCCAACGACAAAGGCTGGTGGCCGTCCGACGCCAAACCCGCCACGGAGATCGTCCGCACGGCCGAGGGACAGGTCGAGATGATCTTCAATCTGGCCAGTGGGCCCGTCGAGTTCTCCGAGCCCCGCGAGATCGTCTTCGGCCTGCATGTCGCGCCGTCGCGCCCGGTCAGCCCGTACCGCAGCCCGGACGTCGTCGTCAGCTTCGGCGGCGAGAAGGAAAGCGGCCGCTGGGATCCGGCGATCACAAAGGAGAACCCGTTCGCCCGCCTCTACCCCGACGACATCAAGAAGTTCAAGGAGTTCATGGAGGCACACCACGCCTACAACGAGATCGTCCTCCCCTACACCGAGCAAAGCCCCGAGGACTACTGGAAGCACGAGCTGGCCTACTTCCAGGAGGAGTGGCGCAGCAACGAGTCGGACGGCGTCGTCTTCTGCAAGTCGGGCAACGACAACCGCCTGTGGTGGACGGAGAAGTGGATCAAAGACGCCGCCATCGACGGCTACTATATGGACAACGTCTGCGCCCGCTACAACACCAACGACGTCGCCGGCAACGCCTACAAACTCCCTGACGGGCGCATCCAGCCCGGCTATGACCTCTGGGAGGAGCGCGACTATGTGAAGCGCCTCCGCACGGTCTTCCAGAAGCACCGCCCCCAGGCGATGATCTGCATCCACAACACCGAGTTCCAGTTCGCCCCGATCATGGCCTTCGCCGATCTGGCGATGGGCGGCGAGATGCCCACCCCCACCGGCGGCAGCCGCGACTTCATGGACATGTACCCGCGGGCCTATATGGACATCATGTACAATATGCCGCTCTGGGGCTATCAGCTCAGCAACCTCTACCACTTCAATCCCGCCACCTTCAAAGACGAACTGGGCGAGTACGACGCCAAGGCCGCCCTCAAGGCCCACCGCACCGCCATGGCAACCTCCCTCGTCCACGGCATGGAGTTCTTCCAGGGCATCGAGTACAAAGGCTATCTGATGCCGCGCTACAAA
>CAYTFM010000451.1:0-5128 GCA_964436735.1 uncultured Victivallales bacterium | reverse complement strand
AGACAACAACGGCCAAGGCCGCGCCAACTATCTCATCTGGCACCGCCGCGGGACAGTCCGCCGGTACGAGGCCGAGTACTTCGCCGCGTTCGAGGCGGCGAAGGCGGCCGATCCGTCCTGCATGTTCGGTCCGCAGTGCGCGAGCGACATCGAAGGCAACGTGCTGCGCCTCTTCTTCAAGGTTGGCGACAAAAGCAAACTCGACATGTTCGGCATGAACACCTACATCAGCGCCTTCGCCATCTGGCCTCCCAACCTGATGGAACTGAAGAAAAATGGAGCTCCTGACCTGCCGATCTTCGTCTCCGAGTTCGACGCCCAGGCGCGCTGCAAGCCGCTCGGCGAAAAGCATTTCAAAGAAGAAGTCGACGCCGTCCGCCACATGGTGCAGTACTGGACAAGTGTCCTCTCCTCCTTCCCCTCCTTCTTCCATCTCGAGCAATGGGGGATGATCCTTGGCAACGACGAAGGCAGCCTCACGTCCCAGGATCGGGTGCGACCGCAGTTCGTCGCCTACGCCGTGATGACGGAGAATCTCGGGGCGGGGCGTTTCACGGAGAAGCTCGATTTCCCGCAGGCGGTGGCGTACGTCCGCGAGCGCTCGGCGCGCAAGGGGCCGGTGGCGGTGCTGTGGGCCGGCGCGGCCGAAGCAAACGTCGAACTATCCGTTGGAACGGACAAGGTTGAGGTGTGCGATGTCTGGGGCAACCGGCGGAGCGTCGCCGCCGACAATGGCGTCGTGTCATTAGACCTCACGCCGATGCCGGTGTATCTGCTCGGAGCCTCCCTCATCAAACCGGCGGAGACGGTCAAGCTCACCATCAATCATGCGACCGTCGATCCGCGGCGGCCGCGCGTCGTCATCGAGATCACCAACGGCAAGAAGGAGGAGCTGTCAGGCGTCATCGAACTCGTCCCCGAGTCCGCCCTCCTCTCGTCGCCCTCGTCGTTCGAAGTGGCGTCGCTGCGCGGCGGCGAGAAGCGCTCGTTCATGTTCGAGGTCGATCCGCTAGACCGGACCCACGGCGAACGATACGCGATGCGGGCGCGGTTCTCCACACCAAAGAAAAGGTACGAGTCGGTCGCGGAGCTCAGCTTCGGCTGCGCCCCGCTCGCCGTCACGCCCCCCGCGCTCAACGGCGACCTCGCCGACTGGCCGGACACGTACCCGATGATCGCCGACAAGGAGAGCCAGTTCGCCATCCTCGGCGGGGTGCGGCCATGGGGTGGCCCGAGCGACATCTCCGGGAAGATGCGCCTGCTGTGGGACAAGGATAACCTGTATGTCGCCGCCGAGGTGGCCGACGACGTCCATTGTCCCGCCGACGCCCCGGGAATCGAGTTTGCCCGCGACTCCATCGAGATGTTGATCGACGTCACCCGTGGCCTTACGCGTGATTCGCCCTTCCAAATGATCACGCTTGCCGACTTCCCGGATAAACCGCGGGTGCGCCGCTACGACGGACCGCTGCCCAAAGGTGACGTCGCCTCCGCCAAGATCGTGGTCAAACGGAATGGCATGACGACCACCTACGAGGCCGCCATCCCGTGGCGCGAGCTCGCCGCGGGCTTCGCTCCGAAGCTGGGCGATGTCATCAGCGTCGCCGTCACCTTCGACGACCACGACGGCGGAGACTCCGGACGGCGCTGCATGTCATGGGCGAGCATCGTCAACGACAAGAACCCCGCGGCGTTCGGCGACATCATCCTCGCGGGCCCCTGCAAGCCCTTCGCCAATCTGTTGCCCAATGGCGGCTTCGACGATCCGGCGCTGCCGCCAGGCGAGGACCTGAAAGGATGGCGCATGTGGTGGCCGCAAGACGTGGAGAAAAACGCGGAGGCCTCCCTCAGCAACGAGCATGCGGCGAGTGGCCGCTGCCTCAAGATCCACCGCCTGCATCCTAAAGGCAACTGCAACGTCGGCGGCTGGACGATCCCCGTGAAGCCCGGCGAGGTCTACTACTTCTCCGCCATGGCGAAGATGGATGAGCGTAGCGTGTGCGCCGCCATGGGGCTCAAGGACGAGAAAGGCAAGCGGATCGACAAGCCCGCCTGGCTCAAGCCGCTTTCCGCCGGCACCGAGTCGAACTACGGCTGGGATCTGACGCTGGTCGCCGCGAAGATCGCGGACCGCACGCGTTTTAACCCCGTTGCCGGCGTCTTCGAGATCCCCGTGGGCGCCGCGTCGCTCACCATCGAGTTCTCCTACAACTGGAGCAACGGCGACGCCTACATCGACGACTGCGTCCTGTGCAAGCTCCGGAATGGGAGGTGAAGGCGGACATTCCCTTTTCACTAAAATTCATAATTCCTGATCCGTCCACCTCAAACGCGCCGGACTGTGGGAAAAGGGTATGTGCCCTTTTTCTGCGGCTCTGACAGGTCTCGTCCTCCACTTCAGGCGTGAAATCCATGCGTATGTTCGAGGGCGAGGCCTGTCCGAGCCGCGGTGGGCGACAACAACATTTTCCACAAATCAGGAATTATGAAGTTACACTTTCCTTAAAAATGAAATAGTTTTTATCGGTAAGGACACCTGCTCACCATCGACCGCAAAATGACCCACGCGACCGCAAGCGCATCCGCCAGAGTCCTTGCCATTCGACAATATTCCGCCACCCTACTTCCAGTTCGCTCCGTAGCCTTTTTTGACCTTGGCGCGCTCGTACTCGGCGACCGCGTTGGGCATGAGCTCCTTCATGTGGGCGATGCGCTTCTCGTCGAGCGGATGGGTGGAGAGCCAGTCGCTGAAGGGGCTTTTCTGTCCGCTGTTGATGGCGGCGAAACGCTGCCAGAAGTCAATGGCGGCTTCTGGTTTATAGCCGGCCTCGGCCATGTACATCATGCCGATCTGGTCGGCCGCGTATTCCTGCGTGCGGCTGAACGGCAGCAGCACGCCGACCTGCGCGCCGAGGCCGAAGGCGGCCATGATCGTCTCCCGGCTCTGCACTCCCTTCGCCTGCAGCACGGTGTCGAGCATCGTGCTGAGCACTCCTGCAGCCTGCTGATCCGTCATGCGCTCGACGCCATGCCGCGCGACCGCATGCCCCACCTCGTGGCCGACCACCGTCGCAAGCTCCGCGTCGTTCCGCATGTACTGGAAGATCCCCTCGTACACGGCGACCTTTCCGCCGGGCAGGCAGAAGGCGTTCACCTCCTTGGACTTCAGCACTTTGAACTCCCACTGGTAATCTGACGTGCTTGGCCCGGTGGCCACGGCCTGGATGGCCTTGCCCACGCGCTGCAACGTGGCGTTCATCGTGGCGTCAGTGCTGACGGGCGTCACCTTCAGCGTTTCCTGCCATGCCTCAAGCCCCATCTGAGACTCCTCCTGCGGAGACACCTGCATCAAATACTGGGTCCGTCCGGTGAACGGCTCCGTCGCCGTCTGGCACCCCGCCGCCAACAGGAGCGCAGCCACCCCGCACACCATCACAAAGATTTTCAACGAAACACGACGCATATCCACATGGCACCTCTCGAAGCTCAATTTTCGCACGTTTGCCCCCACCTACTCAATATACCCGTAATGCCCCTTGGGGAAAATAGCCGGCACCAGCACCAGCAGCAGGCAGACGAACATGATGGCGCATCCATACAGCAGAAAAAGCGTTTGATAGCTGGAGATCCTCATCGTGCCCAAAAGCCATTCGGGCGCCAGCATCCCGGATCCGAGCACCAGCGACGCCAGCAGGCGTGACCCGCCGATCCCGGCCGCGTGGCAGCTGCCGCAGAAGGCGATCGACATCGCCTTGTTGTTCGACGACGACAAGGACATCGTCTCCGTCGAGATGGCGATCGAGGAGCATGCCGTGCAGAAGCCATACACCGCGAGAAGAGCCGTGATAAGAGCCAGCGCGGCCACCGACGATCCGCCCATCATGAAGAACACGAGGTTCACTGCCGCGAAAAGGAAGTGGATCATGAGCAGCATCCGCTTGACGCCGAGTCGCTCAATAATCCTGCCGGCGAGCAGGAATCCCAGGATGGTCCCCACCAGCGCCAGCGACGAGATGATCACGATGACGTTGTCCCCCACCAGCAGGACTTTCTTGATATAGATGAACATGAGCGGCGGAGTGGAATAGGCCGCCAGATAGAGAAAGCATATGTAGACGGAGAAGCCGCAGAGCGCCTTGTTCGAGACCGCCTCCGAAACCCCGTCGGCGAAATGGATCGTCTCCCTTTCCTGATGCTCGTTGGGTATCTTGTTGAGGTAGTAGACCTTGCAAAGAAGTCCTGCCGCCGATACCGCGATGATCACCTGCAGCATCCACACGGCCGGATCCTTTCCGAGGGCGAACCCGCAGGCGAGGAGGAACACGACCGCGAAGGTCTGCCAACTAAAGCGCATGAGCCCAAAAAATGAACTGCGCTCCTCCCGCAACAGAAAACCGTCCACGAGCGGAAACCATGCCGCGGCGACGGCGGTGTTGGTTATCGAGAAGATGATGATCGAAACGAGAAGAGTCGTCTTTCCCCACGCTCCGCACCACGGCGAAGCCGCCAGCAGGAGGATCATGGGAACGCCAACCGCCGTGTAATGAATGATCGTCCTTTTATGGCCGAATCTGCTGGACAGATAGGCGAACGGCATCAGCAGCAGGCAGTTCGCCAGCCCCTGGGTCGAGGTGGTGACCATCGACAGCATGTCGCCGGCGCCGAGTAATGAGGCGAAGAGGATGATGATCGCGCTGTCCTGGATCATCACGGGCGCCAGGGCGCCACAACATGCCGACTTGATGCTGTCCATCCGCGCCAGACCGCGCTGCGCCGCCGTCAACTTCTCCGCCGATTCCATCCCGCTTTCATCCCCCTTCCGACTTCCCTCTCAAACCGAGGTTCCCGATGAACTCCCCGCGCCGAATGTACATGCGGATGCGGGGTGGTTCAATAATCCGAATGCGTCGCCGCTCCCTGCCAGGGAAAACGGGCGACGATAGTTCGCTTGCCTCCCCCCCTCTCGCCTCATTTTGTGTGGGGTGCCGCATGATATGCGACGGCAAGGGGCGTGTTCGGGGACATTGTTGAAAGGATGGGGAGCGGGAACGACAATACGCTATCCCCTGAAGCGTCGAGCGGATGAAGAAGTTGACGTCAGCTCAATCTATAGTTTTTCCGGCATATA
>CAYTFM010000450.1:0-5197 GCA_964436735.1 uncultured Victivallales bacterium | reverse complement strand
TGTCAACTGCGCGGCGCACTTGCACTCCTCAGGCACCACATTGGCCCCCCACGGGTATGAACTGCCCCAGTGGTAGAGCGTCATGCCCGCCCAATCGACCGCCGCGTCACCGGGGTAATAGGGAGCGTAGGGATCGTCGTACTTGTCGACCACGCCGTCATGATTGGTATCCAAAATCGCATAGTCGGGTGAGTCGGGCTTCGCCTGGTACGCTCCGCCGGTGAACGGATAACCGCCGCCATAATTGGGCGCCCATATCATGGCGGCGTTGTTCCCGCACTGCCTGTGGATCGCTGTGGCCAATGCGTCGAACGCGCTCTTATAGGCTGTGGGCTGCTGGCACCACGGATACCAAGAGCCGTTCATCTCATGGGCGAACCGGACGAATGTCTTGACTTTGGCCGCGCGGGGGCGGAGCACTTTGGCAAAACGAGTCGCCTCCTCTTGGGTAATCGAGGACAACCCTCCCCACGGCTCCAACGTGACAAGCAGCATGCCGCGCTGCGCCTGAACCTGCTTGACGGTGGCATCGAGAACCAACAGATCGGCTGCGCTGAGCGGAAACGCGAAAAAACGCACAAAAACCTTCGGCTTGAAGCCAAACCGGGCCGCGGCCGTCTTCGGGGAATCGACCGCCCAGTCGAGGTTGAGCCCAAAATAGCCACCTTTCGCCGGTTCCAGCCTGGCGCGCTTCGCCACGCTCAGGCTATTCTCGGGAACCCAGTGAAGGAGCACCAGCAGTGTCAGCGACAACGCCGCCAGTAGTCCCGTGCTTGCCATTCCTGTTCTACTCATGCGTATAGTGTATGTCGACAATAAAAGTTTATGCGAGTCATCACGCCCATCTACCTTGTGTATATACGACAAACCGCAGGAAAAAGCAACCTGTGGGAGAATCTTCGTGGAAACACCTCGTCCTTGCACAACCGCCGTTACCCCAGTAAAGTAAATACTGCCAGTCGTAAGTGAATTGCATGCCTGATGAATGGCGTGCGTGAGAATCGGCTTGCCCGTTACCCGCGACAAGCCAACTGCAGCATTCCTCAGGTTTTGTATGCCCAACGAGAATACAACTCAGCGAATAACCTCGCTATGCCTTGAGATCGACAAAAAGGCATCTGACATCTACCGTCATCTTTCCCGGAAATTGAGTGATGTCCCGACGGCGGTGTTCTTCAAGGACATGGCGAAGGAGGAGTTGGGACATGTCGCCTTCTGGGCGAAGTTCTCCGAATCGCCACACCAGTGCCTTGCCCCCTATTTGTTCGAGGATGCCGACAAGGTCGTCGAAGAGTTGAAGGAAAGGCTCGTGAAAGCCACAAAAATATCCAACTCCATCACGGACGACGTCACCGCCGCCCAGGCCTTTTTCATCGCCTATAAACTGGAATTCTACCTCTTACATCCTGCGTTTGAGTCGATTTTCCAGCACTGCGACATGATCCCCAGCGGGAATCTGCCTGCGGTGGACTACGACAACCACATCTACCGATTCGTCAACGCGCTCAAAGAGCATGCGACGGAGTCGCCGGAGTTGGAGTTGATCGGCGAGATGCTTGGCTCCCTCTGGATCGAGAACAAGAAATTGAGCAAGAAATCGGTGACCGACGATTTGACGCAGATACTCAACCGCAGAGGATTTTTCAACGCTGTCGTCCCGCTGAGCTATGTGGCGCTGCGATCGGGCGTCGACGTCGGCGTCCTCATGTGCGACCTCGACCACTTCAAGAAGATCAACGACACGCTCGGACACCAGAAGGGCGATGATCTGCTCTTGCACGTCGCATGGATGATAAAGGAAAGTGTGCGAAAGTCGGATGTGGTCGCCCGCTACGGCGGCGAGGAGTTCATCGTCTTCCTCCCTGAAGTGCGACGGGATGCCGTCGTCGAGGTCGCTGAGAAAATCCGCCGTGCCGTCGAGGAGCGCACGAAGCCGACAACCCCCGTGACGGTCAGCATCGGCATCTCGTCGGGTCAATTCGGAAGCGACGATGTGGAAAAAGAGCTTGAAGGGCACGTGAAATATGCCGACGACAACCTGTACAAGGCGAAAAACACGGGCAGAAACCGAGTCGTCGCTTAGAAATAATCAAGGAACCACATATGCTGAATAAGAAATTCACCCGCATCGCGGTCGGACTCGTCCTGTTAGGCGTGCTGCTCATCTCGATCATCCCCAGCTTGTACCTGTACAACTCGGTCGACGGCGTCGTCAACGGACGCATTCTGGTCCTGCACACCCCCATCGCGGGCGACCTCCATTTCACCAAGAAAATCGCATACGGTTCTTCCTTCAAAAAGAACGAACTCATCGGCAGCGTGACCAACAACCGCGTCGACCAGAGCTTCCTCCACAAACTGATCACGGAGAAGAAAACGCTGGAGGCGCGGATCACCAGCCTCGACGAGCGCGTCAAGACGTTCACCCAGCTCAATGCCACCCTCAAGGACAACTCCGAGAAATATCAGGAGTTCTCGGCGAAGCAGCTCGAGTCCCTCGTCAAGCAGGAGACGCACAAGCTTGAGCAGGAGAAGGCGGAACTGGAAAGGGCCAAGAAGGAGTTTGACTCCAGTAAAATCCTGGACGGGAAGCAGGTTGTGACGAAGCGCGAGTTGGAGAAGCACGAGGCCAACCTGCTCACCTCACAGCAACGCATCATCCAGATTCAAAGCAAGATAGAGGAGCACGCCAACTCGCTAAAGGCCGTCCAGAGCGGCGCGTTCCTCGGAGACGGACACAATGACTCCCCTTATTCCAAGCAGCGCATGGATCAATTGGTCATCGAGATATCGCTGGCGACGACCACCCGCGACGAGGCGAAGAACCGTCTCGAGGGCATCGACCTCCAGATCGGCAAGGAAAAGGAGCGCATCGCCAAGGCCGAGCTCTTCGAGTTCAAGTCCCCCTACGACTCCCTCGTGTGGCGCATGCCGATGAGCGAGGGCAGCTCGGTCGTGATCGCCTCCGAACTGGTCACCCTGCTGGAATGCGCGAGCGTCTTTCTGGACGTCACCGTCTCCGAATCGCAGTTCGCCAACATCAAACCCGGCGACAAACTCCGCTATCGCCTCATCGGCGACACCGGTTCCCACACGGGGACGGTTGTCGCCCTCCGCGGCTCGGGTAGCGTGCAGGGAGACATGAATCTGGCCGCAGCCGTCAGCAAGGATACGAAGAAAGAGTTCAGAATCTGGATCGCCGCCGATCCGACCGACCTCGACCTCACGCCCGAGAACTTCTTTCAGATAGGTCGGCGCGTCGAGGCCAAGATACCCCGGAAATGGAGTGTCATGAACTTTCTGACAAGGTTCGTTGATGTCTTTTAATCTCTCCGCGCTCAGCGCCCTGCTGTTCGTCGGCGCGTTCTGGCTGCTTGCGGAACCCTTTCTGAAAAGAGACCGCAACCTCCACCGTTCGGTTGTCACCATTGTCGCGGTTCTGATCGGACTGCGCTATCTGGTCTGGCGGTATCTCCGCACCGTCGCCCCAGCCACCGAAGTGGGCTTCGGCGAACAGGCCTGGATCGTCACGGTGTACCTCATCGAGATCCTCGCGTTCGCCGAGGTGTGCATCTTCCTCCTGATCATGAGCAAGACCAACACGCGCAGCAGAGAGGCGGACCAGTACCAGGCCACGCTGACCAGTTTCCCCACCGTCGACGTCTTCATCCCCACCTACAACGAAGGGCTCGACGTCCTTGAGAAAACCATCGTCGGCGCCAAGCACATCGACTACCCCGCCTACAAAATATGGGTGCTTGACGACGGCAAGCGGCAATGGCTCAAGGAGTTCTGCGCAGAAAAGAACGTGGGGTATCTCACCCGTCCCGACAACGCCCACGCCAAGGCCGGCAACATCAACAACGGCCTGCGCCACACCAATGGCGAACTCTTCGCCATCTTCGACGCGGACTTCGTCCCCGCCAAGAACTTCCTCCGCCGCACGGTGGGCTTCTTCGTCAACAACGAGGACATCGGCATCGTACAGACCCCGCAGCACTTCTTCAACAAGGATCCGATCCAGTCCAACCTCTACCTGGACAAGGTCTGGCCCGACGAACAACGGCTTTTCTTCGACGCCATGGCCCCCTCACGGGACGGGTGGAACGCCGCCTTCTGCTGCGGCTCGTGCTCGATCGCGCGCCGGAAGGCGGTCGACCTCGTGGGAGGGATCCCCACCTCCTCCATCACGGAGGATCTCCTCACCACTCTGACCCTCCTCACCGTCAACTATCGGACCGTCTACCTCAACGAGAAACTCAGCCAGGGAATGTCGGCGGAATCCGTCAACGGCTACTTCATCCAGCGCTCCCGCTGGTGCCGCGGGGGAATCCAATGCTTCTTCGTACCGCAGGGGCCGTTGCGCGCCAAAGGGCTCTCCCCTCTGCAGCGCGTGCTCTTCTCCCCCTATGGCTGGGTCATCCAACCGATCACCCGCCTGATGCTGGTGTTCATCCCCATTGTCTATCTCTGGACAGGTGTTCCCCCCATGCTCTACACCTGCACCGCCGACATCGTCTCGTATCAGGTGCCGATGCTGGTGATGTGCGCCTTGTCCATGCTGTGGCTGGCTCCCAGCAAATACATACCGATCATCTCCACCTCCATAGGCCTCTTCAGCATGTTCAGGATGCTTCCCGTGACCATCGCCAGCCTGGTGAAGCCATTTGGCGTCCCGTTCCGCGTCACCCCCAAAGGCTCCGGTTCCTCGGTCGGCATCGACTGGTACACGCTCGGCGCCACGTCCCTGCTCATCGCGCTCACGCTAACCGGAATACTCCGCAATCTCGTCCCCGAATACCAAGTGCTGATGCAGATGGAGTTCTTCCCCTACGCCGTGTTCTGGTCCACCCTCAACCTCCTCATGCTCGCCATCTGCGCCCTCATCTGTTTCGATTCCCCCCGCAAACGCCGCGAAGAACGATTTCAGATCAACGAACCGACCATCCTCAACGGCAAGAAGGTCGTCCTTGAGGACGTCTCTCTGGGGGGCTGCAAAATCAGACACGCCTTCGGCGAACGCATTGCCAATCGGGGCGACAACGTGGAATTGGCCATTCCCGAGGTCGCAGGCCCTATCTCAATGGAAGTCACCAACGCCAACAATTCAGAAGTCATGGGCAAATTCACCACGCTCTCCCCTGCGCAGCGCGACGAACTCATCGGAGTCGACGACCCGCGACGCCCGGGCGATGCC
>CAYTFM010000449.1:4562-5274 GCA_964436735.1 uncultured Victivallales bacterium | reverse complement strand
CAGGCGGTTGAACCAAAAGAGCTTGCTTAACTCGGCAGATTCGTTAGTCCGCGCTCGCTTTGAGTGGGGCGAGCAAGGTGAACGTCGATCCCGCGCCCGACCGGCTCACGACCCTGATCTCGCCGCCCATCTTCTCGGCAAGCCGCTTGCATATGGATAACCCGATCCCGGCTCCGCCAAACCTCCTCACGCTGGATCCGTCAACTTGGACGAATGGCTCGAAGATCGTCGTCAGGCTGTCCGCGGGAATGCCGACGCCGGTGTCGCTGACGGAGAGTGCAAGGTGGGAGGAGGGCGATTGACCAGAGTCGTCTGCGGACAAGTCGACGTCGGCGAGGGCTTCCTCCACGCTTGTCTCTGGCAGTCCACGACCGACGGGAAGCCGCGGGCGAGTGGCAGGTGGCACACGGGTCACCGAGACTCGCACCTCCCCTTTCTCCGTGAACTTCAATGCGTTGCCGAGAAGGTTGAGCACGACCTGTTTTAACCGCGGTGGGTCGCCATGAAGGAACCTTGGAATGTCGTCGCTCACATCAAGCCTAAAAGCGAGGTTCTTCCTTTTGAAATCGGTCTCGATGGTTTTGGCGACCTCCTCCACAAGCTTGCGGAAGTCGACTCGCGCGTCCACAAGATCAAATACGCCCGTCTCGAGCATGGCGAGATCCAGAAGATCGCCGATGATTGACAAGAGGTCCATCCCCCTACGCCTTAC
>CAYTFM010000449.1:4092-4552 GCA_964436735.1 uncultured Victivallales bacterium | reverse complement strand
AGATTGCTGAAGCCGATCACCGCGTTCAGCGGCGTGCGCAGCTCGTGGCTCATGTTGGCCAGAAACTCGTTTTTCGCCCTGTTGGCCACCTCGGCACTGAAGGCAAGCGCTTGGACGCGTGACAGGGCCTCCTTGAGTTCGTCCCCCGAGCGGGATAGCGCGTCCTCGGAGCGCTTGCGATCCGTGACGTCATAGCTGACGCCCATCACCATCAGGGCGGCCCCCTCCG
The DNA here is from genome assembly GCA_964436735.1 of uncultured Victivallales bacterium. Classification (GTDB taxonomy): domain Bacteria; phylum Verrucomicrobiota; class Lentisphaeria; order Victivallales; family GWF2-38-69; genus CAYTFM01. The sequence continues at coordinate 4,323 of CAYTFM010000449.1, read as the reverse complement.
CGTCACGGACAACCTTCGCGGAGGTTTTGAGGTGTCGGATTTGGCCATCCGGCCAGACGACACGGAACTCCAAGTCGTAATCTTTCCCGCCGTTTATGGCTTTCAGGATCTCCTTCTCGCACAAGGCGGCGTCGTCAGGATGGGTGCCTCTCAGCCAGGCGTCGCGGGCGTTGCCTGTATGGTCCCTCCCAAGACCGTAGAGACCATACATTCGGCCATCCCACCCCAGAC
>CAYTFM010000449.1:3212-4082 GCA_964436735.1 uncultured Victivallales bacterium | reverse complement strand
TCCGGGACGCGCCATTCCCAGAACCCGATCTCCAGCGACCGCGCGGCAAGCTCGAAACGCTCGGCGAGGACACAAAGCCTCTCCTTGCGCTCCCTGAGCGCCGTCTCCGCCTCCTTCAGCCTCGTCATGTCCCGCGCCACCCCCCAAAGACACTGAGGCTTTCCACCCGTGTCGCTCGATAGAGCATGCTCAAAGGGTTTTGGACAGGCGAGAGAGCCTTCAGGATTGAAATCCGAGCCGTTCCCCCTTCCCGTCGCCGCTCTTTCGACCGCCTCAAGGAGCGCTTTCCGCGTGGAGGGCTTCGTGACATAGCCGTCTATATCCGCTTTCATGAGACATGCGAGCTCATCCCGCATTGCGCGCGCCGTATAGACGACAATGGGAACACGGGCCATTCCGGGCCGCCCCCCCTCCCGTTCCGCGGCCCTGATGGCCGACACCGCGTCAAGTCCGCTCATGCCAGGCATCACCACGTCCATAAGCACCAGTCCGTAGCCGCCTTCATGCGCGCGCTCAACCGCCTGCTCTCCATTCGAGGCCACGTCGACGCGGTAACCAGCCTTCGCCAGAACCTTCCTCGCGAATAAGGCCGACGCGGGATCGTCATCCACAACAAGCACATGCGCTCTCATTGAAGTGTCTCCCTAATCATGCGCCAAATGATACGCACCTCTTGAGCATTGGCCATGCCAGAGACAGGAGTATTGCCGCATATTGTTGCCTATAAGCATGTTGCATTATTGTTGTGTTTTTTGGGGTATTCCGCCTGCAAGGATAAAAGTTGCCATAAGGAAGCGGCATGCGCGATGTCCGGCAACATTTGTCCGATACCCCAGAGCCGAGGACATCTCCTTGGAAGCCGACAAGGCG
>CAYTFM010000449.1:1282-3202 GCA_964436735.1 uncultured Victivallales bacterium | reverse complement strand
GGCGTATACACGCCGCAATGTCAACATAGCGTACTATCTCGACACCGATTGCTCAAAACCAGCGGTAGGACTACACCCCATGGTGGAGCGTGGATCAATGGTCTATAATGCGTTCATGGCAGTAAAGCGAAGCATTCCCGCAACTCTTGAGGATAAAGGAGACTACGCATGGAATGGCTATCTTCAATCAACGCCAGGCCAGTCATCAACAACCGCAAAACGAGAAATGGGATGTCGAGAGTCGTCATATCGACAGCGGCGGGAGCGATAGTGGGATTGTTCGCAATGACCACGCTGCCGAGTGCGGAGCAGCCGACGGAAAGCCGAAGCGCGCTGCCTCTCATAGGAGAGGACGCCCCGGCCTTCAAGGCTCAGACGACACAAGGTCCCATCAGCTTCCCTGAGGATTTCAAGGGCAAGTGGGTGCTCTTGTTCAGCCACCCCGCCGACTTCACGCCCGTCTGCACGACGGAGTTCATGACCTTCGCGAAAATGACGCCTGCGCTCAAAAAGCTCAACTGCGAGCTGGTGGGGCTTTCCGTGGACAGCATCTTTAGTCACATAGCATGGCTCCGCACGATCAAAGAGAAACTAAAGTACAAGGACATCTCGAACGCCGAGCCGACCTTCCCGCTCATTGCGGACATCACCATGGAGGTGGCGAGAAAATACGGGATGATCCAAGCGTTGTCCGGCGACACCGCGACAGTCAGAGCGGTGTTCTTCATCGACCCTCAGGCGAAGGTCAGGGCTTTGATCTACTATCCCCGGCTCAATGGCAGGAACACCGAGGAGATAAAGCGGCTGCTAATCGCGATGCAGACCACTGACAAGTTCCAGTGCGCCACGCCCGCCGACTGGCAGCCCGGCGACGATGTGATAATCCCCATGCCGACAACGACGTCCGAGGCCAAAGAACGGGTCGAGAAGGCGGGGAAGGATTATGAGTGCCTCGACTGGTTCTTCTGTTTCAAGAAGCTGCCCAAAGAGCAACTCAAGTTGCCATAATCCCATCGCAGAAGATCGTGTTGGCCCGTCTATGGCGGCTCCTACGGGTTCTTGAATTCTATCCGCCTTCAAGCGAGAGGAAGGCGTATGATAAACGTCGCGCCCTCATCCTCCTTCGTCTCGAACGTCAGCGAGCCGCCATGCTTCTTCGTCACAATGCCATGGGAGATCGCGAGCCCCTGCCCGGTGCCTTTGCCCACCGGCTTGGTGGTGAAGAACTGTTCGAATACGCGCGGGCGGTGCTTCTCCTGTATGCCGCAACCATTGTCGCTGATCCGGACCTCGACCCAATCGCCGTCATGCCGCGTGCTGATCCGGATGAGGCCTTTCTCCACGCCATCCAGGCCCCGCTTCTCGGTTATGGCGTGCGCCGCGTTGACGATCAAATTGAGGAAGACCTGGTTCAGTTCCCCCGCCAGACAATAGAGGGGAGGTAGGCTGGGATCGAACTCCGTGGCGATGTCGGCGACGTATTTCCATTCGTTGTTGGCGACGATGAGCGTGGTCTCGATGGCTTTGTTGATGTCGACAAGCTCCTTCTCGTCGGCCTGGGGATGGGAGAACTCCTTCATCGCCTGAACGATCTTGCTGATCCGCGCGGTCCCCTCCATCGACTGCTCGAGAGCCTTGGGGACCTCACGCGCGAGATAGTCGAATTCCTCGTCGGGAGCGGCCGCGCCGTCGGAGGCGTGCGCCTTCGACGACTTGACGACGCTCAGAAGCTCGGCGAAGGCGTCCCTGAGGAAATGCAGATTGTCCGAGACGAACTGCGTGGGGGTGTTGATCTCGTGGGCGATCCCGGCCGCCAGATTACCCACCGCCTCAAGTTTTCTGGCATGCGTCAACTCCATCTCCAGACGCTTCTGCTCCGTCACATCCCTGACGGTCGCCTGAAGAAACGCACTCCCCTGT
>CAYTFM010000449.1:0-1272 GCA_964436735.1 uncultured Victivallales bacterium | reverse complement strand
TGTAATTCGACCCGAGTCAGAAGCACGGTGGCCGGAAACACCTCCCCGTTCAGGCGCCGGTGCGACCATTCGAAGTAGCTCGATCCGTCCCGCATCGCCTGCGCGATCATCTCCGGAGCCTTTACCGAAGACGGCGTCCCGTCCGGCTGCCTCTCAGGCGAGAGACTCCATGGGCCAAGCTCGGTGAACTGTCTCTCCGTCTCCACCCCAAATAACCTCAAGGTGGCCGGGTTGGCCGAGGCGAACTTCCAGCTTGGCGGAGCCAGCGTCATGATGGCATCCCGCGACGACTCGAAGAGCGTCCGGAAGCGCGACTCGGACTCGCGCAGCCGCTCCGCATCACGCCTGCGCTCGGTGACGTCCTCCTTGACCGCGACGAAATGAGTCACCACCCCGTTGTCGTCCGACACAGGGGCGATCAGCGCCATCTCCCAGAAGAGCGCGCCATTTTTACGCTTGTTTTGAAACTCGCCCTTCCGCACCTTTCCCTCTCCGATGGTCCGCCAGAAATCCACGTAAACCTCGAGGGGAGTCCCGCCCGATTTGAGAATCCGGGGGTTCCGCCCCCTCACCTCATCCATTGAATAGCCGGTGATCTCGGTGAAGCGTGGATTGACGTATTCAATGTTCGCCTGGGCGTCGGTGATGACGATCGAGGCCGGATTGTGCTCGATCGCTTTCGAAAGCATCTCAAGACGCTCCTCGGCGGCGATCCGGTCGGTGATGTCCCTGTTGCTCGCGCGGCGTCCAGCCCAGGAGCCATCGTCGTCAAAGATTTTGTTGCAGGTGTGGTCGATCCACACAATCCGCCCGTGCTTTCTCCTCACTCGGAGCCTGACTCCGCAGCGTCCATGCGTGGATTCCTGGATGTCCTGCGAACCGTGGTGTTCAACGACTCTCCCCCAGTCGTCTTCAAGCACAATGCGTCGGAGCAGTCCTGGATCGGCAAGGAAGTCGGCGGGGGTGTATCCAGTAATCTCCTCGACGGAGGGGGACACGTAGAGGAATCTCCCGTCCCCCCCTATCCAGTACTCCCAGTCAAGCGTGTAGTCGGACACTATTCGATAGCGCCGCTCGGAGGCTGCCACAAGCGAGGCGAAATCCCGCAGCTCATGCTGGAGAAAGAAGAAGGTCATCACAAGCAGGCAGACGAACAAGGTTATCAGGATCGGCGGCAGACGGCCCCCGGCGATCTCGTGAGACCAGCCCGCCGCGTCGACGTCCATCCCCAGCACGACGGCCACGCCTCCCGAGGCGGCCTCCCTGACAGGA
>CAYTFM010000448.1:0-5282 GCA_964436735.1 uncultured Victivallales bacterium | reverse complement strand
GAAAAGTGGGATATTATACTGGCAGGGTCATGAGAAATTCAATATTGGTTTTGATATTTTTCAATTTTCCGACGACAAGCTCCATAGCCTCGACGGGGGGGACGCCGTTGAGGGCCTTTCTCAGAGCCCAGACGCGGGGCAGTTCATCGGGATGCAGCAGCAGTTCCTCTTTACGGGTGCCGCTCTTCTCGATGTTGATGGCGGGATAGACGCGCTTGTCGACCAGCCTGCGGTCGAGATTGAGTTCCATGTTGCCGGTTCCCTTGAACTCCTCGAAAATGACCTCGTCCATCTTGCTGCCGGTGTCGACGAGGGCTGTCCCGATGATCGTCAACGTGCCTCCGCCTTCAATATTCCGCGCCGCGCCGAAAAAGCGCTTGGGCTTGTGCAAGGCGTTGGCGTCGACGCCGCCGGAGAGGATCTTCCCGCTATGCGGCTGAAGCGTGTTGTAGGCGCGGGCGAGACGGGTGATGCTGTCAAGGAGGATGACCACATGATGGCCGTACTCGACCATCCGCTTGGCTTTCTCGATGACCATTTCGGCGACCTGCACATGCCGCTCAGGTGGCTCGTCGAACGTCGATGAGACGACTTCCCCTTTGACACACCGTTTCATGTCCGTGACCTCCTCGGGACGCTCATCGATAAGCAGGACGATGAGGTGGACGTCCGGGGAGTTGCGCGTGACGCTGTTGGCGATTTTCTGGAGCAGTACGGTCTTTCCCGTCCTCGGCGGCGCCACGATCAAACCACGCTGCCCTTTGCCGATCGGGGTCAGCAGATCGACGACGCGCATCGAGTACTCGTCCGACTCGCGCTCGAGGACAAGACGTTCCGTCGGGAAGTACGGGATGAGGTTTTCGAAGGGGACGATTTCCTTCTTCTTCTCCGGAGGAGCGTTGTTGATCGACTCCACCTTGAGCATGGCGAAGAAGCGCTCCTTCTCCCGGGGGGGCCTGACCTGCCCCGCCACATGATCGCCCGTCTTTAACGCAAATCTTCTTATCTGAGAAGGACTTAGATATATATCTTCCGGGCATGGCAGATAACTGTAGTTGGCCGACCGGAGGAAGCCGAAACCGTCTGGCAGAATCTCCAGATAGCCGCTGCCGTACATCAGTCCGTTTTTCATGGCATTGGCCTTGAGTATCTCGAAAATGAGATCGGATTTGGCAAGCGCGCCAATACCTTCGACGCCCAGCGCCCCCCCCATCTCGGCGAGTTCGTGCATATCCTTCTTCTGCAACTCGTTCAAGTCGAGGCTTGGGGCGGTGCGGTCGCGGTAGACGGCCTCTTCCTTGTCCTGCTGTTGTCGGTCGCGGTTGTCCTGGCGGTCGCGGGGGGAATAGCCGCCGCCGACGTTGCCGTTCTTCTGCTGGTCGCGCTGCTGATCTCTCTGTTGATCCCCCCGTTGCTGATCCCGGAACTGGGGTCTTCTGCCGCCTTTGCGGTAATACCCCTGGTCCTGTTGCGGATCGCGGGCGTAGTCGCGCTCGCCCTGCTCGTAGTCGCGGGCGAAGTGGCGACGGTCGGAACGGTCTGGCTGGCTGGCATAGTCGGCGGAAGTCGGCTGTATTTCGCCATAACGGGGCTGGGCGTCGTCTCCCCCCGGAAACGTGTTGCCGCTGGAGGATCTAGGCGGCGGAGGCTCCCTCATCGGGGGGGCAGCGGAGTCGACGTTTTCAGCCACATTGCCCGCTCCCTCCTCGCTCCGGCGCATCTGCGGTTCCGCCCTCGGACGCCTCATCCGAGAGTTCTCCTGAGGAGGGGGGGGGGGAGGGTCTTGATAGCGACGCTCATCGATGGCTGCCGTGCTGGCTGGTTGCTCCTCAATGCCGTCCGTATTGGTCGTCGCGGGCCTCTGCTCTCGGGTGAATCGTGGTTTCGTCTCCATCAGATCTTCCTTTTTAATTCCTCACTTATAGTAGTGCATTGTGTTTTCATAAAAGCGAATTCATGCGTGTTGATAATGCCGTAGTCGGCCCTCTCCAACTTCTCTTCCGGCGAGATCTGGGCGGCAAGCCGGGCCGTGATGTCATCCAGCGGCCATCCACGCGACGTAAGGCGAGCCATCTGCAGGCTCGGGGGTGACCAGACAGCGATCACCGCCGCAAAAAACCGCTCCCACTTCGTTTCGAACAGAAGCGGGACATCAAACATGACCACATCATCATTCCGCATCGCGCCACTCTCCTCCACCTTGGCGAACACCAATGGATGCACAAGGGAGTTGAGCCACGCGAGCTCGGTTTTGTCGGCAAACACTATGCTGGCCACGCGGGCTCGGTTCAGTCGGGAGTCATGACAGATGTCCTCCCCCCAGCGTCGCCTCATCGCAGAAACCACTGGCCCGTCGATATCCCGATACAAATCGGCGCACAACTGGTCGGCGTCGTAAGTCCTCCACCCAAGAGCGGCGAATTCCGTCAGTGCGGAGCTTTTACCGCATGCGATTCCTCCCGTCAACCCAATCAGCATGAAACCTCAGGAACTATGTGACGCGGAAACCGCATTCTCTCACCTCCCGCGCCTCTTGCGGCACGTCATGCCTTCGAACCAAAGACGACTCGACAATTCAAGAAAGACGGCACGCGCGGATTATTACACAGGGTGATCAAGATCGATTGGATATGTTAATCTTTCAGCCTCTTCACAGGACTGCGTCACAGAGAAAGACAAAGGACATTGGCCTGGAGCGAGGAATAAAAGGGGATTGGACGCGTATGGCGATAAGGATTTACTGATTTACTTTTCTTCTGAATACGCATACATTATAATCATGAAAAATGGCGAGTCAAGAGTTTTTTAATCTTTTTCAAGAAAAATATCCATTCAATGCCACACACACAAAACAAACACGCACCCCGCATTCTCAAGCTCCGGACTGTTCAGCGCGGAAAATGGCTCACTTTGGACGAGATCGATTTCATCGACGCCCATGGCGCGCATCGTACGTGGGAAACCGTCCGCAGGAATGGTGGCCGCGGCGCGGCCTTGGTCGTGGCGACATTACGTCCCTCAGGCAGACTGATCCTGATACGGCAATACCGCCCTCCTGTCGACGCCTATGTCATTGAATTCCCCGCCGGCTTGGTCGACGAGGGTGAGTCGCCCGCCTCCGCCGCCTTGCGTGAGCTCAGAGAGGAGACCGGCTACACCGGAAGGATCGAGCGTGCCTCGCAACCGGTCTACACCTCGCCAGGCCTTACAGACGAATGGCTTGTCACGGCCGTGGCGACAATCGACGAGGAAGCCGCGGAGAACCGTTCGCCCACTTCCGCGAACGAACCGGAGGAGGATATCGAAGTCATGCGCGTGAAGGAGGCCGCCCTTGGTGATTTCCTGCGGGAAAGATCCGACGCTGGGGACAAGATAGACGCGAAAGTCGCGCTCTACTTGTTAGCCTCCCGGTTTTCATCCTGATCGTCGGCCGCGGAATCCGTTGTTACGATCTTCACAGGCTGAAAACCGCGGCGGTCGTGGTTGTTGTACCCGTAGCGGTTGTCGGCGTAGATATGGGCGGGAAAAAGCTGGAGCGTGGCGGACGTCGCCGTCCCCTGCCCGCGGTAGTTCCGCACCACCTGCACCAGGATCTCTTCACCCGGCACGAGAAGACGTTTCGCCCCGATGTTGCTCAAGTCGATCTTCATGTAGACGGTGAAGCCGTCGTCATCGCGGCGGATGTCGAACACCGGGGCGACAAACTCTTTGCCCGACGTGTCAGTGGCGCCAATCGCCCGCGGATCGCCGTTCTCGGGAACCTTGATACGGTAGACATGGCTTTTGCCCGACGCCGAGGACACATACTGCACGTATCCGTCGGAAGATTTGTCCTTCCTCAGAAAGACCTCGATGCTATCATCCTGGAACGCCGCGCCGGAGCCACCCGCCTCCGAGTTTTTCGTGATGATGCCACGGGGATCTTTGTCGTAGCATTTGCAGATGATGAACCAACATTTGCCATTGGTCGCCATTCGCAGATCGGTGCGCTCCAAGTCCCACTCGGTGCCGTCAAACTTCCTCATTTTGGGCGCGAGAGGCAGCGAACCGCCGTCCATCGGCGGATCCTTTTCGACAAACGGGGCGACAGGCTGATCCGTCTTGGGCAGGTTCGTGGTCTGGGGGACCTCCAGCTTGAAGTCCTTCTGGACTTGCACCGCCGCCGTCTTGGTGGGCGTGGCGGCGGTGGCCGGCGCCTTCACCCCAAAGGAGCTTGCGGCCAGTTCCTTGGGAGAAACGCTCTGCACGCCGCTCGAGGTGTTCAAGTCTTTGACGCGGAGATCACCGCTGATCGTAAGTATCCACGAGTTCACCGCGGCAATTGGCCTGCGAAAGGTCGAGAAAAAGATGGCGAACCCCAAGAAGGCGAGGAGTCCAAGGTACACGTACTGACGGGTTTTCATGCTCGCTCCGGTCTGTTCCACGCTGCAAGGCGGGACACGCTTGCGCCCCATGTTAGTGCCATGTCCGACAGTATCAGCCATCCGATCATCGGCAGGACACCCGCCTTGCATTTAGTGTGTGTGGATATGTTCTCGCTACGCTAACGCTGTTGTTGCCCTTCAAATCCCTAACGTAACGCGAGAGGCCGAGCGAGTCAACAACCGCGCTCCAGCGGGATGCGGGAATACCCGCCTTATAGAGCGTATCTCACGTTTTTTTGCCCAATATTTCCATCGCCACGCCAAGCGTGAATCGACCTCCCTCGGCCGTGGAGAAGGGAACGATGACGAACGGACTGCCCGCCTTCGCGAAGAATTTCGCATTCTGCCCGACAAGGATCGACGGAAGGGCGAGCGTTATCCTGATATCCTCGAACTTGGCGTCGGCCGCCCCTGCGATGATGTTAACCAATTCGCCGAAGCCATCCATCAAGTCGATATTGATCTCCTTGATCTCGGACATCACGAACTTGCTCACCATCCACAGACCGATCTCGACCGGACAGCAGATCATGGCGGCACCCTTCACGTTGCCCGCAAGACCGATGATAGCCATCAACTCGTCGGCTTCCACGATTTCTCCGTCGACTTTGCGCAACTCCCCTGAGCGATGGATTTGTATCCCGCACATTGAACTGAGAGTCTCCCGCGTCGCGTCGATGAAACAGTTGAGATGCTTGGCTGTCATGTTCATGGATGCGCCTACCTCTCCCATCGTAGATTACGTCGTGCCGCACGGCAACTACGGCCTGGTTACCGCCATTTTGTTCAGGCTTTGTCCTTGCTCACGACCGCGCCTGGACGCGTCGAGACATTCGGGCCGAGCTTGCGCCCGGGATA
>CAYTFM010000447.1:399-5306 GCA_964436735.1 uncultured Victivallales bacterium | reverse complement strand
CCGAATCTGAGTGAGCAGCTCCGTGATGCGATGCGGCATGGTCTGGTTGGCCCCCCCGTCATTCAAGTAGAGAACCGGCGCCGGGCAACGCGCCGCTTCGGTGGCCATCGCCTGTTCGGCATTGGCTCTGACAAAGTCTGCTGCCGTATCGGGGGTTTCCGCGTCCGCATCCGGCCCGGATCCTGCCACCGTCGGCAAGGGGATGATGGGGCCTTGCTCGGCACTGTTCCTGACGGCGGCCTCGTTCAGACTGGTCCATTTCCAGCGCAGCGCGAGGGCGAACCACGGATACCCGCCGTTGTCCGGCAGGCGGTGCGGAAGGAGACGCGAACCGTCCGGCCCCACCCAGATGAACTGGGCCTTGACCTGCTCGTCGTTGAGTCCGCGCCATACGACCGCGCCGTCCAGTCCGAGGCCCGCGAAGATCGTGGGCATGGCGGCGATATGCCCGAAGAGATCCGGGCAGTAGCCTGTGCGTCCCGAGTCCGCTCCGAGTTCTTTGACGATCCTCATGCCCATGGCGAGATTGCGGATGAGCGCCTCGCCTGAGACCAGCCAGAGATCGGGCATGATGCACCACGGCCCGGCGACGCGGCGCTTCTCCTTAAGCAGGCGGAGCAGACGTTCCCGGCGTTCGGGCCGAATCTCCAGATAATCCTCCAGCATCACCGCCTGGCCGTCGAGGTGGAACACGCGGCAGAGCGGATCCGCCTCCAGGCGGTCCATGATATCGTCAATGTTCTGGACGAGCCACATCCGATACTCCTGGAACGACTCATACCACTCCCTGTCCCAATGCGTCCCGCAAATGTAAAAAGCTTTCATCTGCCTGGCTCCTCTATTCGCATTTTTCATGTCCACTCCTGTGATGAGGTTCCTGTTCATGGCCTGTCCTTCTCCGCCAGTTCGCCGCGTCCTGGAACGACGCGCTCCAGCCGTTCCAGCCGTTCCAGCCGCTCGACGCACTCGATCATCGAGCGGCCGGTGTGGTAACTTACCTTCCACGGATTGCCGATGTTGCCATCCAAAACGGCGCCGCCGCGGTCAAGAAGCGTGCGCCACTCGCCGACATCCGGAACGATCATGCGGTCGTCGACAAACCGCCAGAGGCATTCACAGGCCTCCAGGTGGCGCGGGTCGCCGAAGAGTTCGTAGCCGTCCAGGAAGCCGACGAGGGCCTCGGCGTGCTGCCAAAACTCCTTCTCGCGCACTAGGGGTTCCCCGGTCGCCCGCAGGCCGTCACGGTAGATGCCGCCGCGCTCCCAGTCGACGCCGTGGCGGACGGCATGGTCGATCAGCCGGCGCATCATCGGCTTGTAGGGTTCCACCCCGCTCCCCGAGGTCTCCAGCGCCCGGCGCGCGAGCCACGCCAGCTCGGTGTTGTGTCCGTAGCTGGTGGTCTCGACAGGCTCGGCGGGCCGCTCGCCAAAACGCTCGGCGTTCCAGGTGCGCTTCAAGGACAAGGCGGGGACGGCATTCCAAGCGAGGTCGAATTGGTTCAGTCCGCAGCCCGTGGCCGGATCGATCATGCGCGCGGCAATCAGGTCGACCAGTTCGAGCAGCTTGCGGCGGTGGACTTCCTCGCCCGACACCGCGAACAGTGTCGTGAACGACTCCATCAGATGCATGTGCGTGTCGAGTGTCTTGCGGTCGCCCCCACCGAAACCGGGCGTCTCCGGCGTCCAGTCGGTGTTCAAGTACTCGCGGTAGCCGCCGTGGCGCGTGTCGGCGCAGTGCCGCTGGAGCAGGTCGAATGTCCGTGAGGCGTATTCCAGTCCGCGCGCGTCACCGGTCGCCAGAGCGTACTCGCTCAAGGCGTAGATGGCGAAACTCTCGCCGTAGACAATCTTGCCGTCATCCAGCCGTCCGCCATCGCGGCGACACTTCCAGAAGAAGCCGCCCCGTTCCCGGTCCCACAGGTGGGCGAGGATGAAGTCCACCCCCTTGCGGGCCAGCCGCGCGAACTCGTCCGTCGGCCGCCGTCGGTGGAGGTGCGAGAACGTCCAGATCAGCCGACACTGGGTGTTCAGGTATTTTTCCGGCGTGCCGGTGTGGACGCCGCGTCCGTCGAAGTTCGTGAGGAATCCTCCACACTTCGTGTCCTCGGCGCGCGACGACCAAAACGGGATGAGTCCCTCTTCGAGATGGGCACGCATTGCGTCGCGCAGTCTGCTCAGTCGCTCCTCCGTGTTCATACGCATGGTTGAGGTTCCTTCTGTGGTGTCCCGCAGATATAAAACGCACTCATATCAAATAGCCGTGCCTTTGATCAGTACGTGAAATAGAGGTAGCAGAGCCAGGCGCGAAAGGTCTCGGATGTGGGATAATCCCAATTGGGATGGCCGTTGTAGAGGCAGCACCGCCCGTATGCTTGATAGCTTATGCCCCATACTCTGGCGCTTCCATCGAACATGACGGACGGAAAGGCGTTGCCGTGACTGGGTTTGTAGGCGATAGGGTCGGCGGAGTTGTCGAAACCGGTTGTGTTGTTGCCGTTCTTGCCCTCGAAATAGCATATGCCCTCGCTAGGATACTTGATCTCTCTGAGTCTTATCATGTTGTAGGCGGTGCGGTCACCCCTCACTCCGGCGGAATAATACGGTCCGGAGGTTCCACGATACGCAAAATATAGGTTGGTGCTCTGTCTGTATGAGGTGAAATGGTACCAGCAGACTCTGGAGTACTCCTGATAGGGAGCGGCCGGATGTATGCCTTTTCCGAGGTAGGCCAAGTCGTTGTTTCTCACGAACGCCTGGCACATTGCCGGATTGTTGATGCTGGGCTTGGCGGCCGAGGTGCTGGCGGAAATGGAATCGACGGTGTACTGAGCGAGCATAAGGGTGCTGGCGCAGATATCGGGGGTGTCGCCGGTGGCGTGCGGGATGCAGTCGTTCCAGTCTGAGGCGTAGTTGAAGTTCGCAAGCGCCAGTGTCCTAAGCCTGCTCTTGCAGTCTGCCGTAAAGGCCACATCCCTGGCCTTCTTCAGGGCTGGCAGCAATATGGTCATGAGGATCGACATGATCGCGATAACAACGAGCAATTCAATGATAGTGAACGCCTTCAACTTCCGCCGACTCCCGTCGTTTCCTCCCATGAAACAATCGACCAAAAAACCAAAGTGCGTCCACGGGAGCGCGGCGGAGCCAGACGCTCCCCGCGCCATTCCCGGGAGCAGTGGTGTTTCTCTCATGGTTGAACCTTGCCTCGGCGAAGGTGGGCGCGGTGAGTAGAAACCAACATTTTTCATGACGTAGTTCATCTTTGTTATTGTTTCAAGATTAAGACGGTGAGCGGGCCGTTGAGCTCCCTCCCGTCCACCTTGTGCGGACCGTCGAAGCCGGAGGTGAGCACCAGGTACTCTCCGGCCTGGTTGCGCACCCGCACGGCCAAGGCCTGATCGGGTGGGAGGAGTTTGCCTTCGCGATGCACGTCAAGGCGTTCGAGTTGTTCGCCCTCCGACTTCGCGCCGGCCGCGGTGTCGACGCCGCTGAGCGCCTCGGCGAACCAGGCGTTGGTCTCGCCGGAGCGGCGCAGCGCCCAGACCTGGGTCTCGCGCACGTTCCAGGTGATGGGGGCGCGCATGCGGAAGAACTGCGTCTTCTCCGGCGAGCGCAGTTGCACAACCGCGACGCGCTTCTTGTCGGGAGTCAGCGGGAACGACACGCGCTCCGGCGCGGCGGCGGAGACGCGCTGGACGCCTGTGAAATACTGATAGTTCTTGTTGTCCCCGCAGAATCCGCCGTCGTCCGTGAATGCCGGCTCGGCGCCGTCCGCCGTCCGCGCTACCGCATCATTGACCGGCAGGAAGGTGAAGCGGTCGATGCGCGCCGGCTTCGCGCTGGTGATCTGGTCGAGGACGACGACGCTGTCGCCGCAGATCGCCATGCTGCGCGACCATTCGACGCCGGGATACTGCGGAAAAGTGGCGGGCGCGGTCCAGCGTCCGGCCGGGCACGGCCCGTCGAGCAGCGCGCGCTGCTCGGCGCGGGCCATGGACTGCAGTTCGCCGTCGATCGCGATAGTGTTGCCCGCGGTGGCGGCATAAGAGAATCCCGAGAACTTCGATCCGTAGGCGATGCGCATGACCTGCGCGTTCAACTCGTAGCCGCGCCAGCGGATTGTCGGATTAAGCAGCGTCCTGCCGCCGCGGAAGACCGGCTCTCCCCAGTTGATCGACGCAGTGACGAGGTCGTTGTCGTTATGGCCACAGCGCAGCATCGTGAAGCCGCCGGCCGCCTGCACGCTGTTCGGAAAGCCCTGCGGCAGATCCGGCAGGGGCTCCTTCTTCCATGCGGCCACGCTGCGCCGGTAGAGCGGATCGCGGAACTGTTCGAGGGCTTCGACATAGAGCTCCAGGCCTTGCGCCATATTTGGACTCCGCAGCACGGGAGCATCGAAGAGTTTCTTGAAGCTGGCGTCGAAGACCGGCACGCCGGCGGCATTCAAGGCCTTGGCGAAATCCATGAACGGATCCATGGCCGCTCGCTGGTAGCCCAGGTCGCGCTCCATAGTCCAGCCGTCGGCGTCGAAATCGAATCCCCATTGGGCACGCATCCCGTACTCGCCGTTGAGCGCCTCCGCCGCCAGGACGGAATTCCCTATCGCCAAGGCGCCGACGCCGACGCCACGATTGTACTCGGCCTGCTGGTTGGCCACCGAGCGGTGCGCCCTTAGCACGGCCACACCCTCAAGGATCAGGTCGCGCGCCACAAGAGCGGCGTCCGCCTCGGACCAGATACCAGCGGCCATCACCAGGTCGTAAGCCCGCGGCAGCGGCGCATACCACCAGCTCTCCTGGAGGTTGCCGGAGCTGACCCGCGCATAAAACGCCGTTGCCGACTCGTCGGATATCGGGAGCTTCGGATACTTCTTCGCATCTGCCGTGCGGATGTCCGCCGCCTTCTTCA
>CAYTFM010000447.1:0-389 GCA_964436735.1 uncultured Victivallales bacterium | reverse complement strand
GTGTAGCCTGAGTCCCAACCGGCGCGGGCCAGCTTGAGCGATGCGTTCGCCAGGGCGCAATGCTGTTGGAAGTATGCCGCGCGTTGTGTCGCATCAGGCATTTTTGCCGGATCAACCAGCTCTTTGTTCTTCTCGCAGCGGAACTGTCCCGGCCCTTCGAAGCGCAGTTGGGCGTTGTGCTCGGGGCAGAAGGCGCAGTTCGGATTTCCGTGGATGATCTCGGGCGGCTCGGGGCTGTACGCCATCAAGGCCTCCGCCTCCTTGAGCTGCTGCGGAGTCGCCACGGAAGCGGCCTTGCCATCGAGCCTGGCCAGCCCCGCCGCCGCTCCGGCGTCGTCGAGCAGCAAAGGCGCCTTGCGCCGCGGCAGCGGCACGGCGCCCTGGAGGCG
>CAYTFM010000446.1:4578-5323 GCA_964436735.1 uncultured Victivallales bacterium | reverse complement strand
TAATCAACCTTTGTACTATGGCCCCCCCCATCTGGATCACGCAGCCGACTCCCGCCACAACAGAGGCCTCAACGCACTCTATTTCGACGGGCACGTGGTGTGGGAGAAGCCGATACCCGCAAGTGCGCTTCCTTTCGTGAATTGAAAATAGGCAAGGTGCCCTGCGATGATGCGAAAATGCAGAATACATGAAAGACAGGAGGAAAGATGATGAAGATCGCTATTCGTTTGATCGCACTGACTCTGCTGATCCAGTTATCCGTCGTCCATGTGACCGGGGCCGAGACCTTTCCGTTGGTCGACGGCGACCGGCAGGCGGTGATAGTCGGCGACGCTGTGGTGAAAGGCGGAGGCTATGCCGGGCCGGCGAACTTTCTGCAGCACTATGTCGCCCAAAGCACGGGCCGCACGTTGAAGTCTGTGTCTGAGAAAGAGTATGATCCGGCGACGATGCCGTTCCCGAGGTCTACGTGCGCTACGCGGATCGAACCCAGGCGGAGGCATTTCAGGAGAAAGGCCTGAAGAGGGCCATGGAGCGCTATCGGAACGTGCTGAACATTGCCGGCGGGCGCCTGGCGGCCCATCCCATGGCGCGCGCCCGGATCGTGGGATGCAATGCCTCCGTGGGCATGGAGAAGGATGATCTCAATCTTTCGCAGCGCCGCGCCATGAACGTGAAGAAATACCTGATGGAGGTATGGGGCATCGACGGCTCCCAGCTGGAGCTGGGCATTCGGAATTTGCC
>CAYTFM010000446.1:0-4568 GCA_964436735.1 uncultured Victivallales bacterium | reverse complement strand
GGGCCGCACGTTGAAGTCCGGGGCTGAGAAAGGGTATGATCCGGCGACGCTGCCGTTCCCGATCTTCGTGGGGAAGACGGCGAAGGCGATGGAACTGTTCGGCGACCGCCTGAAGACGCTGGATCCCGAAGGATACATCGTCTCCGTCACCCCCTCGTATGTGGTGTTGGTTGGCGGCACAGGAGAGACGACGAACTGGGCGCAGTTCGACTTCGCCAGGGAATATATGGGGGTCGACAGCTATTTCCCGGCGAAAATGGGACTCGCTGCTCCGCGTCACCCATCCGTCCGCGTTCCGGTCGGCACCCGAGTCGAGGCGCCCGTCTACAAGAACAGGGCGTGCTGGGCGTTCAACGCCGCCGGCAAGAAAGGGCCATGGGGTATGGGGGACATTCCCTGGCGGCTTCCCCCCGGGCAGAAGCGCTACATCGCGGAGCACAGCATCCAGAAATACATCACCGTCAAGGAGTACGGCGCGGCGCATCCCGAGTACTTCCCCATGGTGGACGGCGTGCGGAAACTGACGGATAAAGGCGACGGCCAGGCACCGTGCATCTCGAATCCGGAGGTGGTCAAGATCATCATCGATAAGGTGCGCAAATTCTTCGATGAGAATCCACGGGAGGACGCTTGCAGCATGGGTATGACCGACGGTGGCTATTGCGAATGCCCGCAGTGCAAGGCTCTCGACGGCCCGGCGGTGGAGATTCCTGGCTGCAGCGTCGACAGCGGGAAAAGTGCGCGCTGGTATGCGTTCCTCAACCAGGTGGCGAAAGCCGTCAACGAGAGCCACCCTGGCAAAATCATCACCACGTTCGGGTATGCCCAATGCGATCTCCCGCCGCGCGATCTCCCGCTCGAACCGAACATCATGCCGTTCCTTTGCGCCACCCGCGCCACTTGGTTTAACCCGGAGGTGCGCCGCGTCTATCTGGACATCGCCGACGCGTGGCTGAAGCGTCTCGATCAGATCGGGGTGTACGAATACTACTACGGAGATTCCACCCCCAATCCGAACATCTACACGCATGACATGGCTGACTATCTGCGCCATGTCGCGAAAAACGCCCGCAGCGGCAAGGTGGCGTTCTTCGGCGAGATCAACGCCAGTTGGGGCATGGACGGCCCCAAAGTCTGGATCCTCGAGAAGCTGCTCTGGAATCCGGAGCAGGACGTGGACGCGCTCACCGCGCGCTGGTGCGAGGCCGTCTTCGAGGAGGCCGCCCCCGCCATGCTCACGTATTTCCAGACAATGGAACAGTTGCGCGTGAAAAATGGCCCGCTGCTTGATAACCTCATGGTGTACGTGCCATGGAAAGGCAAGGTGGAGAAAATCAACCTGCAGCACAAATTCGCCTTGTACCAGAATGCCTGCCCATTGGTTCTCTTTCCCAAAGAGGACGTGGTTCGCTGCCAAGGGATACTGGAAGAGGCGCGCAAGCTGGCGAAGCAGGATATCATCAAGGAGCGCATTGATTATTTCGCATCCACGTTCAAGCTGACCGAATACGCGTCAAAGACCTACCATGCCTACTCCGCTCTTTCCAAGAAGATGTGGGACGGAGCCGCGCCGGATGCATTGCTTGCCACGCTCATCGAGGGCGACGCCGGGACTTCACAGGTCGACGCCCTTGAATACGCGCAGCTGTTGAGGGCCGGCGACAACAGCAAGTTCTGCGGGCCGCTCCACCTCGACGGATGCGGCTTGGCGGTGCGCAAGATCGTGCAGGACACCGCTGGAACGCGCATTGGCGAGCTTCTCGCACGCGGCGTGACGGATCAGGAGAAGCTGGTCGGTGAAGGACGGAAGGCTTTGATGGCGATCGCCCCGCCCTCCGCCGCCTCTACGCCAGCCGGCCGCACGCGCATGGAAGCGCTAAGCTCCGTCGCGGCCCGCGTCGCCACGGCGCGCCGCGTCGACACGCCTCCGGCGATAGACGGGAAACCCGACGAGGCTCTGTGGCAGTGGGTGGATCAAAGCCCGTGGTTCAACTGGCAAAGCACGGTGGTGGACACCACGCGGACGCTGTTCGCTTTCGCCTATGACGACCAGTACCTCTACCTGGCGTTGCGCTGTCCGCAAACGAACCTGGCCGCGATGGAGAAGTGTCCGGCGAAATACGGCGCGCCCGCCTACAGTTTCCCCAGTGTGGAGTTCTTCCTCAATGCCGATCAGGCCGCAGGCGCCGCCGCCCCGCTCTCATACTATCAGGCGATCCCTGCCTATGGTGGCGGTTTCATGGAATGTGGGGGAGGCGGGATCGGCGCAGAGCCGCAAGCCGCCACCTATGCCATCACCGACGATGGAAAGGGCGAGTGGAGTGCCGAACTTCGCATTGATCTGAAGAAGCTCAATCTGGCTCCTGCGGATCATGCCTATCTCAGAATCAACTTCGTGCGGAACATCGGCGTCGGCGGCGTGTCCGGCAAGACATGGTTTCCATCGCCCGCCGCCCATAAGGACGCGGCCTCCCGCGGGTGGCTCGTTCTCGAGCGGAAGGGCGCTCAGGCGTCGCCGCCTGCGTCGAAATGAATAAAAGGAGGAATACCATGATAATGCCCATCCCGCAGGCGAAGCAACGGCGGCTATGTGTGTCGGCGGCGGCGCTGATTTGCGCACTGAGTCAGGCTTTGACCATTCCCTGTGCGTTGTCACAGCAGTCGGTCAACGTGTGTTGGACGGACGTTCCACCGGTCATCGACGGCAAGATGGACGACGGATGCTGGAAGGAGGCGGAGGTGGCGAAGGATTTCACTGACCCGAAGTCCAATTCCCTTGTTGCGCAGTCCACCGAGGTCCGCCTCGCCTACGACGCCCGGAGCATCTATGTGTTCTGGAAAATGTTCGAGTCCGACATGCAAGGCCTTGCTTCCGGGGAGCCTGCCACTTTCCGCGATCAGAAGTTCAACTATCAGAATCACAACCGGCTGAAGTACGACCGGGGCGAGATCCGTTTCTTCCACGTTGCAGGTAAGGATCAAGGCACTATTCCGGTGTGGCACCATTTCGTCGGAAGCCCGGTGGGAGCCCGCGACGACTTCTCCTCCGCCGTCTGGCAGGAGTTCGAGCCTGAATGGGAGTGTGTCTCAGGTCGTTTCGATGGCGGCTGGACGCTGGAGATGCGAATTCCTTTCTCCCAACTATCTGAAAAAGAAAGGCTTGTGTCGACGCCACAGCCCGGCGAGAAATGGGACGTCCAGTTGTGGCGATATAAAACCAATCCCGCGGAAGCCTCCCGTTGGGATCCCAATGGCGACGCCCCATGGGTCAACCAGAACGCCGGGAAGGAATGGGGCAATGTTTTTTTCCGTGGGCGCAAGGCGGGGCAACCGCTGCCCGTCGTCACCGATCTCCGCGCCGACCTGGTCTACGGGAGTGGCGTCTTGTCGTGCGCGATAAATAAATCCCCCTCGCCCGTCAAAGGCGAATGCCGTATTTCTCGGAATGGACGGGAACTCCAGGTGATCCCTGCCGAACTGCCCTCGGGGGACGGAGTGGCCACGATGCCCTACCAGATGAAGGAGGTGGGGGAGTACTGTCTGGACTTTGAACTGAGAAATAGTGAAGGAGTGTTCCTCAGCGGTTCCGGCAAGACGATTTTGCCGCCCGTCAAGGAGGTCTACCAAGACAAAAGCCCTGAACTCGTGGAGGCCAGGCGCGCCGTGGCCGAAGACCGTCATCCGATCTTCCCCGCACTTCGTCAGAAGCTCGACGAGTTCGAGCCGTTGAACGCCGATGTGATGCGGTTGGTGGCGCGGTTCGATCAGTTGACCGCCGCCGAGTGGCGTCAGTTGGCGAAGCAGGCCAAAGAGGCGGACGCCCGCTGGAAGACGGTCCGGTTCGATCTGAGTCTCGCTCGGTTGTACCCGGGCAAGGTCGGTGAAACTCCTCGGCAGTTCGCCGTGGGGGCCGTGACCGAAAGCGACAAAATCTACGCCGATTCGATATACAACGGCTCCCTGACCGATCCGATCCCACTGTCGTTGGCGGGAAACGAATATGGTTCGTTCCAGTTGGCGATCCTGCCGTTTTGGGAGAAGCTGCAAAACGTCTCGGTGGCGTTTACCGAGTTGCGGGGGCAGGGGGGCGCGGTGATCCCCGCCGACAATCTCAAATGGTTCCGGGTGGGCTATGTGAAGCTTGAGCCTTCCCGTGATCACCATCTGCGGTACGAGCACGACCATGAGCCGGATCCGCTCCTGCCTCCCGCGCCGTTCGACGTCGCCACCGCCATGTATTACACCGGGATCGATCCCTTCACCAGGCAGACAGTGCCAATCGCTCGGCAGCTTCGCGACCGAAAGCTGCAACGCGCGTTGATGCAGTTCTTCAAGCCGGAGAACTACTTCGAGGTGCGCAAGGCATTGGAGAAGGCGGGACGTCAGGACTTGATCGGTCACGGCTGCGAGTGCCTGATTCCTCCCACGCCGCCGCGGGGAGCCATTGTGCGTCGTCGCGCGGAGGCGAGTGCGCAGATTCTCGCCGCACGAGGCGATTCGATGCCCGCGCCCAAGAAGCGGAAGGGCCGAAAGAAAGAACCGCGCCATGCTCCAGGGCCGGGCTATCG
>CAYTFM010000445.1:0-5339 GCA_964436735.1 uncultured Victivallales bacterium | reverse complement strand
CCTTGCGATGAGGTGGTTCCACCTATCATTTTCGCCAAGTGTCTGAGCGGCAAGGCGCACGGTTTCTCCTTTGGTTTTGGCATCACGATTGCTGTGTGTCTATGCCGTCGCCACTACCCAATGGACGAGGAGGTATGCCATGTTTGCAACCGCGCCACGACATAGGCACAAAGGGAAACGGATTCTGCTTGTCGAAGACGAGGAGGAGATGCGAAGTACACTCCGCCTGATCCTTGAGTTCGCGGGGTTCAAAGTGTACGCCGTCAGCAACGGCCAAGAGGCCCTCGATCTTCTGCTTCCCGAGAACAAGGAGGCGCATGAGCTGCTGATCTCGGACATCATCATGCCCGAGATGAGCGGCTTGGAGTTGATCGACCGGATCACGGAGGCCGAGCTGCGCATTCCCATGATGGCCATCAGCGGGTACGCCGACAAGTCGACAGTCGTCGAGTTGATGAGAAAAGGGTGCGTCAATTTCATCGACAAGCCGCCCACCGCGGAAAAGGTCGTTGAGGCGGTGTCGCTGGTGTTCGACAAAGTCCAGCAGCAGGAACAGGACAGAGAGCGGCGTGAGGAGCAATTACGCCTTGAGAATGAACGCCTTCTGGCGCTTGTCGCCACATACCGCAAGCAGGTGGGGAAGGTGCTGCCCCGCGACGCCGCCATTCCCGGGGCTGATGGAACGGAGCCGCGCGCTCCTGCCGAATGGGAGGCGGCCCACTGGGTCACGCTTCCACCGGCGGGCAACGAGTCCCGCGAGGCGACGAGGGACGATAAGCCGGACGACAATGCGACCGCCGCGGTCCAGTCCTTTGGCGTGGAGAAGTATGAGGGGGTCTGCACGATCAAGCCGGGAAGGGATATGACGGGAGGCGATTGCATCGGTCTCTGCCATGCCCTCGTGGCGCTTTTTGACGAAGGTGGGCGCAGGTTTCGCTTCGACCTCGCGCAGACGTCGAATGTCGAGTCGTGCGCACTGGGCGTGCTCGCGGCATTCGCGGAAATGCTCAAACGTGATGGGGGAGACTTCTCTTTGGAAGTGGTTGGCGCAAATCAAGATCTGCGGGATCTCTTCAGGTTGACAGGGCTCGATGCGTATTACCACGCACCGCCTCCAACGATGGAAACGAGAGGCGAGACAGGGGCCGGTCAGGTCGTGGCCGCACAAGGCGCGTCGTAATTTGAGAATGCTGAAGTCTCCAACAACGGGATTGCTCATGGAATTCGATCAGGAGCTTGCCAACGAGTTCGTCGCCGAGTCGAAGGAGAACCTCTCGTCGATTGAGGAGGATCTCCTTGCCTTGGAGAGGACAAAGGAGAATCCTGACAAGGAGCTCGTCAACAAGGTGTTTCGGTCGATCCACTCCATCAAGGGATCAGCCGGCTTCCTCTCCTTTCGGAAAATCGGCGCGCTTTCCCACCAAATGGAGACGCTGCTCGCCGTCGTCAGGTCGGGAGAGCTCGCCCCGCACAGGAAATGCGTGGACACACTGCTCGAGGGGGTCGACATCCTCCTCGCAATGCTCGACGACATCGCCCGCAGCGAGACGTTCGACATACAGATGACCTGCGAGAAACTTTCCGCACTCCTGCTTACAACGGTCACACCCGAAGCCGAGAATGATCTGGCGACGTCCGTCGCGCTGCGGGACGCGGCAGGCACTGATCCCGCGGTGAACGTCAACGCGTTCCGTTTCGACCGCCGTCGTCCTGGCCATGATCATCTCTACCTCTTTCGTTACGACCTCTCCGAGATGGGGAGGATGCGGAAAAGTCTGATCTCCCTGATCAAAAGCCTCCTGCAGACGGGCGAGATCATTGAGGGGAAAATCACCGTCCCGAATTCCACGATACGAGAGGGACCTCCCGATCTCGCCTTCTACGAGGTTGTGTACTCGACGGTCCTCGAGCCGGATTTGGCGAGAGAAGTCTCGGAGCTGCCACAAAAAGACATCACCATTCTCGAAGTGCCTCAGGGCGTATCCGGGGCGGCGGCAGGGCGGCATGAATCGGGGGGCGTTGTTATGCGTGAGCCAGCGTCCATGCCACCGCCGCCCCCGCCAGCGGCGGAGGACAGCTTCGCGCGGACCCGCGGAGACAAACCACCGGAGGAGGCCGCGCCGCGGGAGCAGTCCGCCACGGCGAAAGAAGCGCAGAAGGGCGGCGAGTCGATCCGCATCAACATCGAAATCCTCGACCGTCTCATGAATCTGGCGGGAGAGCTGGTCCTCGTGCGCAACCAGCAACTCATGTCGTTCGACCGGGCGGATCCGCTCTGCCGGGCGAACGTCCAGCGGCTCGATCTGGTGACCAGCGAGCTCCAGGAGACGATTATGCGCACCCGGATGCAGCCCATCGGCAACATCTTCAACAAGTTCCCCCGCGTCGTGCGCGACCTCGGGGCGAAACTCGACAAGCGGATCGAACTGCAGATCAGCGGCAACGAAGTGGAGGTGGACAAGACCATTCTCGAATCCCTCGCGGATCCGTTGACGCATCTGGTGCGGAACTGCTGCGACCATGCGATCGAGACGCCCGAGGCCAGGAGCAAGGTCGGCAAGCCGACCTGCGGCCGCATCCATCTCAGCGCGTACCATGAAGGTGGTCAGATAAACATTGAGATCGAAGACGACGGCGCGGGCATCTCGGCGGGAAGAGTCAAGACCAAAGCCCTTCAAAACGGGCTGAAGTCCGAAGCGGATCTGGCGCGCATGAACGACAAGGAGGTCGTCTCACTGATATTCCTGCCCGGCTTCTCCACCGCCGAGACCGTCAGCGACGTCTCGGGCCGCGGGGTCGGCATGGATGTCGTGAAAACCTCTGTCGAGAAGCTCGGCGGCTCGGTCGACATCGACACGGACGTCGGCAAGGGAACCACAGTGCGCCTCCGACTTCCCTTGACCCTCGCCATCATCCCTTGCCTCATCGTCGTCGTGGGCGGACACCGCTACGCCATACCTCAGACAAGCCTTGAGGAGCTGGTCCGCCTCTACGACGACGAGGTGTGGACGAAAATCGAATGCGCCCAAGACCAGGAGGTGTACCGCCTCCGCGACCGCTTGCTCACCATGGTGAGACTCGACGAGATCCTGCGCCACACCACTCCTCTCGATTCCGCCGCCCGCGCGCGCATCGCCGAGACGCACCGTCTCCGCCGACAAGAGCGTCGGGAGGCAAGGGAGCAAGAGGGCGCGGGCGAGTCTCTGGTGTTCGCCGTCGTCAAGGCGGACTCCAGCCGCATGGGGTTGATCGTGGATCACGTGCTTGGCACGGAGGAGATTGTGGTCAAGCCCATGCACTCGTCACTGAAGCACTTGAGCTGTTACGCGGGGGCGACGGTCATGGGTGATGGCAAGGTCGCACTTATCCTCGACATCGATGGCGTCGCGGAGCATGCGGGCATAGAGGCGGGGAAGAACGGACCGCGCGCCGAAGCCAGGCAAGACGGTGTGAACGATGGCGCGGAAACCCAGACCTTGCTCCTCTTCAAATCCGGCGAGAAGGAGGACTTCGCCCTCGCGCTTCCTCAAATCCGGCGTGTGGAACGCATCCAACAAAGTCAAATCTGCATGGTTGGACAAACCGAATATGTCACCGTCGACGGGACGTCTACCAGGATCGTACGTCTCGACGCGCTACTCGACGTCTCCCCGTGCGCCCCGCGGGACGAGCTGTTCCTCATTCTCCCCGCGCGCGACGCCACCCCGTGCGGCCTGCTCGTCTCATCGCTCACGGACATCCTCCAGTCCCCCGTGCGGCTCGACGCCGACGCCTGCCGCATGGACGGCGTGCTGGGGACCGCCATCATCCGCAATCGCATGACCCTCTTCCCGGATATCCATAGGCTGTTCGAATGGAGTCGGACTCCTTCGTGCTGCCAGAAGGAGAAGACACCATGAGCGCGAGCAATGCGGAAACTGCGGGGGGAAGCGTCTCGACGAAGCAGTTCTGCTCCTTCAGCGTGGCGGAGCGGCTGTTCGGCGTCGACATCCTCCAGGTCAAGGAGATCAATTCCGAGATGTCCATCACCCCCGTCTCCCACGCTCCCCGCCAGGTGAAAGGCTATGTGAACATCAGAGGGCAGATCCATCTCGTGCTCGACCTGCGGGCACTGCTTGGCTTCGACGGCGACAGGCGCGCCGAGGGAGACGCGTCGCCAGACAGCCGTCGTCTGGTCATCTTCAAGCAAAGCGTCGGCGAGCACTTCGCCGTCCTGGTCGACAAGATCGGCGACATTGTGGAGGTCGCCCTGGACAGGATTGAAGCTCTTCAACGGGAGCGGACGGAGGGCGGGGGAAAGTTCCCTGACGATCTCGCCACAGGAATCTGCAAGCTGGAGAACTGCCTCCTCACCGTGCTCGACGCACGCAGATTTCTGAAAGCTATCACGCCATGAAGCAACGTGTGTCACATACACTACCATAAAGGGAGGGACGCATGAAAATCGGGCTGAAGACGAAATTGCTCGCGGGCTTTGTGTCGATCTCCATCGTCACGGGAATCGCCGGCTACATCGGTTCGCAGGGGTTGAAGGAGTCTCTGGGCTCCATCAAGGAGATCGGCAACGAGCGTCTCCCCTCGGTCGACAATCTGTGGTGCGTCATGGAGAACCTTGACCGGATCGTCCTCTGCGAGCGTGGTCTTATCATACAGAAGTTCTTCGCCAATCAGCAGATACGGAAAGCGCAGTATGATGCCATCGAGAAGGCGCAGTCGCGGGTAGCCGGCTCATGGAGCGCCTACGCCAGTCTGCCGAAAAACGCGGAGGAGGCTGCCGTCTGGAGCGAGATGGCCGCGCTTTTCGAAAAATGGAAAACGGCCCACGCCGCGTTCTACAAGCTCTCGGAGGAGAAGGCCGTGGCGTTCGACGCGGAAGGCAAGGGCGGGACGGATCGGCAAGCCGGTCTTGAGGCGATCGACGGTAAGATGATAGAGGCGGCGGTCGAGTCGCGGAAGGCCTATCTGCTCGTGTATGAGCGGCTGGAGAAGCTGGTCGAGATCAACAAGAAGGTTGCGGGGACGACCGTCAGCCAGTCCATCGCCTCCTCGCGCAAAGCTCAGACCATCATGATCGGCGCCACCGCCGCGGCGTTCACGCTCTCGATCATCCTCGGCCTTGTGGTCTCCTTCTCCATCACGAGTCCGGTCCGCAAGGCGAAGGCGCTGGCGGAAGGCATCGCCAATGGTGATTTTTCGCAACGGCTTGGCCTGAAGTTTGGCGACGAGATTGGCGATCTGACCAGGGCGCTCGACGCCTCGTGCGAATCCCTCTCGCAGACCTTGCTGAAGATCCAGGAGGACTCCCGCATCCTCGCCACCTCCTCGGAGGAGCTCACCGC
>CAYTFM010000444.1:0-5377 GCA_964436735.1 uncultured Victivallales bacterium | reverse complement strand
TACCGATTCGCCCTATCTGCAAGATTAGTGGGGTAGGCCTTTATGTTCTTGTTGCACGTCAACGAAAAGTCTTCACCCCTGCCGATCTCGGTGTCCTTCAACCTATCGAACGGCGAAATTGTCGGCGTTGATATCATAGGCTTTTGGTGAAACAACACTAAGACACCCCTTTTGCCGATTCTCGTACCCCCCCTTTCACGAACTTGTGAATGCCTCATATATGAACTGCCTTTTCATGCGAAGGGCGACCTTATACTCACGCCAAAACTGACGCATGAGGAAGATCTGATGGACGTCGCCGCGGTAGGCGAACGTCCTCTTTTTAATTCCGAGTTTTGCCGCAAATGCATCGATGATTTTTTTCATCTTCCGATCTCCTTCATGCTATGGCGGTGTGGCTTCCTTCGCGCGGGGCAGCCACTCCGCCATCGTTTTTACTTAAAACCGGACAAAGATTCCTACCTGCCGATGGAAGGATTTGCGGTTGATTCAAGGCTATAGGAAGATGGGGTCTCCGACCTTTGGTGACGGGACGTTTCGGGCGGCGTTTATCTGTTCTGGAATCCTTCCGGCGAGCTCGACGCCTGGATCCATCGTGCTATGAGTTGACGCCTTTTCTACCGGCAGAAGCCTCCTCCCCTCACCGTCCCTCTCGAACGCCACCGTGGTGAGCGCGGCCTCATCACGAGAGGCGGTCATCACCACAAGCGCGTCGACCCGGCCGGGATGCTCCGACGGTTTCACGTCTGGCGTCTTTCCGCCCGCGAGCCTCACCATCCACGCCTCGTGGACGAGAGCTACGGCCTGGATGCTCGAAAGCCTCAAAGCGTCGGCGAGAAAACGTCCCGCGTCCTCGGGGTTGAATCCGCCGCCGTCGATCACGATGACGCTCAAGTCCCCGTCCTTGTCGACAAGGAACAAAGTCGGGGGGATCTCCCCTCCCGAAATGACGATCGTCCGGGCTTTGGCGAGGATGTAAGTCTTGAGCTTTTCGAGCGCGTCTTCCATGTGGTTTTCTCCGTGTTTGATTTGATTGAAGCTCCAGAAAGGAGTCGAACCTTTCCCGTTTCGAATCCTCCGCTCTTGTCCATCAAATTGATATCGGGGGACTATGATTTTGGCGGCCGCGGGCCAACCCTGGCTGGAGCGTGAAACGGGGGGAGCCGCCCTCCCCCCTTGTGTAGTTGACTGGGCCGTCCGCCTACGCGGCGCGGCGTCCGTACTGGCGGGCCGGAGGCTGACGCTGGGCGTATTGCCGCTGTCGCTCCGGGGCGGTGCCGCCGTTCTGGCGCGGGACGTCCTGCTGGCGGGGTTGGAGTTGAGGGGCGGGAGCCGCGGGAGCCTGCTCCTTCGGCATCGACTGGATGTCGGTCCCCTCGTCTGTGGTGCCGTCGCTTTTCAGCGCGGCGTAGGCGGCTCCGTCGATGGGGACGAGCTCTAGGATGACGATCTTGATCGTCTCACGGTTGTGCCCGTCCTTGTCCTGCCACTTCTCCTGGTCGAGGAAGCCGGTGAGGTGGACCAGGGCACCCTTTCTGGCGAGAAGCGGGAACTTCTCCGCGCGGTGGCCCTTCGCCTCCACGTTGAAGAACTTCACGCTCTCCTGGATCTCCCCGTTGCCGTCCTTGTGGCGGCTGGTCTCGGCGATGGCGCTCCGGGCGAACGCGTACCCGCTGGGGGCGTAGTTCATCTCGAAGTCCCTCGTCAGGCGCCCTTTGATCGTGATTCTGTTGCTGGCCATGGTCTCTTTCTCCTTCGCTTTCGCCTTTATTGGCGTTTTTGTTTATCGGGCTTCCGCCCGCCTTCGCGGACGCGGGGCGCGGCGGAAGTCCCTAACTTGTGGTGTTGATTTTGACTAACGGCTATCAGGCGGCGACCGTCTCGATCTGGTATGAGACGGCGAAGTCCCGGACGTCCTCCTCGTCGATGCCGCGGGCGAGTTCTCCGAACATCGCCTCGATCTCGTTCTCGATCCCCGTGACGACCTTCTCCACGATTCCGCTTACGCCTTTGTTGTCGGGCCTTGTCAGCTCCTTTTCCTTGTTCCGTTGTTGTTTATTTTGGGCGTCCGCCCCCTCGATCGAGTCGGGGGCGGACACCCGTGTCAGTTGATGACTTCTCACTTGCATTTGAGGGCCTCGTAGGGACAGACCTCGTCATCCAACGGCGGCGTGAAAGTCGAGCGGAGTCTCGCGAGGTACTCGTCCACTTCGGCCTCGTATTTCCGGCGTTTGGCTGTCTTCGTCCCGACGCCTCGGAGAAGGTCCGCGATGAAATGAATTATCGACATTTTCCGCAACGCTCCTTTGATTTTTTATCGTGTTGATCAGACGGCGTCGACCGGCAAAACCGACCCGCCCGCGGGGCCGCAAATCCATCGATTGACGATCCCGATCAGGGCATTGAGAACGGTGGATACCGTGGTTTCCGCCGACGTCCTGAGCGTCGCCCCATCCCTGAGCGATTCGAGCTGCTCGACCGATAGTCCGAACATGCCTGCCTCCTTTCCTCGTCCGCGTTTTTCGTCCGCCATCGCACGCCTTCCGCGGGCGGAGATTTTCCTCTCGCTCACGCGACCTCGTCGGGGATGAACTTGACCAGAACGGCGCGGCTCCCGATGATGTTGAACGCCCCGCACCCGAGGACGCTGGCCGCCTCGTCGAACCGCCTGAGGATCCGCGCGGGACGCCCGCCGAAGGGGACGGAGCCGCGGTCGATGAATCTCGGGTTCGGGGTTCGGCGGTGGACGGGCTTTGTCTTCATGGCTCCTCCTGTTGTCATGTTTTTCTTTCCTCCCCTTCCGAGGGCTCACGGCGTGGATCCCCCGGAAGGGAGTTGTGGTGGGTTGTCTTGAGAGCTGGCGGTGGCGATGAACAAGCCTGAAACCGCCGGGCGGCGCGATGGGAGCTGGCGTCCCGGTTCGGTGGGAGGAAGGTCGGATGGAGGTCGTCGACGGCGGCGCTGGTCAGCGGGGCATGAGCCCCCGCTCTTTGAGGGACGCGTGGCCTCGGAACCCGATGACGATATGGTCGAGGACTCGTATGTTGAATAGGCCACAGACGTCGGCTATGCTCTTCGTGATGGCGATGTCGTCGGGCGAGGGCTCGTGGCCGCCTGTGGGATGATTATGTAGAAGGACGAGGCTTGTCGAGTTGAGGGCGAGCGCCCGCCGGATGATGGTCCGCGGGTATACGGCCGCCTGGTCGACAGTCCCCCTCCCCTCGACCACCGCCTCGATGAGGAGGTTCTTCGGCGTCAGATGGTAGACGACGAACACCTCGTCGGGATTTCCGGCGAGGAGCGTCCGGCCGTGCTCGGCGACCTTGTCGGGGGAGGACAGCTGGACGCGTCCGTCGACGGCCTCGGTCTTGAGGTACTCGGCCATCACGGCCGGGATCATCCGGATCCGCGAGATGGTCCTCCGTGAGAAGACTTCCAGAAGCTTCGCGTCGGTGGTGTTCATCACGCCTCCGACGGTCCACTTCCCGCTCATGGCTCTCCCGCGCTCATCCGGCCTCGCCCCGGCGAGCTCGAGAAGCATCCCGAGGGCGCCTCCCGCCTCGCCGTACGTCATGATCGAGTCGTGCAGATTCATTCAGTCCCTCCTTTTCGCCTTCGCATCGTTTGTCGATTCCAGGGGCGGCCGCCCCTTCGCCATGGACGGGGGGGCCGCTCCTTCTGCCACCGCCCCCCTCCCCTCCTCGACGGCGATCAGGCGGACATCATGAGGGTCGCGATGATGATTGATGATTATGGTTCTATCGGCGGTGGCCCCGCTCTTCGGACGCGGGAGCCCGCCAGCCCTCCTTGTCCGTCTTGTCCCTCTCCGGCGCGGCCTCCATGTTATTGACCAGGATCTCCAGCCGATCCGCGATCCGCTCAAGAGCGCTGGCGATCCTCGGCACGTCGCTTTCGTAGAACTTGTGGCCCATTTGTGTTTGGAAGAACTCGATCATAGACTCTCTCCATCCTTTCACTGATTGCCGTTTCCAACCCGAATGTGTCCTCCAAAATGTCGACGAGCGTCCCCGTCCAGTCGGCAAACGTCACAGGGTCGACGCCGCGTCCGAGCATCTCCCGCGCGATCTCGTCGATGTCGATCTCCATCATTAACCGTCCTCCGTTTGGATTCTCCTGCCCTCGCCCGGTTTGAGCGGCGCCGGAGCGGGCGGCGTGGCCGCTTTGACTCCCGCTCGGGGAACCGCCACGGCCCCGGCGGCCCTCGCCGCCGCCCGCCAGTCCGACGCGCCGCCTCGCCGCCCGTCCGTCCTCTCCCCGTAGGGCGAGCCCGTGAATGGATCCGCCTTCGCCATGCCGAGCCTCCCTACGCGAGGATTCTTCTGCCGGTCCCGAGCGCTGGAATCGACACCGCCGTAGCGGCTGGCCTCGGCGGAGACGCGGCGACGCCCGACCTCTTCTCCGCCCTGCCACGCAGACCGGCGGCCGAAAGGTGTTTGCACTTCCCGCGGGTCAGATAGCCCGGGCACGAGCAGACCCAGTAGCCCGCCCCGGGGGCGGAGTCGTAGCTGATCCGGTAGACGCGCCCCGAGGATTCCGACACGACCTCGAACTTGCTCTTGTAACGGGCGTCGTCCAGCAACCGTCCGGAGCCGGTCGTCCGGATTTGATGTGTGAGATTCCGCCTCATGCCGCCTTCGCCTTCTTTGTGTTTTCGTTTGCGGCCTCGTCAAATGCGGCGATCCGCCTCGTCGGAGCCGCCGGGGACGCGGCGGCGTCCTGTCTTCCGGCCGGGCGGGCCTTGCCCTTCGCCCAGTTCCGGAGCGCGTCGAGCTCCGACTCCATGGTCTTGGAGAGCGGGACGCTCGACTTGACCGCCAGCAAGAGGTCGCTGGTGGTGGGCTCCCTTCGCCCGTCGTCGTACGCCGAGAACAGCCCCTCGACGACAGCCTGCTCGATCTCCGAGCCGGTGAGCCCCGAGGACTCCTCCGCGAGGCGGGCGACGTCGAAGCCCTCCGCCCGGCGGCCCTTCTTGGCGATGTGGATCCGCCAGATGTCGGCCCGCTCGGACGCGGTGGGCAGATCCACGTACCAGATCTCGTCGAAGCGGCCCTTCCGCAGCAGCTCGGGGCGCAGCCTCGTGATGTCGTTGGCGGTGGCGACCACGTAGACGGGCCTCGTCTTGTCGCTCATCCACTGCAGGAACGTGGCGAAGACGCGCGTGGCGGTCCCCCCGTCGCTGTCGCCGCGCCCCCCCATGCCGCCCATGCCCTTCTCGATCTCGTCGACCCAGAGGACGCACGGGCTGATCGCCTCGGCGACCTGGATCGCGAGCCGGACGTTCGCCTCCGACTGCCCCACCAGCGAGCCGAACAGCGCGCCAACGTCCATCTTCACGAGCGGGCAGCCGAGGGCGGCC
>CAYTFM010000443.1:5175-5401 GCA_964436735.1 uncultured Victivallales bacterium | reverse complement strand
GATCCGCGGAGGAGACACCAGCACCCCCCGCTCGGCGGCGAGCCTCGCCAGCCAATAGCGCAACGCCCGCCCCGCCCCGCGGGTCGGAACCACCACCAGCGCGTGCCCCATGTCGGCGAAACCGGATTCGAGGCGAGCCATCTCCAGCAGACGAGTCGAAGCCGTCCGCGGCAAAGGCTCCCGCCACCCCAGAAACAGCAAGACTCGTGGACTCCCGTCGGTCATC
>CAYTFM010000443.1:0-5108 GCA_964436735.1 uncultured Victivallales bacterium | reverse complement strand
GGTTGCCCCGGCGGCATCCAACACCATTTTCCCGTCCACGATTTCCCCGAACAAATGCTCCCGGTTCTGCGTGCACAGCGTAATAAAATAGGCTCCCGCCCGAGCATAGTCATACCCTGCGAGACGAATAGATCAGCGATGGCGCTCCATCACGTCACGCCTCGGGAACCGCTTGCGGCAACTGGGGAGCGGCGCCATCCTTCTCATCATCGGCACCCTCAAGAGCGCCCGCCACCACACCGTCAGGCAACCTTTTGCCCACCTTCAGCCCAAGCTGGCGCAGTTGTTCGGTCCTCCTCACCAGATTGCCAGGTCCTGTAGACAGCTTGCCAAACGCCTCGGTGTACGCCTTTCTCGCCCCATTCAAATGCCGATCAATCTCGCCCATGTCATCGACGAACCCCACGAACTTCTCGTAGAGCTTCGCCCCTCTGTCGGCGATCTCAAGCATGTGCTTCATCTGGTATTCCTTGCGCCACAGCTCGGATATGATCTTGAGCATGGCGAACAGATTGGTCGGACTGACAAGCAGTATCCGCTTGTCGTAGGCGTACTGCCAGAGGGTCTCCTCCTTTTGGATGGCCAACATATACGCAGGCTCGTTCGGCACGAACATGATCACGAAGTCCAGCGTCTTCTTCACGAAGCTCTGGTAGTTCTTCCCGCTCAACCCGTCGATATGCGCTTTGAGCGACTTGAGATGCCGCCGCAGCGCCTCGTCGCGCTCCTCGTCCATCGACGCCTTGCTGTAGTCAAGAAACGCAAGCAGGGAGACTTTGGAGTCGATCAGGACCTTCTTCTCCTCGGGCATGTCGATGATGATGTCGGGACGCATCCTGTCACCTGCGTCGTTGACCAACACCTCGCCCTTGTCACCCCGCAGATACTCCTGCTTATGGTACTCGCGCCCCTCTTTCAGTCCTGAGTTTTCCAGTATCCGCTCCAGCAGGATCTCGCCCCACTCACCCTGCGCTCTGGAATCCCCCTTGAGCGCCTTCGTCAGGTTGTTCGCCTCCTCGCAAATCCGCTGATTCATCTGGGCGATAATTTGGACTTGCTTTTCGAGGGCCGACCTGTCCTTCAACTCCTGGCTGTGAATCTGCTCAATCCGATCCTTGAACGCGGTGATGTGCTCCCGCAAAGGGACGAGAATAGTCTGCAGCTGCTCCTTGTTGAGATCAGTGAACTTCTTGCTTTTGTCGTCAAGGAGCTGATTGGCGATGTTGGCGAACTCGCTCTTGAAGGCCGCCCTCAAGTCCTCCATCTCTTTCCGGAGAGTCGCCTGCTTCTCGCTCAGCGCATTGTTCTCAGCCGTGAGCTTGGCGGCCAAAGTGGCCGACTCGCGCCGGGCCTCCTCGGAGGTTCTCAATTCGACCTTGAGCTGTTCAAAATCCTTCTGCCGCAAAGCACCCGCCGCGTCGGCAGATCTCAGCTCCGCGGCCAACCGTGAGCAGTCCGCGCGGGATGCGTCGAACTCTTTCCGCGCCACGCCGAGCTCGTCCCTTATTTTTCCAAGTTGCCCCTCAAGGCCGGCCGAGGCGCTGGTGGCCACCGCAAGAGCCGACGCCAGCTCCTCAGCCTTCGTCCGCATGGCGTCGAGTTCCGTCCGCCTCACGCTTCCCGCCCTCAGCCACAGGTGGGCGAGCAGAAAGCCTCCCCCTCCGCCAAGCAGCAATCCGACAAGCATCCACACCGCGCTCGCGTTCATTATCAAACTCCGTTCATATGTTCATCACCAGCATGAGCCAAAGATTGATTTCGCGGACAACGATCTGCGCAATCAGCGGCAACATAATCCAGCAATCGCGAGAGGCGCTGCGTCCATGAATGGTTGACCGCCGCATACTGTCGGGCCTCACCCCGCAGACGGCAGAGCGCGGCGGCGTCGCCTTTGAGGCGGGCAAGCTGGGCGACCAGCTCATCTGTCGACCCATACGCGACATAGGCCTTCCCGTTGCGGGAGCCATCAGGATCGAAATCGGGCCGAGGATGGCAAGCGAGCACGGAACCGGTCGCCATGACCTCGTAGCAACGCATCGTGCTCCCGGTAAAACTTTGTCCCGTCGAGAAGTCCAAACCGAGAACAGACGATCGGTAGCAGGCGGAGAGATCATAGGGGCTAACGATCCTCGCGCGCTCCGCTCGAAAGCGGGCTGGCCAGTTGTCGCCGACAAAAAAAGCAGACTCGACTTTGCCCAACAAATCCTCCAGCGGAGTGGTCCTACGCAAAACCGCGACTCGGTGGTTGATCCTATGCCGCCAGGCCATCCACTCCGTGTCGAAAGGACCATCGCCTACTTTCAAAGCCCTATCAAGAATCGCCGAGAAAAGCGGCAATTCCGCACGTCCTTGCGTGACAATATCAAAATAGGTTCTATCTGTCGCGGAGACTCTGCGCCGAGCTATGACTTCGATCTCACGTCCCTCCGGCGTGTCAGGCATTTCACCGGAGACGTAGAAGTTGCCGAGAAAGCTCACGTCGACCGGCGGGAACATACGACTGGCCTTCCCGGCCGAGTCAGGGCTGAACGCCTCGGGATTCACGGCGGTTGGCAGCCACTCACATCGTTTCCCCAGCCATATGGAGTATTCCTTCGCCAATGTGGCGTCCCAGAAAAAGTGCCGCACATTGGGATTGACGAGGGCCCGCCGCCAACGCTCGAAATGTGATCGATGCTGCATGACGAAATTGACGGGATCGTCCCACCACCACACACACCACACCGCAGGTGAATCGACCGTCCACGCGCCAGCGGGATCGTCGCCAAGCGGAAGCATGCCGACGCCGTTGACGTCGACAACGAGATCGCACCCCGCCTCACGTATCAAGCGTGGAATAAGGCCGACGATCTCACGTTTCCTGTCGGGCTGGCTATCCCAGTCGACCACAGGAAGAGGAAGGTCGAAAAGATCATCAAGCAGGCCTGACTGCTTCCATTCAAGCGCCATCATCTGCATCCAGGCAGTGTGATAGAGGACGAGAGCTTTCATTGCACTCCCTGTATTCCGGACTTCAACAGTTTCTCGCGCAACGCCTTCTCTCCGTAGGCAAAAGGAAAATACTTCGCCGCGAGGTCGAAATTCTTGCGGGCCTCGGCACGCTTCCGCGCATCCCCCTGCAATGCCTGGCACATGGCGAGACGATAATAGTAGCTGGCGCGGAGTGGCGACCGTTTGACAGCCTCGGCATAAAACTCCTCGCCGCTATCCCACATTCTCTGCTGCTGCGCCCACATTCCCGCGACGGCCCACGGATAGGGAGAATAAGGAGCCAACTCCACGCATCTGCTGAGACGCTCCTTCACTTGCCACAGCTCCACCCCGCTCCGAAAGCCGTCCGGCGAACTGGGACGCGCGGAACAGAGATCATTTAGGTTCTGATACGCCGCCTCGGCAGGCAGACGCCACAACGGGAACACGACCGCCACGGCGGCCACGCACAGTGCTCCCACGCGCCAATACCGAAGAATTGGCATCAACCTCGGCAGAATTCGCCGTTCCCCGTCAAGAAGCGCGATCGCCAGAATCGCGGTGGCAGTCGCGCAGGTCGTCGGAATCTGAATGTCGACGTCCATCAAATTGTGTAACGCCCATGCGCTCCAGCCGACAAGCGCGGCAATCGGCAGATACCTCCGGAAGCCATCTTCATGATCACTACGCCAGAATTTCAGCAGCAGAAGTAAGATGGGAATGAGGAGCAGAGCCAGTGCGCAGCAAAACCCAAGCACCCCCGCCTCGGCTCCCATCATGAGCGGGAAATTATGGGCGTTGTGAGGAGACTCCTCGTCGGCAAAATGCTTCATCTCACAATAACGGTGGAAAAAATTGCCCCACCCCGCGCCGCACCATGGATGCCGCACCGTCAACTCGACGGCGACCTGGTAATAGTCGGACCGGGCGCTGAACGAACTTTTGCCCTTATCGGACTGCGTGATGATGAGCCAGACGGCCACGACGCTTATGAGGGCGCACAAAGCCGCAAGCGAGCATGCGAGAACGACGTTCCTCCCTCGCAGCGGGACACGCCAGGACAAGGCCTTGACAATGACGACCGCACCGGCGAATCCCAGCGCGACAGCAAGAGAGACAAAGGCTGCGCGGCTGCCGGACAAGGCAAGAATGCCACCCAACAAGATAGACATCGACACCGCTCCCAGAACGGACAGCGTCCGCGAGGGGACGCAATTCCATACATATATGGCGACAGCCCATGCGCACAAAGGAAGCGTAAGGATCAGATGGGCCGCGAAACTGTTTGAGATGGCGAAGAACGAGAACACCTGGTTTAGGCCCAAGCGGGCTTTCAGCTCGCTGTTTATCGCATAACCAGTCGCAAGCTCCTGCTCGTAGACATAGTTCCGCGTCTCCTGCAAGCCATAGAAGTATTGGTGGTAGCCGTACACTGCCACCAGCAGCGTGGAGACCACTATCGCCCCCAGCAAAGGACGCCCCGCCGCAGGGCTCGCCTCCACAAGCTGGAACACCGCAAAGGAGAACGCCGCCAAACCGAAGAAATGAGCGCACTGCAGAATGGCGAGGTCATAGGTGCCGCAGTGGATGAAACCAAGGAACGACACTATGGCGACGGCAAACCAAAGCAAGGAGACCACCTGGGGTGACGCCTGGGGAGCCTTGAGCAAAAAAACCGACACGAGCAGAAGGGCTCCCGCGAAGAGCGGGAAAAGAATCGGTGGCCAACTGAAGAAGAGCCACAGCACTGGATCGTTTGGGAAAAGAGGGACCTCGGGCAACCCTGTGGGGGAACCAAACTTGACAGGTCCAATCAGCAGAAGCAAGAAGACGGCAAGCCGAATGGCGAGAACCCGCCACCCTGGATCGGCGGAATCCGGAGGCGACGCCTCGCAGAACTGCCTCTCGCTTTTCGACGCCCGGTTGGAAGCGCACTCACTCATCGACAACAATCACCTGTTAAGCGCAGCGGCTTGCCGTGCGGGTACTAATTTTTAAAGGATATACCATCGGACATGAACCGCCAACGAACGTGCCACCCCAGCGCAGCCACACTCACGCACGCCCCCTCGAGGCTCGACGCAAAGACACGATGAGCCAAATCCTGACAGTCAAGGAGAGGCACCCCCAATCCCACA
>CAYTFM010000442.1:0-5401 GCA_964436735.1 uncultured Victivallales bacterium | reverse complement strand
GTGTTCATGGAATACGCCAAGGAGGGCCCCGAAGATCTGCTCGTCCGCATCACCGCCCACAACCGCGGCCCGGAGGCGGCGCGGCTGCGCC
Source organism: uncultured Victivallales bacterium (assembly GCA_964436735.1). Classification (GTDB taxonomy): domain Bacteria; phylum Verrucomicrobiota; class Lentisphaeria; order Victivallales; family GWF2-38-69; genus CAYTFM01. Next base: position 5,310 of record CAYTFM010000442.1, on the reverse strand, counting down.
TCCTGCCGACGCTGTGGTTCCGGAACACCTGGTCGTGGGGCGGGAAAGGACAGAAGCCATCGCTACGGGCGGTAGGACCAGGCGCCATCCACGCCTCACACCATGAGGTAGGCGACTACTGGCTGTATTGCGACGGCGCCGCGGAGCTGCTCTTCACCGAGAACGAAAGTAACGCCAGCCGCCTCTGGAACCACCCCAACGCCTCCCCGTACGTCAAAGACGCGTTCCACACCTACCTCATTTCTGGCAAGACCGACGCGGTAAATCCCGCCCGCACGGGCACGAAGGCAGCCGCGCACTACACGCTCGAAATACCGGCGGGTGGCAGCCAGACGATCCGTCTGCGGCTCACCGCCACATCCTCCTCCACTCCCTTCGCCACGTTCGAGGCGGTCTTCAAGAACCGACTCAAGGAGGCGGACGAGTTCTACCAAAGAATCACGCCAAAAACACTGAACGAAGATCAGCGCCGCGTGCATCGCCAAGCCTTGGCGGGCATGCTGTGGAGCAAGCAGTTCTACTATTTCGATCTGGAGAAGTGGCTGGCGGAGCATAAAAGCCATCCGCTGCTCGACGCCGCTCCCCGCGGTGTCCGCAACATGGAATGGTTCCACATGCTCAACGCCGACGTGATCTCCATGCCGGACAAATGGGAGTACCCGTGGTACGCCGCCTGGGACCTGGCATTTCACACGCTGTCGCTGTCCATGGTCGACTTCGACTTCGCCAAGGAGCAACTGCTGCTGATGCTGCGCAGCCTCTATGCCCATCCCAACGGGCAGATCCCCGCCTACGAATGGAACTTCAGCGACGTGAATCCCCCGGTGCACGCCTGGGCCACGCTCTACCTGTTCAAAACCGAGCAGACGCTGGGACGGGCGGACGTCCGTTTCCTGGAGCGTTCGTTCCAGGGGCTGATGCTGAACTTCAACTGGTGGGTGAACCGGAAGGATCCCACCGGCCGCAACGTGTTCGCGGGCGGCTTTCTGGGGCTTGACAACATCGGCGTCTTCGACCGCAGCGCGCAGTTGCCGACGGGCGGCTCGCTGGAGCAGGCGGACGGCACGGCCTGGATGGCCTTCTACTGCCAGTGCATGCTGGAGATCGCCCTCATCCTCTGCGAGCATGATCCGTTGTACGAGGACATCGCCTTCAAATTCGTGCAGCACTTTATGTGGATCGCCTACGCGATGGACCGCGTCGGCGAGCATCACGACGAGATGTGGGACGAGCAGGACGGCTTCTTCTATGATCTGCTGCGGCTTCCGGACGGCAACGCGATGCGCCTGAAAGTGCGCTCGATGGTGGGGCTCCTGCCGCTGTGCGCGTCGACGGTGTTCGAAGCCGACATCGTCAAACGGTATCCGAAACTGACGGAACTGATGATGCTGTTCAAGGAGCGCCATCCGGAGTTGGTGACCCACGTGGCCCCGACTGACCAGGGGTTCATCGGCTACAACGGAAGGCGGCTGCTGGCGATCATGAACAAGAGCAAACTGGAGCGGGTGCTCTCCTACATGCTCGACGAGAACGAGTTCCTGGGACCGTACGGGATCCGCTCCCTCTCGAAGTACCACCAGGATCACCCCTTCAATTTCTGGGTGGGAAGCCAGGAGTTCAACGTGCGGTATCTACCGGCCGAATCGGACTCCGGCATGTTCGGCGGCAACTCCAACTGGCGCGGCCCCGTGTGGATGCCCGTCAATATGCTCCTGATACGCGCGATGTTGAATCTGTATAAATTCTACGGCAACGACTTCACGGTGGAATGTCCGACCGGCTCGGGCGTCCACATGACACTCTTCGAGGTGGCGAAGGAGATCACACGGCGACTCTCGAACATTTTCCTGCGCGACGCCAATGGCCGACGCCCGGTCTACGGCGGCTCGGAAAAATTCCAGAACGATCCGCACTGGCGCGACTTGATCCTGTTCTACGAGTACTTCCACGGCGACAACGGGGCGGGACTCGGCGCCAGCCACCAGACCGGCTGGACTGGCACCATCGCCTTCTGCACGGACTTCATGAGCCGCATCGACGCCCCAACCTTGCTGAACATGAAACCCAACCTTATCGTGGACAAGATAATCAGAGAACAGGTGGATGGCGAGCACATCGGGAAATAAACGGATATAGCGTTGGTTGCGACATGAATTTTTCCAAACGATTTAAGCGTAGAATACGAGACGGAAATGAATAACAGGTTGTCTGCAACCACAACACGATGTCCAGAATCTCTCCGATTGCCGCTGGCCGTCACTCCTCTTGGCGGCAACCGGAGGGGGAGCCGGATCTCATCGCCTCATTTCGCCTTTTTTATGGAATGGTCGATCTTCTCGATCTCCGCCCTATATTTCTTCTCACCCTCCTTCGTGCCCCAGAATATCAGGACATAGACTGATTTCTCGTCAGGCGAGAAGAAGTTGACCTCGATGAAAACGGTCTGGCCATCATCCTTGTCTTTGCCCTTGCCCTCAGCCCACAGAAACTCCATCCCGTTGATTTTCTCGGATTTCCATTCGCCGAAGGTGGTTTTCGTCACATACTGTTCGATGATCTCATTCACCTCCTTGACTGACTCATTCAACGCGGCCGTCACATCCGCCTTGACCTTCTTGTCGGGGACTTCCCAGATATTGTACTCGATCTCCTTGTCCGGTGAGTGAGCCAGTATCGCGACGTCTTCGGCATCAACCCGCACCTTCCATGTGTCCGGAAAGTCGATCGAAAAAACCGGCTCATCCTTCGGATAACTGTAGTTCCTCGCGAAGGCCGAAGCGCCAATCAACAGAAAACTCAACACCCCGAGAGACACCCACGATCTTCTCATAACCGCCTCCTTCATTTTGACTGTTTGTGCTTTAGTTATTCCTGCCCAATCTTTATTGAGTGAAAATCCTCGCGCTACCTTGCGCCATTCAGGAAAAACGTGTTCATCTCGCCTCGTCCCTTCAACTTGATGGGGCCGCGCGCCTCGAACGCGAATTCCTTTTCAAGGCGGAGACGAACCGTGTCGCTCACCTGGACGCGCCCCGACGTTCCGTGGTGCTCGAGGCGGTGGGCGATGTTCACCGTGTCGCCCCAGACGTCGTAGATGAACTTGCGCGTGCCGATCACGCCGGCGACGACATCCCCGACGTGCAGCCCGATGCTAAGCTCCAAGGCATCCGAGCCTTGCGTGAAGCCGCGCAACGCGTCAAGCATCTCCAGCGCCAGGTGGGCCATGGCCGACAGATGGTGCGGATTCGCCTCGGGCAGACCACCGGCAACCATGTAGGAGTCGCCGATCGTCTTAATCTTCTCCAAAGAGCGTTTCTCGGCGAGTTCGTCGAAAGAGGAGAAGACGCGGTTCAGCAGTTCGACCAACTCCACGGGAGAAAGCCGCGCGGCCATCGGTGTGAAGCCGACGATGTCGGCGAACATGATGGAGGCGTCCTCAAAACGCTCGGCGATAATGCCCGTCTGGCGTTTCAAGCTGTCGGCGATCCTGGGAGGGAGCACGTTCAACAAGAGTCGTTGGTTCTCGCGGTTGAGGCGGTCAAGCGTGACATGGGTGTTGACGCGGGCCAGCAACTCGTGGGCGTTGAAGGGCTTGGCGACGTAGTCCACCGCGCCCACCTCGAACCCTTTTACAATGTCGTTGATTTCGGTCTTGGCGGTGAGGAAGATGATCGGGATGCCGCGCCAGGCGGGAACGTCTTTGATGCGGCGGCATGTCTCGAAGCCGTCGATGCCGGGCATCATCACATCAAGCAGGATGAGATCGGGACGGACGCGGGCGAGCACCTCCAAGGCCTGCACGCCATTCGTGGCGACGCTGAGCTGATACCCCGCCTCGCGCAGGATGCCCGCCACCGCCTGGATGTTCGCCGGCGTGTCGTCAACCACAAGAACCCGTTCATTCATGCGACATATCTCCTCATACGCCGCGGATGGCGGCGGCGCGTTCAAGCAGGGCGTTGGCCTCGGCGAAGGCGAAGCCCTGCACATGTTGTTCAAATTGTGTGAAGCCCGCATCGCCAAAGAGCGAACGGAGCAACTCCCGGTTGCACTCCAGGCAATCGCCAGCGGCGGCGTCGAAGTCGCCCAGACTCTTGCGCATCTGAGCGACCACGCCCTTGAGCAGATCAGGATCGGCCGACACCGGCGGAAGCGGCACCTCGGCGACCGCCTTCTTGTCCAGGCCCAGCGCGGGCCCTAGGTGGCCGATCAAAGTCGCCAACTGCTCGGATAGGCGCCGCCGGAGCGTCTCGACCTGATCGGCGGCGGCTCGGCTGCCGACGGCTTTCTCCAGCTCCGCGGCGGCGGCCTGGGTCTCTTTGGCTCCGAGGTTCCCCGCCACGCCTTTGATCGAATGCGCCAAACGCTCTGCGGCGGCGAGGTCACTCGCCGTCAAAGATGCGGCAATCCGGTCGGCGGCGTCAGCCTGCTGCTCCACGAACTGGCGCAGAAGTTTCAGATAGAGCTTCCGGTTTCCGGCGACGCGCATGAGCCCTTCGGCAGTGTGAAGACCTGCGACGACAGGCAACGCATCATCACTGGTTGCCGCCTCCTTGGCGGGAGCTGTCGCCGCACTGGCGTCGACCTCTCTCTTTTCATTCCTGTCGGCACTCCTCTGCCCTTGGCTGGACGGTCTGTAGTAGCGGGCTACCGTATCGAACAGCGCCCCGGGATCAATCGGTTTTGAGACGTGGTCGTTCATGCCGGCGGCGAGGCAGCGCTGCTTCTCCTCGATCGTGGCATGCGCCGTCATGGCGATGATCGGAAGGTTGGCGAAGCGGGCGTCGGAGCGGATCCGCGCCGTGGCCTGGTAGCCATCCATCTCAGGCATCTGCAGATCCATCAAAACGAGATCGTAGGCCGTCGGCTCCCGTTCCAGAAACTCAACCGCCTCCCGCCCGTTGTTGGCGACCGTCATGCAGGCGCCGACGCCTTCAAGCAACTCCACGGCGATCTGCTGATTGATGTCGTTGTCCTCGGCCAGCAAAATGCCCGCGCCGTCGAGCCGGACGCTCCGCTCGCCTCCTTCCACCGCCGCGCTGGCGGTCTCCGCGGAGGACGGCGCGAAAAGCGTCACCAGCGTGTCCACCAGCATGGATCTGGTGACCGGCTTGATCAGGAAGCCGTCGACGCCGAGCTTCTCGGCCTCTTCGCGGACCTCCTCGCGTCCGAACGCCGTCACCATGACGATTGCCGGCTGCTTGTCCAGCCCCTCATCCTGCTTGATGCGCCGCGCGGCCTGCAAACCATCCATCCCCGGCATGCGCCAGTCCCTGAAGACCACGTCATAGGGGGAAGCGTCGCCATGCC
>CAYTFM010000441.1:0-5445 GCA_964436735.1 uncultured Victivallales bacterium | reverse complement strand
TCTCCCCACGCGGGGGTATGGCGCGGATCGCCTTTCTTCGTCTTTTGTGCTGAACCATTGATTCTGGTAACTTCAACATAACATCCTGGCGTCAATAGTGAACTACGTTATTGTAGCGTCAAAATGACGAAATAGCAATGGAACCGCTTAAAACTACTGTAGTGGTTTCCAGCTATTAACCTGTATCGGGTTGCTTACTGGAAGTCCATAATTGTTTTCCATATTTCCGCCCATTGCGGGCATTTCGCAGGAGGATCGGCGGCGAGCGGGCAGGGGAGTTGAGGCGGGCGTTTCCATAAATGACGCCTTTTGAGGCGGTAGTATGGAATTCCATATATCTGCGCCTCGCAAATAGGAGAAAACGCTGACCTGGGACTAGCGGGGAGATGATGGCGAGCAGCGCATGCGTGTGAGGTGTGCTGAATTATTTCCAAAGAATTTTTAAAGTCCGCACAATAAAATACGCATCTCACTCGTTAGCTGTATAGGGGGTACCCTGCTTTGCGTGGACACCACCATAACAACGAAGGAGGTAACCATGGGCTTCGACAAATTTCGCGAGTATGTCGAACAGCGTCGACTGGTTCCGTAAGGCAAGGCGGTTTACTATGCTCAGTGGGCGGAACGGTGGTGGAGCTACACGCAAAGGAGGAAAATTCCTCTTGGCGATGAGGCTTTGGCGGAGTTTATCAAAGTTTTAGAGGATGATTTTCTTCCTGACTGGAAAATCAACCAAGCGGGGGATGCCTGCCAGATCTTCCTGCTTCGGTTCCTGCCGTCGATAAACGGCGGTGAGGAAAGCCCGTATCGACAAGCCGGTGAGTTGTCATAGTTTACGTCATTCATTCGCCACGCATTTGCTGGAGGCGGGATGCGACATTCGGAAGATTCAGGAGCTGCTCGGGCACAATGACGTGAAGACCACCATGATTTACACCCACGTCGCCAAGAAGAACTTCACGGGGATCACGAGTCCGCTGGACACGCTGGGATTGGACGGCGCGGGAGCGGGGTGAGCCAGTACTTCGCTGTGCTCGCAAGTGGGACGCTCGCGCTTTGGGGGGGAGAAATACGCTTGCCCGAGCTGGTGCTCGGCGTTCCCAGGGGCAAAAAAACAGGCGTTCCATTTGCGACACGCTCCGCTTTGGAAAGCGTGAGGTCTGGCGAGCGGTCGCCGGGAGTAAGTCGTGAGATCCGGGTCAGGCTCTGCCGTTGCGGCGGAGGGCGCGGGCGAGGTAATCGTCGAGCGGTTCAAGTCCGAACTCCTTGGCGACGTCCTGCGCGGTGCGTTTGTCCGTCATGCTGTAGATCAGTGCCGGGCCGATGTTGGGGGGGATGTCGACCACGACCTCTTCTTTATACTTTCGTTCGATCTCGGGGAATTTGTCGCGGTTGAAGTCGAGATGCACCATTATACGGTCGAGGTTGACGCGCGTCCGGGCGACTGGGCTATAGCAATCGGTGAGTTTCAAGGGCCTGCCGAAGGGGTCGATGATGCCGCATCCATTGAATTGGAGAGCGGAGGCGAGAAAGGCCCGGCAATCGTACGCCCACATCGCTTGCACCAAACCGCCGTGGTACATGCTTGAGAAGCAGAGGATGTCGGGACGGAGCGCGCGGTACCCGACGCGCAGCCACTCGAAGTTGAGGTCGAAGCAGACGATGCCTCCGAGTCGTCCGATGGCGCTGTCGACCACGACCGGGCCGTTTCCGGGGGTTAGTCCTTGGTCGAGTTCGCCGGTGGTGAGGTTCGACTTGTCGTAGACGCCAAGCACGTCGCCCTTGGGAGACACGAAGGCGATGGAGTTGAAGACCTTGCCGCCTCTCGTTGTCTTCATCGATCCTGCCACATGGCATTTTTCAGAAACGGCGAAGTCGAGGTATTTTCTCAGAAAGGGACCGGGTTTCGCGACGTCCTCGGCGTCGTCGATGCCCTGCCCATATGCTTCGACGCCTTCGCAGAAGACGGCGAGGTCGACGGCGTAGCCGCGGATGGAGGCGAACGCCTCGTCGAGTTCGGCGAGGATGACGGACTTGAATTTCCCCGAAGACTCGGCGGCCTTCGTGGCGAATTGGACTGTCGCGATATTCACGAACTTGGACATTGGGCACCTCAATAAAAAAGTTCAAAGGAACCGGGGTTCAGGGTTCAGGTAAAACCGAACACGTGAAGTCATATGCCTTAAAACTCATATTCGCTTTGGGAGATTGGGATGGGCATGCCAGAGGCGATCGACTCGGCGACTTTATAGCTGATGAGGGCGGCGCGGGCGGCGTTCACCACGCCGTTCGGCGGCTCGGTATCGTTCAGGATCGCGTCGGCGAGCAGACCTATCTCGGTCGCCTGTCCCTTGTCGACTTTGTCGAAGGCAAGACGGATACGTTCCTGACCCTCGAAACCGCAGTATTCCATTTCCTTGAAGTCATTAATCCATATCGCTTTACCTGCGCAGTAGACTTCGATCGACTCTTTTGGGAAGGCTGCGCATCCGGCGCTGGCGATCAGGGTTGTGCCGACTGAACCGTCAGCGAAGGAGACGGTCACGACCGCGCTGTCAGGGACCTTCACCTTGGCGGGGTCGAGGAAGGTGCCACCAGCGGCGTACACCGAGACCGGAGGGGCCTTGATCATTTCGCACATGAGGTCAAAGCTATGGCAACCTTCGCCGACGAAGCGTCCGCCGCCCACCTTCGGATCGTGCGTCCAGATGTCCGCGGGGAAGGGGGCCTGCATCCTGTGGTAGACGAGTTTCTTGTCGGTGAGGTCCGCGAGCAATCCTCTGGCCTTTAAGACAAGCGGGGCGAGCCCGCGGTTGTAGCCGACCGTGTACTTCACCTTGTGCCTCCGCACGGCGTCAACCACGGCGCGACACTCGTCGGCATCCAAGCCCATCGGTTTCTCGCAGAGAATGTGTTTGCCTGCCGCGGCGGCCTTGACGCTCAACGCGGCGTGCGAATCATGCCGCGTAGTGATAAACACGACGTTTATCTCCTTGTCGGCGAGAATCTTGTCGACGTCAGTCGTCCAATACGACGCCTTGGTCTCCTCAGCGGTTTTCCGCGCCGGATCCTCGACGACGTCCATAGTGGCGTGGATACTGTACGAGGGATTTCCCAGGAGGTTAGGGATGTGCATGCCGCGGACGAACTGACCGCAGCCGATGACGCCGACGTTGAGTTTTCGCATACCATCAGATCCTGAATTTATTTGAACGATTTTTTCAGATCGAAGACCTGCGCCGGCCCGGTCACTTTTTTGGTCGAGGTGGCGATGCGCTTCTTGAGCTCGCGGTCGAATGCGGCGACGTCCACGGGAACCTCGGCCCAGTCGTCAGTCCAGGAGGACAGGAGAATGGCGTTCTCGATTTCAAGGCTGGCGAGCCCTTCCTCACCCTTGACGAGCAGCGGGGAGATGCCGAGCACCGCCTCGGTGAAATTGTTGAGCAGCGCGCTGGCCATGTCCGTCTTGCCGCGGACCGGGACTTCGCAGTTCCAGCACTCGGGGTCGCCGAAGCCGGTTTTGTTGGCGCGGTTGAACTCGTCGACGGGGATGACGGTCCGGTGGAAGGTGATTATGCGGTTTTCGACGACGATCTTGCCGCGGGAGCAGGCGATTTCGAGGCGGCTTGTCCCGGGCGACTCGCCGGTGCTGGCGATGAAGACGCCATTGAGGCCGTTGTCGTGCTCGAAGTAGGCGGTCACCTCGTCCTCGACCTCGATCTCGTGGTGCTTGCCGAAACGGCAAAAGGCGCGGATCCTCTTCGGCATCCCGAACAGAAACTGCCAGCAGTCGAGGTCGTGGATGCATTGATTGATGAGGACCCCGCCGCCCTCTCCGGCCCAGGTGCCGCGCCACGGAGCCGAGGCGTAGTAACTGTCTGAGCGGAACCAGTTGGTCACGGTCCAGTTCATGCGCACGAGTTTTCCCGCCTCGCCGCTTTGGATGAGTTCGCGGAGTTTGAGGACGAACGGGTCGACACGTCGGTTGAAGTGCATGGTGAAGACTTTGCCGGCTGTCGCGGCGACGGCGTTGAGGGCGCGGACGTCCGCCGCCACCACGCCTGCCGGCTTCTCGCAGAAGACATGCTTGCCCGCCTTGAGCGCTTTGGAGCTCAATTCGGGGTGCTGGAAATGCGGCGTGGCTACGATCACCGCCTCGCAGGCGTCGGAGGCGAGCATCTCGTCGTAGTTGTCGAATAGTTGTGTCGCCTCAGGGAGCGTTTCCTTGAGTTTCGTCAGTCTGTCTTTCGTGTCGCACACCGCCGCGAGCGTCGCCCGCGGCACCGACTTCTCGAGAATGGCATTGCAGTGCATCATGCCTGCGTTCCCCATTCCCACGATTCCGATTCTCACCGTGTCATTCATGATTTATTTCCTTATAGTTTGTATGTCTATTCGTTTGGTGGAGGCTTACCTTGGGGCGACGACGGAAATAAATGAGAAGAAAATTTTGGTGACAAAATTTTCTTTGGCGCTGTTTCCTTTCGCAAGGTGCGCCTGAAGCCGTCGTACATTTGAAAATGGCCCTCCGTCGTGCTTCTTTCATATGAAAGATGGGTACTAATACCCCTCCGCCGCGCCGCTGTCTATTTGCCGGATTGACTTTTATGCGTCGCCGATTGACCTTGATCAGGCGACGGTGAATTTGATTTTGTCGACCGGTATGGGCAGGGAGTGGCGTTGCTCGATCGCCGCGATGGCCTGCTTGGCGAGGTAGACGCTGATGAAGCCGTCGATCTCGTCGCACGGACTCGCCGTTTTATTGAGGATGCAGTCGAGGAATCCATCGAGCATCGCTTCCCACCCTTTGTCGACCGTGAGTTGGTCGTGCCCCGCCTTGGCGTTGTTGAGGTTTTTGACTCGGGCGAAGTATTTCTGCTGGAGTCCCGATAGCCCGCCTTCGGCGCCAATCGAGGGGTTGCTGTCGCGCTGGAGCGGGAAGAGTTCACGGTCGAGACCGGGGATGCCGAAGTATTGGTTCTCGACGAAATTCTCGCATCTGAACAGGCCGCCGCGGCAGGTGACCTCGTACATCTCTTTGGGATAGTCGAAGGTGCCGCCGCAGTTAAAGAGGATGGTGGCGGTGTCGCCTTCCGAGAAGAGGAGGTTGATCCCATGCGAGAAGCGCCGCGATCCCCATGCGGGGATCTGGTGTGTGATCTGCGGTTTGCACCACCAGCAGGCGCGGACGCGGCAGTGCCTCCAGCTCGCGGTAGGCGGCCTTGGCCACGTGCTGCAAGCGGCGCATCTTGATCCCTCCGCCGGTCTAGCCCGTGCAGCCGCCGACGATCGTGAGCAGGAACACCACCGCCTCGGCGATGTCCACCCCGTGCCCGAAGCGCTTCACCGCGCCGCCGCCCCCCGCGTCGATCATCTCGGTGTCGGCCGACTCCGCCGTGGTCGGCTGGCGGACCTCGAGGGACTTCTCCCCGACGCCGACGCTGT
>CAYTFM010000440.1:3291-5470 GCA_964436735.1 uncultured Victivallales bacterium | reverse complement strand
ACAAGTATATTATATGGGCATCCCGTTCGCAATAATATTTGTTAGACAGGCTCTACTATGGTGATTTTAAAGCTTATAGCTTTTTTTTCTCTATAATACGAGGGGGGGAATGAGATTTCGGCGCTAATTTTTCAGTTTAACGCGATTTTCCGTCCTCCGCGGCGAGAGGCTGCGCGGAGGACGGTGGCAGATTACTGATTCCGCAGGACGTCGAGCATGGCGGCGATGTTCTCGGCCTTGGCGTCGGCGGGGGTGGCGTGCGCCGGTGCGGCGAAGTAGCCGCCGTTTTTGCCCACCACCGCCAGGAGGCGTTTGACCTCCTCGCGGGTTTGCTCGGGGGTGCCGTAGGGGAGGGTGCGCTGCGTGCTGATGCCGCCGTTGAAGCAGAGGCGGTCGCCAAACTGTTTTTTCATCTCGGCGGGTTCCATCACCTCGGGTTGGAACGGGTTGAAGACGTCGAGGCCGAGTTCGATCAGGTCGGGGAAGATCTCCTGGACGTGTCCGCAGGAGTGAATCATGAGATATTTCCCGCTGCGTTTGACCGCGCCGTACATCTCTCGGAGGCGAGGTTTGATGAACTCGCGCCAGAGTTGCGGCCCCATGATCAGACCGGTCTGCTGTCCCCAGTCGTCGCCGAAGTACACCATGTCTATCATCGGGTATGAGCAGATCTTGTTGATCTTCGCGAGGTTGTGCTCGAGGATGCGGTCAAGCAGACGGTGCAGCCGTTCCGGTTCGGCGATCATCCACATGAGGATGTTCTCCATGCCGGCCAGCGTCCAGGCTCGTTCGAAAAGGCTGAAGCCGAAGCCCGAGCAGAGGAACTCCTCGCCGTGAGTCTTCGGCAGTTTGTCGAAGCCATTGTAGGCGGAGGGGTCGAGGGGATCGGGAAATTGGTAGGCGTCGATGGTTTCAAGCGTGACAGGGGTGTTGCAGACCACGCCAATGTCCTTGTCGACGGTTCGATTCCATTGGACGCCAAACTCGTCCTCGAAGATGCCGGGCTCAACTTCTTTCATCGCCTTGCCCACCCATGGTCCCGAGAAGCAGTTGCCCAGCTTGCTCTCGAAGTCGGGATCGCCGTAGTACTCGACCATCTTGCGGCGCGCCTCGATGGTGAAATGGACGCAGTACGGCGTCTTGTCTGGTTGGCGGTGCTGGAGGCTGGCGATCACTCGTTCGCGGTTTGTCATGGTGGCGTCCTTTCATCTTGCGATGTTGCTTGTTTAATAGTATTATACAGGATTATCAGGGTATAAACTGTGAGTGAAATGCAGAATAATATTTGTGAAATACAGAATATTGGCGACACGACGGAATGGACGATAACCGCATCCGACCATCCGGAGCTCACCAGGCATCGCATCCGTTATTTCGGCTTTTCCGACGCGGGGCCGGGCTATCGGTTCGCCAGGACGTGTCCGAGCATCGGCGCGTTGTTCGTCTGCGTGGGAGGTGTCGGGAGGGTTTGGGCGGATGGGGAGTGGCGGGATTTTGGTCCCGGACAGGCGTATCTGACGCCGGCGCGGGTGTATCATGCCTATGAGACGCTTCCGGGCGTCCGATGGGAGATCGGTTGGTTCGCCATCGAGGAGCCGGAGGGGCAGCGGCCGCTGGTCGAGCTGTCCGAGCCGACGCTTCACGCGGCGCCCGTCAACGGCATTGCGAAAGCGATGCGCGGATTTCACGAGGAGTTCGACGGGGCGAGGAATCCTGTGCACCTCAACGCATGGCGCGCGGTCGTGGTTCTTGAGCTGGAGCGGCTTCTCAGTCTCGAGCGGCAGGGGGACCAGCGGCTCGCGAGGGTGTGGGATGAGGTGGTGAGAGCTCCCGAGAAGCCATGGTCGCTTCAGAGTCTGAGCCGTATGGCATCGCTTAGCGGCGAGCAGTTCCGTCATCTGTGCCAGAAGGAGTTCGCCGAAAGCCCGATGGCGCATGTGACGACGATCCGCATGCGCCGCGCCTGCCAGTTCCTGCTCAGAAGCGACCTGTCAGTCTCCGAGATCGGGGAGACAGTCGGCTACCACAATCAATCCGCATTCTCAACCGCCTTCCAGCGGCACACCGACAACGGCGTGTCCAAGACCATCAACCTGCCGAACTCCGCCACCATCGAGGACGTGCGCAACGCCTACCTCCTGGCCTACGAGCTCGGCTGCAATGGCGTCACCATCTACCG
>CAYTFM010000440.1:0-3281 GCA_964436735.1 uncultured Victivallales bacterium | reverse complement strand
AATTCGCATGCTCAACCGCCTTCAAGCGGCACACCGGAACCACCCCTCGGAGCTACCGCCGCTCACAGCGGTGAGGCGGCTTCGGCGCCACCACCGCACGCCGTTTAGTGGGGACATTGTTGTGCGAGGCGGTATCACGGCGTGAACGTGCTGATTTTTCTCATGCGCGGACTATATTGTGAATTCTATTTGTCGTAATCGAGGAGTGAGGAAATTACATATGTGGGAGGGCATTACGTGAAAAGCTACAACATTGCGGTTTACGCCGGCGACGGCATCGGGATTGAGGTTACGGCGGAAGCTCTGAAGGCGCTCAAACTCGTTGCCACGCGTGGTGGCTTTGAGTTGAAACTGACGGAACTGGACTGGGGACACCGTTATTGGAAAAAAGTTGGGAAGGTTGTGCCGGACGATTATTTAAAGCAACTCAAACCGTTCGACGCCGTGTATCTCGGCGCCCTTGGCGATCCGGCGAATGTGCCAGACCACGAGGCGGTGCGGCCGCTGATCGAGATGCGGCAGGCGTTCGACCAGTACGCCAACGTGCGCCCGGCGCAACTGCTTCCCGGCGTGAAAACCCCGTTGGCCGACCGCACGCCGGAAGACATCGACATGGTGGTCATCCGTGAGAATTCCGAAGGGGAGTACATCTCGGCTGGCGGCTTCTTCAAGCGCGAGACGCTGGACGGAATCGCCCTGCAGACCGCCATCCACACGCGCAAGGGCGTCGAACGTATCCTGCGTTTCGCCTTCGAGCGCGCCCTCAAACGTCCCCGCAAAAAACTGACCATGGTCACGAAGTCCAACGCGCTGAAGATTGGCATGCTGTTCTGGGATGAGGTGCTGGAAGTGGTTCGGTCCGATTACCCGAGTGTGCAGACCGACAAATGCCACATCGACGCGATGTGCATGGCGCTCGTGCAAAAGCCCCAGAACTTCGACGTGATCGTCTGCTCCAACATGTTCGGCGACATCGTCAGCGACATCACGGGGGCGATCTCCGGCAGCATCGGTCTGTCGCCGAGCGCGAATCTCAACCCCGAGCGCACGTTTCCCTCGCTTTTCGAGCCCGTGCATGGCTCGGCGCCGGATATCGCCGGGAAAGGGATCGCGAATCCGTTGGCGGCGATCCGCAGCGCGGCGATGATGCTTGACTTCCTCGGCGAGGAGTCCGCGTCAGCGCGGCTGGAAAAAGCCGTTTATGACTGCGTGGTCGAAGGCAAGGTCCGCACGCCCGACATGGGGGGCCGCGCGACAACCACCGAGGTCGCCGCCGATGTCCTGCGCCGCCTACAATGAAAAAAGCGGAAGCCGGGATGGTTGGACAGGATCACAGGATGCACAGGATTGTGTGGTTGTGCTCATGGAACTTTGATCCTGTCCCATCCTGTTTATCCGTCGCAACCCCTCCATGACTGTCGGGGCTCGGTTCACGGTGTTTGAACAGAGCCACGAGCGTGAGCGAGTGGTTGCAGCCGCGGGCCGTACGGCCGCCTATTTTAATGGAAGGTGTCACTATCTGAGAATCCCTTTATTGTTCCGCCGGACACTTGACATTATTATACTATAATGATACAATAGGTATATAATTACTATCATATATTGGTTTTATGTTGAAGACAGAAAAACAACAGAAGTGGGGTTATCTCCAAATCGCGGACCACTTGGAGACGCTGATTCATTCCGGTCTTTTGAAACCGAATGAGAGACTCAAAACTACCGAGGAGCTTGCCAACGAATACGATGTGACGACCATGACAATTCAAAGAAGTCTCTCGAGGGTCGTCGCGAAAGGACTTGTCAGAAGATCTCCTCGAAGAGGTAGCTTTGTGAGCTCTTCTGTCAAGGGAAAGGTTGTTGGAGTTCTCTTGGGGGGTAACCCGCTTGTCACCAAGACCCCTTTCTTCAGGTTGCTGTTGAACTCGCTCCTTTGCCGCGCCGTCAAGGAGGACATGACATTGCACCCGTACTTCGACTATGATCTTGACAATCCTTACCAGGGGATAAGAGCTGTTGAGACGGATGTGCGCAACGGGATTATAAAATGCCTGATTCCTCTCAGCAGTTCTATTCAGCAGAGCGCATGGTTGAGTGGAACAAACATCTGTCCGGTAATCGATAGTCCTCAATTGGATTTACAGGAGATGGCAAGACGTGGCGTCGAGCATCTTCTATCCAAAGGGAGGCGAAGGATCAAGTTTTTTCTGATGTATTCGCCGAACATAAAAAATTATGACCACGAAATAAAAGGTATTAAGGCGGCGTTCAAGGCGACCGGTGTCGTACCTCCGCCGATGGATGATGTGCTGGTTTATTGCGAAGATACACACAATGCCGGTTATGACGTGATGAAAACTATCCTTGCCAAGGGAGGAGTCGATGGGGTACTCGTCAACCACGATGTCCTTGTGCATGGCGTTCTCATCGCCCTGCTTGAACGCGGCGTGAGGCTTTCAAAGGATATTTCCCTCGTCTGTCACGAGAACAAGGGGGCCGAACACACCAGCAGCATAGCCCTGACAAAACTTCTTGTCGACCCGGATGACTACGCAAGGCTAATTATAGACTACATGACCAGGGAATGGAGTGGATTGTGTCCGGGGAGGCATCCGGTCGGCGCAACGGTGAAGGCGAAGCTTGTGATAGGGGCATCATCATAAGGAGATGGCTATATGGTCTGCCATACGTGTTCGAGGCTCATACGGTTTACCCTGATCGAATTGCTCGTCGTCATTGCGATAATCGCGATTCTGGCGAGTCTGCTTTTGCCAGCCTTGAAGAATGCAAGGGAGAATGCGCTTGCCAGCCGATGCCTCAACAATCAGAAACAAATAGGCCTTGCGATTAATATGTTTGCCATTGATCATAATGGATACTGTCCCGGTGCACCTGCTAATGCCGCGGAAGGTGGCGTCGGAGTAACCGTCTCATTCGTGGGGAACGCAACGACGAAAGGCATACTGATCGACTTGGGATATCTGACAAACGACGATGTGTATCAGTGTCCCTCGGCCATGGCGCGGTCAGATGAGTTCTTAAAGAAGATGCAGGGTGTCGGCTGGAATAAGGCTTATCTCTATCGATTCGGTTCGACCTTGTGCGGAACTGCGATAATGAGCAGCGCCCAGAGTATCCGCGTCGGCTCGGGTGTTGGTCTGGGAACTAGCTGGTCGAACCCAGGAACGTTAACGAAAAGATTGTATGATGTGCAAGCGGAAAAGACGGCTGTGTTGAACGATGGTTTGAGCACTGCCGCTTATCTTGACGGATACATGAAAACA
>CAYTFM010000439.1:0-5499 GCA_964436735.1 uncultured Victivallales bacterium | reverse complement strand
GCTGGCCGACGATCATACCGAGGTTTTTCCATGTTGCGTCCCGGTGGTCAATCCAGAGTGGAGAAGGCTCGACGGAGAGTGCAGATCGCTACGAGGAAAAATCAACGCTGAGAAGGGGAGGCTGGCCGATCTGACGCTGCGGAACGAGGACATGGAGCCTGGCAGGCTTAAGGCGTGGATGGAAAGTAGGTCGACGATCATCGATTGCATAGCCAACATGGGGGTTAAGCTTGACGACGCCCGTTCGGCAAGGCGGGCAACTCGAAAGCACATCCCGTTCGACGAACTGCCGCCGGAGCACAAGTTCGAACGACTGGTTCCACATCAGCATGCGCTTCACCGTGCATAGGAACTGCGTTGCGGGGATCCGGGAGAGACGACAAGAGATCGGCGGTGAGGCTCTCGATTTGATCAAGGGAGCCATATGGAAGCTCTGGCACGGCAACGTGGTGGACGCCGAAGAGCGTCCATCAGCTTCTCCAGGTGCGGACGCGCGTCCGCAACAACGACCTGACTGACACATTCAAGTCATGGCATCCCGGATCCCAGATCAAGCCCACAACGGAGGGACTGCCTTTTGCCGCCTAACTCCCGCGCTTTTGCATGCGCTCCCGCCTGAAGCCGCCAGGGGAGCAGGCCTTGACGCTTTTAAAAATCCGGTTGAATTGCGAGACGCTTCCGAATCCGGTCAGGAACGCGATTTCGGCGACGCTTCTCGCCGTCATCCCCAACATTTCCGCAGCACGTTCGACCCGGTAGATGTTGAGGTAGCTGACAAAGCTGATTTTCTCATGCCGTTTGAAGAAACGGCAGAAGTGACCGGGACTCATACAGAATTTCCTGGCGGTGTCCGCGACGGTGAGCTTCCTCATGTGACTCTTCTCGACGTGCCGCTTGACCTGCTCGATCTTGTCGGTTCCGTCGATGGCCTCCATGAACATCAATTTGTGATGAGTTTCGACAATGAATCCCCCGACGATTTTGAGAAACTCGATCAATCCCTCGATCTGAAGCGATGTAAGCACTTTGGTTTGATTGTATGAGTCCCAGAGCGCCTTGTGGTCGATCTTGTGTGTCGTAGCCAGCTTGGCGATCGCCCCTCGGCTTGCCCGTTCGTCTTGCTCGGACAAGAACTGCCCCGTCGTCAAGCAACCGATATACGTTCCGGATTTGTCATACAGGGGAACCACAACTTCCCGCAATCCGGCGTGGCATTTATACAGCAGTTCCGAGCGCTTCAGCGATCCTGAGCGGGCGTTCCTCTGGTCGCATTCCTGGCAGGCCGCGGATCCTGACGCCGTGGCGCGCAGCATGAGGCAATAGCTGTTGAAATGCCCCATCCGCGAGAGCTTGAGGGACTCACCCGCCGCATTGATGTAGTCGATGACAACTCCCACCAGCTTGTGGATTATGTTGTGATACTCCACGAGCAGCTTTTCTCGGCCAAGCTCGGAGAACACCCGTTTGGTTATTCTCTCCATATCCATGCGTTGATTCCCCAATATGTCATTATATGCGCACTATACGGCAATTTATGCGCAGCGTCAACGCGGTGATCGGGGTATAATCACATCAAAGGAGCGGATACCAGACCGGTTCCGAAAAACAATCGAGGTGACGCCATGTTGATTTCAAAGAACGAGTTCACACACCGAATCGCCATGATCCAGGATCGTATGCGCAAAGGCAAGATCGACGCTGTGGCAGTCTACGGCGACGAGTATCGCAAGGAGAACTTGCGCTACGTTTCTGGTTTCTGGCCTATCTTCGAACGCGGTTTGTGCGTTATTCCCCTGGACGGTCAACCGATCTTCCTCGGCGCGCCGGAGGGGGAACTTTACGCTCGTGAGATGTGCGTTTGGGATGACATCCGCAATGTCAAGGACTTCGCCTGCGTCTCGGTGCCAGAGGAGATAGACTACCCAACGGCCTTGTTCACCAGCTTTAAAAAGGTCTTCGGGGAGGTTCTGAAGGACGGCAAGCGGTTGGGCATGGCGGGAATGATGGACATGCCACGACATATCTTGCAGAGGATCTCGGAGTCCATCCCCGGCATGGAGCTGATCGACGCCGGAGGCATCTTGACCGAACTTCGGCTCGTCAAAACGCCAGCCGAGATCAGATGTCTTCGGAAAGCCGGCGAACTTGCCTGTGTCGGATATGCCAAACTCATGGAACACGCCATCCCTGGCAACACGGAACTTCAAGCGGCCGGGGCGGCTGAAGGCGCCGCACGCATGGCGGGAGCCGAGGCCATAGCCTTCACCGTGTTCGGCAGCGGCGCGCGGGCAGGAACCATTATCGGCCGCCCGACGGAGAAGATCATTGAAGACGGTGATATGGTGATGGCCGCCCTGGCGGCGCAATACGAGGGCTATGTGGCAACTGTCGAATATCCTTTTGTCGCCGGCACCGCCCGCGACGGGCAGAAAAAGTTTCTGGCTGCGTTGTTCGAGGCGGCCAACGCGCAGCAGAAATTCCTGCGAGACGGCGCGCGCTCGGGAGACATGGTGAAAGCGGTGAAGACGGTGTTCGCACGGCATGGCCTCTCCGCGTACGATGTCTACCCCCCAATGCACGGCATCGGCTTGGCGGAGGCGGAATCCCCATATCCTGACGCCAACGCGGCGTATTCCTTGCGCACGGGCATGTGCGTGAACTCGGATATCAGCCTTTTTGGCCACCCGGACGGCTCCAACCGCATCGAGGAAGGGTTTGTCATCACAGCGGCGGGACCGGAGTCACTGACTCCCTCAATCAGAGAACTCGTGGCGAAAGGAATCCAATGATGAATGGAGGAGCGAAAACGTGGTATTTCCCTGATGGTTACCTGCCTGAGAAGTCCGCCGTAGGCCGCATGGAGGCGCACGAGGCGTTGATGCTGCTTAACACAGGCGACGCACCCGCCAATGTCGCTATCGACGTCTACTTCGACAATCGGGAACCGGTGAAAGATATCGCTGTGACAGTCGGAGCCGAGCGCGTCAAGACGCTGAGACTGGATCATCCCTCCGATATTGGCGGACTGGAGATCCCGGCGTTGACGCAGTATTCGTTGCGGGTCAGGTCGGACAAGAATCTGGTCGCCCAGTTCGGGCGCCTGGACACCGCGCAGAACAACATGGCCTATTACACGGGAGCTGGTTTTTATGAGTGTTAAAGGCAATGTGCTGGTTCTCGGCGGCCATCTGGACGATTCGGTCCTGGCGATTGGGGGGATCATTAAGAGATACACCAACGCCGGCCACAAGGTGTCGGTGGTCTGTTTTGGCTGCGGCGACGAGGGCTTCGCCCGCGTCGAGGACCGGACGTCCAACGTGGAGAGGTTTTACCACGAGGCGATCAAATCCCATGAGATCCTTGGGGTGAAGGACTTCGTCTGCCACAACTGGTCGGACTTCGCCGTGAATGAAAGCAAAGAGAGCTATCGGCTCTGCATCGAGGCGATCCGCCGCGTCAAACCAGATGTCATTTTCGGTCATTACTGGCTGGAATACTTCCAGCACCGGGCCATGGCGAGACTGTCGTGCGACTCCTGGCTCCAGGCCGGCTGGCGTTGCAGCGCGGATCTAGGCGAGCCGTGGCAGGCGAGGGCGCTGTACCACTTCGAAGTCCTTCAGGTCATGCCGGAGCCCACCCACATCGTCGATGTCTCCGACACATTCACGTTCAAGCTCGACGCCTGGGCTGAATTCAAAACCGGGCAGGAGCATCTCGGCAGCGAATTCGACAAGCTGGAGGCCCGCGCCCGCTTTTACGGCAGCCGCATCGGCGTCAAATACGCCGAGGCGTTGACGCGGTCGAGCTTCATCGCTCAAAGCGTGAGGGATCCGTCAGCCGAGTTGTAGCGGATAGAAGGTAGAAAATGCGCGATAATATTATTGGAGGAATGCCTGATGCCTGAACTAAACGGGAAACGCTTTGTGGAACGCGACGATATTCATGACTCGATCTGGCTCTGGTGCCATCCGACCGGTTGCTACAACGGTCGTTGGAATCTGCCTGGAGAGTCGGTCCTCTCACCGGTCGTGGCGTTGTCATATATGGGGATCAAGAACGCCGTCATGGTCGTGTTCTGCGACGAGCCCAAGCCGCCATTTGGCGACTACGCCGTTCAATTCTCCCGCACGGACAAAGTGGTGTGGTCGATCATCGGCGACGGCGGCAGCAAGCGGAACAATGAATCGAGCGATCTGGCGCACGTCATTGCCCTGAGAAAGCAACTGCCTAATTTGCGTGCCGGCATCATGGACGATTTCTTCGAGCAAGGGCGAAACGGTAACCTCGATAGAGTCAAGAGTTATGCCGATGCGCTGCATGCCGCCGGGCTTGAGTTGTGGGTGGTGCTCTATGGACACCAGCTCGACACGCCGTTGTTGAAGGAATTCCTCAAGATTTGCGATGTCGTCAGTTTTTGGACATGGAAGGCCAGGGAGTTGCCCCTGCTGTCGAACAGGTTCGAGCGGCTTAAGAACATAGCTCCCGACAAGAAAATCGCCCTCGGCTGTTACCTCTGGGACTTTGGCGACAGCAAGCCGATCAGCATTGCCGATATGGAGTTCCAATGCGGTTTCGCCCTTGACACGTGGCGCGCCGGGCTTGCCTCCGACATCATCATGCTGGGAAGCCCGCTCGTCGGCATGGACATCGAAGCCGTCAACTGGAGCCGCAAGTGGATCGGATCGCTCTCCATTGATCCTGCCTAAGCGCTGTTATTCTTGCCGAAACGGGATCCGGGATTCAACGACTTTGTTATGAGGTATATTGAGATATCATGCCAATGGCGCATCGACACCCCCGTGGGAAGCTTCTATTTATGAGGAAGACGCAATAATGACGCGACATTTCGGGCAGGGAGCCAAGCTAACGTTATGCGGAGGCGAGTGCATGCTTTATGACGAAGACAGCATACGGCGGGGAAGCTGGGTATGGGAAAACCGTACGCCCGCTTTGATCTATGGGGAAAAGCCGACACTTCGCCAAAGGCGAAGGGGGTACTTCTCACTAATAGAACTACTCATTGTGATAGCGATCATAGCGATACTCGCCTGTTTGCTGCTTCCGGTGTTAGGCAAAGCCCGTGAGCACGCCCAATCCACCCTTTGCCTCAACAATCTCAAGCAGAACGGGGGAGCTCTGTATTCCTACGGAATGGATTATAACGGGTTCCTGCCGTCCACCAACTGCTATCATGACGACCAGGATCCCTACACTGAAGAGATGTTCACGGGAAACCCCAATATATACAGGGATCCGTACTACTCGACCAGCGAGAAAGATTTCGCAGCCTTCGGCGAGACGCTAAGGCAGGGGCACCTCTCAAGCGTCAGCACACTGTTCTGCCCAACGGCCAAAGCGCGCTACACGCATCCTACCGTTGGCGCCACATACTGGAATGGCTTTATGACTTACCACTACTATGGCGGTCTGTTGTTTAAGAAGGTGATTGTCGCAGAGAGGCGCACGCGGTTGGGTGACAATCCCGGAGTCGTTCTAATG
>CAYTFM010000438.1:3494-5527 GCA_964436735.1 uncultured Victivallales bacterium | reverse complement strand
GTGCCCCGAGGGTCTTCGACCACCTCGATGATTCGGGTCGTTGTCTCCGGCAGGGTGCCGATCTCCCCGAAAGACTCGATGGCCTTCGCAACGACAGCCAGAGTGTTTTCATGCACCGCAATTGCCATAGACACCCCCCACATGCCAACCCGACCCGCGCAGCAGGCGTATGTTGTGTAAGGATCCCCGGTCACGCAAAAAGAAGAGAATGCGTGTTGTCTTTCCCGTCTAGTATAGAATCGCCGGATTTCAAGGTTCCCTTTAGCCGAGAACTGGAAACTGCATCGGCCGGGACCAGATGGCATCGAGGTTGCTTGTGCATGAGCAGAGCCAAACCGACCGGTCGCCGCTCGCGGCGGGGATGGGCATCCCCACAAAGGACGGCGCGAGTTCTCACGCGTCATCGGACTGAAGATCGAAGATTGGGAGTCGTGACGCATTCCAACTGCTCGTTGCAGCGGGTGGCCCGCGGGGCTGCCGTGTGGATTATGATATTAGGAGGGGTCACCTCGGCTGCCGCTGAGGTCATGCGCAACGTTATCTTCACACTTGACAATGGCATACTATCTATGCATATTGATGCATATAGATTGGCATAGGCCAAGGAGAACCCGTCATGAGGACTACGTTGATCATTGAGGACGATTTGATCGAGAAAGCCTCGAGACTGACCGGCGTCAAGGAAAAGACTTCGCTGGTCAGGTTGGGGTTGGAGGCGTTGATTGCACGCGAAAGCGGCAGGAGGCTTGCCAGGCTTGGTGGGACAGAGAAGGGGTTGGCAATGCCCAGACGTCGAAGAACCGGGGACGGTTGAGATGGTCTTGGTCGACACCTCCATTTGGGTCTCTCACCTGCGCGAGGGTGATGTCCGTCTGACTACCTTGCTCGAAGAAGGGGTTGTGTGCTCTCACCCCTATGTGATTGGCGAACTGGCATGTGGGAATTTGAAGAATCGCATGGAAATCCTATCCTTGTTGCGGGCGCTTCCATCGGCAGAAGTCGTGGATCATGAGGAGATACTAGCTTTCATCGATAGTAAGCAGTTGATGGGCAAGGGTTTGGGATACGTGGATGTTCATCTGCTAGGCTCTGCGGTTCTTTCAGATGTTTCCTTGTGGACCACGGACCGTTGCCTCGCGGAGTCTGCCACTGCCCTGGGGGTTTGTTACGGCTCCTTCTAGGAAGACAACCATCACATGCACCCGGCGGCGGTCGCCTTTCGGAGCTGGTCAGGAGTACTGAGGCGCCGCCACGGCGCCCGACGCAGGTGATGCGCTCGTTCGTCGCGTTCCTCCGGCAAACCTTACGGAGCAACGAGCAATATGGACAATCCCTCACCTTCACCCGCTGAGCGGGGGACAAACCGTCCGCAATCCCCAGGCAAACCCCCCTTACGCGTCCTGCTTGTCGAAGACACCGAAGACGATACGCTTTTGATACGGTACGCCCTGGAAAAGGGCGGCTATGAAGTGACGCTCACGCGCGTCGAAACCGAAGAGCAAATGCGTGCCGCCCTGGTCCCCGCCACCTCCGATGAACTCGGCGACGGCGAAGGACCTGGGGCCGGGGGCTGGGACATCATCATCGCCGACTACGTCCTCCCTCGCTTCAGTGCTCCCAAGGCCTTCGAGACGCTCAAAGAGAGCGGCCTCGACCTTCCCTTCATCCTCGTCTCCGGCATGGTGCCCGCCGAGGTCGCCGTCCAGTTGGTCAAGAGCGGCGCACACGACTACGTTCCCAAAGACCGGCTGGAGCACCTCGTCCCTGCCGTGGAGCGCGCGCTGGCGCACGCGTTGGCGCGACGCGAGGCGGCGCGGGCGGTGCCGGCGGAAGCCGCCCGCCCCCGGCGGAGGTTCGGCATTGCGCTGCGGCTGATGGGTGGCTTCGCGGCGGTGGCTCTGCTCATTGGCGTGGTGGGCGGGCTTTCTGCGTATCAGCATTATCGGGAGGCTGAGCCAGGAGCGCGCTCAGCAGCGGAGCAGGTCGCCATCACCTTGGCCACGAGCCTGCGTGAGCTGGATATTGCCACCGGT
>CAYTFM010000438.1:2446-3484 GCA_964436735.1 uncultured Victivallales bacterium | reverse complement strand
GAGACTCACGAGCCGGATGTATTGGCTGGACAGGCGGGACTTTGTCGTGGTTGACCACCGGAAGAACATCTTCGCGGATGCCGTCCCCAAGAACGTGGGGACGCTTTTCGACCACGATCCCGGCGGCGAGGTGAGCCGGACCTTGGGGGATGGAGGGCCGCGCGCTTTTGTCGAGCGCTCCGCCGACTATCCGGCGGGTATTCACCAGGTCGTGGTCCCCATCCGGACGGACCTGGGCCTGATCGTCGGCGCGGTCATCCTCGAATACGAACAGGAGTACAGAAAGGAACAGGCGCAAGCCTTGACCGAGGCGATCGTGTTCGCTCTCGTCACCTTCTTCAGCGTGGGACTGGCGCTGGGGACGGGCTGGCTCACGGCGCGCTCCATCGTCACCCCGATCGGCAAGCTGCGGGAGGCCGCCGTCCAGCTTGGGCAGGGCGACCTCGACACCCCGGTGCGGGCCGGGAGAGTGGACGAGATTGGCGAGCTCGCCTCGGCCTTCGAGGAAATGCGCTCGAAATTGAGAGAGGCGCAACTGGCGCAGGAGGCTGAAATCAACAAACGCGCCCGCGTGGAAGAAGCCCTGGAGGGTGCGCTCAGTAAACTCGCGGAGCACACCCGTTTCTTGGAGACCTCCAATGCGCAACTGGAAGAATCAGGCCGTGCGCTTACACAAAAGGAGACCCAGATCAGGACAATCCTTGACAATGTGTTTGAAGGCATCTTCACGGTAGACGAATCCTTTACCATTGCCTCGTGCAACCTTGCTGCGGAGCATATCCTCGGCTGGAAGACAGATGAGATCATTGGCAAACATATCGGCATACTCGGCCTCGAACACTTCCTCGAACGAGCAGCAAACCCCATGGCCGGTTGCCGGCAGGAGGGAGATGAGGTGATTGCCGATGCCGGAAATAGAACACTAATGAAAAGAAAAGACGGATCCACCTTTCCGGCGGAGTTTGCTCAAAAAGAGCTGCAGTTGCTCGACAAGCGCATGTCCCTCTGCATCGTAAGGGACATCACCGAAAGAGAAAA
>CAYTFM010000438.1:572-2436 GCA_964436735.1 uncultured Victivallales bacterium | reverse complement strand
TATCTCAACAGTAAGTCACGAACTCAGGACTCCGCTCACCTCGGTCATCGGCGCCCTCGGGCTGATAGCGGGCGGGGTGACCGGCGAGTTGACTCCAAAAACAAAGGAGATGATCGAAGTCGCTCACAAAAACAGCAAACGGCTGGTGAACCTGGTGAACGACATACTTGACATTCAAAAGATCGAGTCGGGCCGGATGGAATTCGATATGAAGCCTGTTGAACTCATTCCCCTTCTTGAGCAGGCAATAGAGGTAAACAGAGACTATGCTTTGCAGTACAGGGTGAAGATTGATCTGGCAAGCGCCCTGCAAGAGGCAAAGGTGCATGCAGACAGCAACCGGTTTATCCAGGTCCTCACGAACCTCATTTCCAATGCTGTCAAGTTCTCACCGCCTGACGACACGGTGACGGTCTCCGCATCACGAAGCGGCGGCAAAATGCACATTGCGGTTACCGACCATGGGCCGGGAATCCCCGCGAAGTTCCGCAGCGGCGTCTTTCAAAAATTCTCCCAGGCAGACGCATCCATAGCCCGTCAGAAAGGAGGATCAGGACTCGGCCTGAGCATTACCAAGGCGATCGTTGAGAAACACGGAGGCAGGATCGGTTTTGAATCCGTACCAAACGAGGCAACCACCTTTTGGTTTGACTTGGATGAAGCGGAGAAGGAGGAATGAAATGACGATGCCGCCATTGACCCGAATTCTTTTTGTGGACGATGAAGACGATATCCGATCCGTGGCAAAGCTCGCCCTGGAGGCAGTAGGAGGCTTTACTGTCGAGGATTGCAGTTCAGGCAGCGAAGCCGTTAAGAGGGTGTCTGCTTTTATGCCCGATTTGATTCTGCTCGATGTGATGATGCCGGGCATGGACGGCATTGCCACGTTCAGGGCCCTGCGGGAGATTCCGGAGGCAGCCGCCATTCCGGTTGTTTTTCTGACTGCCTCCATACAGACTCACGAAAAAGCCCGCTATATGGAGCTTGGAGCTATCAACGTTATCCCGAAACCCTTTGACCCCATGACCCTTTCGGACAAGGTAAAGGAGATATGGAGAGGATATCATGCCTGAGACTGCAGCTAAACCGAAAGTCTTGATTGCCGACGACCAGCCTCTGATAAGGCAATTTCTGGCGAAGATGCTGGGCGACAACGGTTTTGACGTTGTAGGTGAGGCGGCAGACGGGGCACAGGCGGTAGCGCTGTATGAAAACTTCCGGCCGGATATCGTTTGTCTTGATATTGCGATGCCCAAGATGGACGGCATCCGCACCCTTGAAGAAATAAAGTCCAAACATCCGCACGCGGTGGCAATCATGATAAGCGCCTTTTCGACAATGGAAAAGGTCAAGCAGGCGATTTCAAAAGGCGCCAGCGATTTTATTGTCAAGCCGCTGACGGCGGAGAGGGTTATCACGACAATCAACAAATGCCTGAAACGGGCGGATGATGATTACTTCAAATTCAAGAAGCAATTGGACGCCCTCCGCAAGGCCTATGCGGAACACCTGCCTGGAAAGATCCGACAGATTGAAACGGCGTGGAAGGACCTGCTCAAGCAGGACAAATGGGATGAGGAGACGTTTAAGGGCTTCCATGCGGAAATACATTCGTTGGCCGGATCTTCAGGCACCTTCGGGTTTGTCTCGCTTGGCAACAACGCCAGGCAACTGAATGTGCTTCTGGGTCAAATTATGGAAGCCGGAAGATCGCCGGCGCTGGACGAGTGTATACAAATAAGCGCACACGTAGACCTGTTGAGACAGGCTGCTGAAGATCAGATAAAGACCATGGTCACGCCGCAAATAGGCACGGCCGCATCCATTCGTTCTGATGAGGATAAGGGGAAAACCCTTATCTTCC
>CAYTFM010000438.1:0-544 GCA_964436735.1 uncultured Victivallales bacterium | reverse complement strand
GCTGATCTCGTCGTCGCGTCCGATTCGGCCCTCGACGATCCATTTCTGGAGCGTGAGCTATCCCCGCAACTCGGATACTACGGCTATGAGGTCCGCAGCTTTTCTCAGCCGGCTGCAATGAAGGAAGCCCTGAAAGAAACCGGGCCTCTGGCGATTGTCATGGATGTCATGTTTCCGGAAGGCCGCCTTGCCGGCATTGAAACAATCGCCGATATCAGGAAGTCTGCAGATGTTCAGACGCCCGTAGTATTCATTACCGCCAGCGATGACATGTCAGCCCGTCTTGAAGCCGTGCGCGTCGGAGCAGATGCTTTTTTCACCAAGCCCCTTGATATCAGAACACTGATTGCGAGACTTGATGGCCTGACCAAGAGACGCGAGACAGAGCCTTACCGCATTCTCGTTGTAGATGATGAGCCGGAAGCGGCTGAACAGAATTCGCTTATCTTGCAGCAGGCAGGCATGAAGACGCAAAGAGTTACGGATCCCATGAAGGCTGTAGAGACTCTGTCCGGGTTTATGCCGGACCTGATTGTCATGGACA
>CAYTFM010000437.1:0-5581 GCA_964436735.1 uncultured Victivallales bacterium | reverse complement strand
GGCACGTTGAGAACGACGGACTTCTCGGCTATTATTGGTGATAGGTATCAACTTTAAGGAACTGAAACCGATATGAATATGATGAAAGATGGTCATGCCGTCCGAAGAGGCGCATGGTTCGAGCAGGAGCGGTTTGGACTTTTCATTCACTGGGGCCTGTACGCGATCCCCGCCCTGGGCGAGTGGCATATGCACCGCAAACAGATCCCCCCTGCCACCTACAACAAACTGGCCGATGAGTTCAATCCGGAGCCGGGATGTGTCGACCGTTGGGTCGCGTTGGCTAAACGCGCCGGGGCGGGGTACGTCGTGCTTACGACGCGACATCATGACGGTTTCGCGCTCTTCGATAGCGCGGCGAGCGATTTCACTTCCGTGAAAACCGCCGCGGGACGGGACTTCGTCAGGGAGTTCGTCAAGGCGTGCCGTCGCCATAAAATCCGAGTCGGCTTCTATTACTCCATCATGAGCTGGCAATATCCGGCCTGCCTTACGGGCCATCTGCAAGATCCCGAGGGGTGGGAGGCGATGGTCGACCAAACGCACGAGCAGCTCCGCGAGCTGATGACGAACTACGGCCGGGTTGATCTGCTATGGTATGACGGTTGCGTCGCGCCTGGATTAGGCGACGAGCTTATTCTGCGGAAACTCTGGCGGACGCGGGAGATGAACGCGATGGTGCGTCGTCTCCAGCCTGACATCCTCATCAACAACCGTTCCGCCCTGCCCGAAGACTTCGCCACTCCGGAGCAGGAGGTGGCGTCGCCGCCGCGCGGCCGCCGCTGGGAGGCCTGCATGACGCTCAACCGCAGTTGGGGATACGTCAAGGATGACAAGGACTTCAAAAGCGTGAGGGAGGTCACGCGCCATCTCGTCCACTGCGCCAGCAACGGCGGTAATCTGCTGCTCAACATCGGCCCCAAGGCCGACGGCTCCGTGCAGTCCGAGTGCGTCAAACGCCTCAAGGCCATCGGCGACTGGATGGCTCTCAACGGCGAATCGGTCCGCGGCAGCGAGCGAACCGACTTCAGCGAGGCGGCGCACGTGGCCGGCCCGGTGACACTTCACGACGACCGCGCCTACGTCCATCTGTTCGACTGGAAGGGGGGCGACGCGGCGCTTGCGGGATTTGCGGGAACGGGGATCACGGCGAAACTTCTTGGCGGGAAACGTGTCGCGCTTGAGAGCATCGAAACTGGCGTGCTGCTGGCTCGGAAACGGCCCGCCTCACCCACGTCCGACATGCGAGGACCGATGGTTCTCCGCATCGACGTGGGGCCGCATGCGAAACTCATGCGCCCGGCGTTGATCGTCGGAGGCGAAACTCCCGCGCAGGAGCTTCCGAGCGACGCGCCGATACTCGCACCACCGACCGGACGACACGACCCCGACCACGCTCCCGTCATACCCGCCGCCGCGCTGCACGCGTCTTCGCCTGACAATCAAGCGGCCATACAACTCGAGGACGGCGCCACATGGTGCCCAAACTGGAACGGCTGGCAGGTAGCCGCGCAGCGGAAAGGGGGCTCGCTCTCGTTCCCGCTCGACGTCCCCGCCGACGGACGCTACAACCTCTTGATCGGCGTCATCGCAGCCCGTTCCATTTCAGCGCAGGTTCTCATCGACGAGACGAAAGCCGGCACCACACAACATCTTCGCTACAGCGGATATCCCGACGCCATCCTTCTGCCCAAAACCGCGCTAAGCAAAGGGCGCCGCCGTATCAGTGTCGAAGTCAATGACGCCGTGCCGTTCGGCGTCTACAACGTGCATCTCGAACCAGTGTGGCGCCCCCTTCCCTCCGAACTGTGGCACACGATCGGCCCCTTCCCGACCTCCTTCAGCGTCCACTCGCCGCTCTCCGTCGTGAGGGACGCGCTGACGACCCGACTCCCTGCGGAAAAGGAGTTCAAGCCGGGCAAGGAATACCCCGGCGCGGGAGCACTGCGCGTGGGCTGGTCATGGACAAAGGCGCGGCGCGGCAAGTTCGCCGCCCAAGGCGTCGACTTCCCCAACCGCTGCGGCATCAAGGCGAGCGGAATCTGTCTGGCCCGGACGGTCATCGACTCCCCGGCCGCCTATGAAACCGAGTTATGCATCGGCTGCGACTGGTGGGGCAACGCCTACCTCAACGGAAAACTCGTCACGAGCGCCCGCGACCCCGCGGAGGCCGCGAAGGACGGCGCATGGTTCAACACGTGGAAGCCGACCTCCGCGAAAATCCGTCTCCGCAAAGGACGGAACACGCTGCTCGTCAAGTGCCATCCCGGCAGCTGTGCGAACTGGTTCACCTGCTTCATCAACGACCCGGGGGATCTGCGCATACAGGCGGAAAAATGAAACTCGAAACTCGAAGCACGAAGTCCGAAGCAGAGGAAACTGTTTTGTTTTTTTCATTCGGATTTCGGAATTACTTCGGAATTCGAAATTCGAATTTATCATAGGGGGCACCAATGGCTTCACTCCGCAACGCCTTCGCATGTTCGCTCGGATTCGCCACCTGCGTCTTGTGCGGCTGCGCCACCGAACCGCCTTTCCGCGATGGCTCGACATGGTGTGGCGATCCCGAAGCGGTCCAATCGGCCGACAATCCCTACGTGCGCCTGGCGGAGCGCAACGTCACACGGGCGCTCAGCCATCCGGACGTGTTCTGGCTGGTGTGGGGATGCGCCGCGCCGGAGAGCTCGCGGAAGGGCGACGCCGCGCTGCGCACAAAGGCTCTCGATGAAATGGAGAAGCTCACGGCGCGCCTCGCCGAGAAACCTTCCGCCTATTGGGACATTCTCGTGGCCCTTGAATGCGTGAGGCTGCTCGGCCGGCTGCCTGATCTGCCGGAAGGAACTGCCGCGCGGTGGCTTGCGCAGCTCAGGCCATCCGTCGAGGCGAACGTCCGCGTCAACGACGAGGACAAGGAGTGGATGTGCGTGGCTCCCAACACGCTGCATCAATCCGCGGCGATCCTCCAGCTGGCATCTGTTCTGTACAAAGAACCCACGTGGTCAGTCAAGGCCGCCGCGCTTGTCCTGAAGGCGGGAGCCTGCCAGCAGTCCGATGGAGCCTTCACCTATATGCGTGAATCGGGACCGTCGCAGATCTACTACGGCTTCGACGCCACGTTCCTTGGCAGATACTACCAGTTTTCACGGGATCCCGTCGCACGGGAGCAGTTGATCCGCATGTCGAACTATTCGCTCGACGTTCTGGGCAACGGTCTGATGGAATCATCCTCGTCACCCTGGTGGAAGCATCATTGGGGGACGGGCGGCCCAATCCACGGTGTCGAGATCGCGGCGGGACTCTCCCGTGACCCTCTGGCCCGCGCCGTCGCCGAGTTTCGCCTGCGGGGAGGGCAGCCGTTCTCCTCCAGCTACATTCCCATGTATTTCTGGGATCCGTCGATCGGGACAACCCCGCTCGCGCCAGACACGCTCCGCTATGACACCAACATCGGCGGCCCGCAACTAAGGCGCGGGGCATGGCAGGTGGTCATGCCCTGCAAGGCATACGACGACACCGGCATTGGTTGCACGGTGGTGAAGGGGGACAAACCATTCGCCTTCGACGGCTATTTGGAAACCGCCGCCTTGCCGATCCTCCGCGACGGCACAGGAGACGCCTACGCCACCACCACGCTGCTGGTCGCCGCCCAGGAGGACACGACCACCCGCGCCGCCATCGTGGGCGATGAGTGGATCGCCGGAGCGTGGACGTACCAACCGCGGCATCCCTTCTACGGAAACCCGACGCCGCCACCGCCCACAGGCTGGCGCGTCACCTGCCTGTGGTTCGCCGACGCGCAGGGACTCGCCGGCTGGATTCTTGCCACCTGCGAACAGGATTCGAAAACTCCGGAGCGGCCTAAAGGATATGTGTCATTGGGGCATGCGCCGATCATCGAACAAGACCAGCAACAGGTGCTTACAAGCGGCGCGCTGCAATTCCACCTCTGGGGGGAAAACGCCCGTTGGGAGGCCGCAGCACAGCCACGAAAGGCCGAAGGCATGGGACCGTCGAAAGAGTCCGCATGGATCTCGCTGCCAGGCGGCGATCTGCGAAGTCATCGTGCCGGAGAGTCATTCGGCTACGGCCTTTCGGCCGCGACGACAGCCGGGGCAACCACGGAGGCGCGGCTTGCGCGGTCGACGCCGATGGTCGAAGTTGAATTGACCCGCAAAGGAACACCGCTGGCTCGGCTGATTTTCAATCCGACGGCGAAAGGTCAAAAGCTTGAGACGCCTGTCCCCACCACGTTCGAACTGTGGCGTTCCAATGGCGCGGCCGGCGACACCCCTTCCCGGGAAATGCCAACCACCACCACGCGTGAACTCAACGCCTATCAACTCGGTGTCATCCTGCCCGCGCAAAAATGAATGCGGAAGGTGCCGCGCCCCACCTAACCGCTTGAAGGCACCCATCTCCTCTTGACACGCCGCTCCGGTTCGGCTATATTGGTGATACGTATCAAATACAAGGAGGCCACCATGACCCTTCTCCCGCTCCGCGCCGCCACCACGGCGGCCGTCGTCTGCACCCTCGGCTTCACCCTCCTCGCCGCCGATCCGCCGCCCGACCGGGCGACCTTCTTCAACGTCCCCAGTTTCGAGGAACTGCCGCCGAACATCGAAGTCGTCTCGGAGAAGAGCGAGAACGGCGTCAAGGTGACAGAGATGTATTTCGCCGGGGCGCCGTTCAACGGCAAGCCGACGAAGATCTACGGCTTCTACTGCCGTCCCGAGAAGGAAGGGAAATATCCTGGCGTTCTGGAGATCCACGGCGCGGGATTGATGAAACTCGGCCCCGAGGCGGGCATCGAGTACGCCAAGAACGGCTTCTGCTGCTTTGTCATGGATTGGGCGGGCCCCGGAGCGAAACGCGTCGAGGCGGGAGTGCCAACCTCCAAGCACGAGGCCGCCGGGAATATCGCCCGCCCGCTGCCGGAAGCCGAGAAGGACAAGGCCCCACCGCATGGTTGGAAGTCGTACGGACCGGAGGTCGACGGCATCCGCAACGGCGTGATGTTCGCCCGTCGCTCCGTGATGCTGTTGAAGAGCAAGCCTGAAGTGGACACTGACAAACTTTGTGTCGCTGGAATGTCGGCGGGGGCCCATCTGACGCTTTTGATCCTCGGCGTGGAACCGTCGTTCAAAGCGGGAGCCGTGAAGTATGGCCGCGGCTTCATCCGTGACATGCCCGGCTATTTCGGAGGCTACTTTGGTCCACTCGTCATGTGCTGCAAGGAGGAACAGGACGCCTGGCTCGCCTATCTTGATCCGAAGCACAACATCGGGAAGTACAAGGCGAGCACACTGATCCTTTCCGGCACTGACGACATTTTCTTCTGGATGCCGGGCGTGCTCGCGACCTACCGCGCAGTCCCGACGGACAAGCGCCTGCTGATGTTCCCCAACGAGAATCACGGCTATGTGGGCAACGTGCCGATTCCGCTCTCATGGTTCAAGTCCGTGTTGGGTATGGCCCCGGCGTGGCCGACCCTCGCCAAGCCCACGGCGAAGGTCGATGGCGCCAAAGCCACGCTTTTGGTGGCAGTCACTGGCCCCACGAAAATCGCCAAGGCGTCCTT
>CAYTFM010000436.1:0-5582 GCA_964436735.1 uncultured Victivallales bacterium | reverse complement strand
GCAGGGAAGCTAACGCCTCCTGCTTTATTAACCCACTGAAAACAGCGAAGAACCAATTCAATTACCCAGCAAGATTGGGTACTCCTAAAAAGCTTGTGCGTGAAAATTGATAATCATTTCAATCAAAGGATATTGGGCTGGTACGGCGAAATACTGTTGATTGAACACTCAAAAGGAATAGATGCCGCAAAAAATGAAATTGAGCGTCTTAAAACTGTTCCGGATTTAAACGAAAAAGAAACAAAAGCATTAGTTGATATTGAAAATTATTATACTGGAAAAGGAAATATTTCAACGATTAGATTGTTAGCTTCTTGGTATGCCGTTTATCTAGAAGTTCAACATGGTCAAGGTTCAGGCGCTTTGCTGGGTTCTTTACTTGAAATCACTTCTAACAAATCACCTGCAATGGAAAAATAATGAAAATTCCAACAAGCCTGCTGCACCGGACCAAAACAGCCGAGTACGTCTGTTTTTGCCGGTGAGCGCGGCGTCGGCATAAGGAAATCATGAAATACGAAATTGAAATTAGAGAAAAAGCAGACAAAGATTTGCGACATATCCCCAAGGATGAGGCAAAACGAATAACCGCCAAAATTATAAACTTGGAGAACGGATTAACCGGTGACATCAAGAAACTCACAAACTACGACTTGATGGAATTGAGAAAAGCAAAGGCAGACAAAACAAATCGTAAAGGTCGTCCCTTCCGCCAAGTCGCCCAGGAACTTGGGCTATTATAGCCGAACAAAGGTAACTATTAAAGTTGTTGGCGGCACATGAACAAACTTTTGACTACCAGTTTTGACGTTATAAAATAATTTGGTGCCATTCGACACAAGATCAATGAACCAGGAAATATTCGGTAGGGAGGTTGCATGTCTCGAATAAAAGAAGCAGCCGAATCGGGTATCTCAAGGCGGACATTTCTCAAAAGCGTAGGAGCATCTCTTGCCGCCGCCCCGCTTTTGACGGGTCTCGAAGGAAGGGCTCAGACCGCATCGCCCACAGACGCCATGACCAGTCTCAACGCGATTAATTACCACACACGGCTTGTGCTACTTGGCACGATGGGCGGCGTGTCGTGGTGGCCGCGCTCAGACCGCGCCAGCTCCTCGTCGGCCCTGGTCGTTGGTGATGCCATCTACCTCGTCGACCTGGGGCAAGGCGCCACCTCCCGGCTCACCGAAGCGTTCTGCACTGGTAGTTTCGTGAAGTCAAGCGATGGCGGCGTCATTGAGAATGGCTCAACTACGTTCCTCCAGAATGTCAAGGCGCTCTTCTTCACCCATCTCCACATGGACCACACCTCGGACTATCCCGCCTTCCTGATGATTGGCGCGGGGGCTGGTCTTGGCGGGATCTCTAACGACCCCAAAGGCATACTCCCGCTGAAGGTGCTCGGCCCATGCGGCAGAGGACAGCTGGAGGAGAACAAAACCGCCTACACCGGGACGATCGTCTCCACGGACAGCGCTGATCCCGCGTTACTCACCCAGACGCCTGGCACGAAACAGATGACGAACATTATCTGGCAGGCCTACGCCCAAGCCCTCAATGATCTCACGCTTGACGACGGCTATCGGGACTTCACGCAACTCGTCGATGTCAAGGATATCGGAACCGACATCCCGGTGCCGTTCACCATACCATGCGTCGACAACAACACCTGTCCGGTGACGGCCCCATTCCAGATCTACCCATACCCTGTGGACGAGCCCCACGACGAGAACGGTGTCAGCGTCTGGGCCACGCTGAATGATCATCATCAGGTGTTCCCGTCGTTCGCGTTCCGCTTCAACACGCCTGATGGATCGGTGGTGTTCTCGGGCGATACCGGCTGCAATACGAATGGCAACTTACAGGCGCTGGCGAAAAATGCCGACATCCTGGTGCATGAGGTCATTGACAAGGCCTGGGTCGATCAAAAGTTTGGGCGTCCAAAGGAGGGAGATCCGGGGTATGCGCTCTATACGCACATGCTCAACTCGCACACGACTATTGAAGATGTGGGGGCGGTGGCAAGTGGCTGCGAAGTCAAGACGCTGGTTCTCAACCATATCGTGCCTGGCAACACCCCCCTTTCGCATCTGCGGCGAGCCAAGGAGAACTTTGTCGGAAAGCTGATTATCGGCAAAGATCTGATGCAGATCGGCGTAGGCAAGCGCGCCTTGTGAAGGTGCTGGTGACGGGAGCGACGGGATTCATTGGGCGGCACGTCCGGCGCGAGCTGGCGCGGCGGGGGCACGCAGTATGGTCGCTCGCCCGCGGCGCCCGCGGTCTCGCCGCGGAAAACGCCTCCGAGACCGTGGTGGTCGGCGATCTCGCCTCATCGTCAACATGGGTTCCGTCATTGCCAGAAGACCTCGACGCCGTCATTCATTGCGCGGGATTGACGCATGCGGTCGACGTACGAAACTTCCATGAAGTGAACGCCGAGGGGACGAGACGGCTCGCCTCGGCGCTGGCGGAACGCTTCACCCCGCTCCGCTTCATCCACGTCTCGTCGCTCGCGGCGGCGGGGCCGGCCACCAGTCTCGACCGGAAGGAGCATGCCGGGCCGATCAGCGCATACGGGCATTCAAAGCTGGCGGGAGAGAAAGAGTTGCGCGCGGCGGTGCCCCCTTCTTGGGAAATCACCATCCTCCGTCCTCCCATGGTGATCGGTTCGGGCGACGCGGCGTTCAAGACGCTCGCCCGGCTGCTCACCCTGCCGCTTATTTTCCAGCCGGGGGGCAAGGCCGCTCAGCGATTCGTCAGCTTTATCGCCGTCTCCGACTTGGCGGATTTCATCTCCCTTCTACTGAGGCGCAAGGGAGACCCCATCCCCTTCCCCCTCTATCCCGCCCATCGGGACATTGTCTCCCTCAAGGCGCTCGCCCTCGCAGTGAGGAAAGCCCACCGCTTGTCTCACCCACCACTCGTGCTGCCGACGCCGCTCTGGCTTGTCCACGCCGCCGCACAGGTGTCGGCGGCCGCGTGCGGAGCCTTTGGACTCGAAACACGTTTCACGCCCGACAAGGTCGACGAGGTCGCCGCAGGGCACTGGGTCTGCGACCCGACTGAGGCGGAACGGCAGGGACTCGCCTGCACGAAGAACCTCGACGACGCGATCAACGATGATGGGCGTGGGTGATCCGCATCTTCAGGCAGGAGCGCGGCCCGAGACAGTGGCCGGCCACGACATCCTCCTCGGTGAAGCGCGCCAGCAGGATTTCGCCGTCCGTGGCGCGGTTGCGGTCGTAGGAGACGTAGATCGTGCCATCGGGAGCCTGGGTGCCATCGGGGTACGACACCTCGCGCCGCTCATCCAGCGAAAGGCCGCCGACCCAGCTTGCGCCGTCATCCTCTGACAGGAATGCCGTGAGATGGGTGCGATGCTCCGTGCGCTCGTCAATCCGGATTCCATGCTTGACCAGCAGCAGGCGTCCCGAGCGCAGGCGTCGGATATGAAAGCGCGCGTTAATGTGGTGGATTGCGGAACGCAGTGGCTGGCTCCACGTTCGGCCGGCGTCGGCCGAGGCGCTTTCCCAGATGCCGTCGCAGGTGCGCGCCAGCATCCATAGGCTGCCGTCCCCGCGCTGAACAATCATATGCTCGTCGAAGTCTGAGCGGGGAAAGACGACACCGCCGCGGCGCGACCAGATTTGTCCCTGATCCGTTGAGACGAACACATTGGCCATGCGGCACTCGTCAAGCTCAGGGAAACAACCGGGAAAACGTCCGTCAACGCGGTCGCGGGTCCAGAGGGAGATGGGCAGGAGCCAGTCGCCGTTGGCGAGTATGGTGGGCTTGTTCAACGTGCATCCGTGCCAGAGGCGTTGCGGCTCCGACCAGAGTGGGACGGCGGCGTCAGGGTTGTCGCAGCGGGTGAACCAGTCGCCGGCGCGGCCGTCGAAGTAACCAAGCGACTGGTCGAAAAACAGCCACAGTCTTCCGAGCGGATCGGTCCACAGCGCGCCGACGAGTGTCCGCCGCGCGCAGGGCAGGCCAGCGTCGTGCGGATCGATCACCAGCCGCGGATCGCTCCACGTCGCGCCGTCGTCGTCGCTACTGGCGAGCAGGAAGAACCCCTTCTCGCTGTCGCCGCCGCCGACCCAGCAGGCCCAGAGGCGTCCGCCGGGCGTGCGTTCGATGCCGATGGTCATGCCATAGTCGATGCGATCGTAGCCGTATTCCGGCAGCGGCGCAGTGTTCAGAAGCGGAGTCTCCAATCCGCGGTCGAGCAAAGCCGGAGTCACGTGAAAAGAAGTGTTGATGGGAGCGGTGGACATTGTGTATTCCTTATTATAGAGCGGCGTTCGCCGCTGCCAGGTTACAGGGTTCGGGGTTCGGGTAGAGGCAGACACTCAGGGGCCGTTTTTTCCTGAACCCTAAACCCTGCCCCCCCCTGGTCACCTCCTTCACGGCAGCTTCGCGCCATAGTAGATGACATCGTGGCGGTTGTAGTCGAAGACGAAATGGATGTACGTCTCGTCGGCGTCCACCACGCCGTCGGGATAGGCGAGCTGCCCGGGGAAGTCGACAAGCGCCCGCTGATACCCCCAGCTGCGCAGATCGTCGTCTGAGACCCAGAGGGCGAGCGGGTTGCGGTTGCACGCCGCATAATGCTTGGAGTTGGGGTGACTGGTCTGGGCGTTGGGATTGTGGATCATGGCGATCCGGCCGTCGCGCAGGCGGAAGAGACGAAACTTGGAGCCGGGATTGGGGATGTCCGTGCGGATGGGGTCGCTCCAGGTGCGGCCGCGGTCGGTGGACTCGCTGCGCCACAGGCAGCCGGTGCCGTCGGCGCGGTTGAGCATCACCAGGCGGCCGTCCCGCAACTCCACGACGTTGTCCTCGGCCCAGCAGCGGCTCCGCACGCGGTTGGAGTCCGTCCAGCTTCGTCCCTGGTCATGGCTGACCAACGTGCCGATCAACACTTTCTCGAACGATCCGTCACGGAGCGGCGAGGCGTTCGGGTCGCCGGTGGGCTCGTAGTATTGATACGGGGCGATCCAGTCACCCCAGGTGGCTTTGTAGATGTTGCGCACGAAGCCGCGGCGCGGCAGCGGCTCGAACAAGACGGGCTCGCTCCAGGTGCGGCCGTTGTCGCGGCTGCGGATGGTGTAGTTGCACCACTCGTCGAAGAACCCGGCGTGGATGTTGACGAAGACGATGATCTCGCCGTCCTCGA
This sequence comes from uncultured Victivallales bacterium, assembly GCA_964436735.1. Taxonomy (GTDB): domain Bacteria; phylum Verrucomicrobiota; class Lentisphaeria; order Victivallales; family GWF2-38-69; genus CAYTFM01. The sequence goes on along the minus strand of CAYTFM010000436.1, from coordinate 406 downwards.
CCAGCACCTCGGTGAGGGTGCAGGCGCGGTCGGCGCGGCGCAGCACCGTCTCGGCGGGCCCCCAGGTCTCGCCCTGGTCGGAGGAGCGGCACAACGCCACCCAGTTCTCAGGGGCGGGCTCCGTGCTGCCGCCGGTCATGAACACGACGACCCATTCACCATTGGCCAGGATCCGCAACGCCTGGTCGCAACAGGTGATGTCCGGCGGATTTCCTTTGTACACAAGCGCTTTCTTGTCCATCGAAACGTCTCCTTCTCTTTGGATTAAAATTAGACGGGATTCGCCCGCAGCTTGTCACACGTGATCTCGCTCACCCACGGCGCAAGGCCGCGGGGGTCGAACATTTCGATGCCCGCACAAGTAGCCGACTGATTTGATTCACCAACGGGACAAGCCCGTTGGGAT
>CAYTFM010000435.1:0-5634 GCA_964436735.1 uncultured Victivallales bacterium | reverse complement strand
GACCGCCCGCGAGACCTCCACGACGTCCGCGTCGGACCGCTCGCAGAAGGCGGAGATGCTGTTGACCGACGAGATGCGCTGGGCCAGCAGGGCGTTGGCGAAGAGTTTCGACAGCTCGCTGCTCCAGACGTTCGTCGTGAGAATGCGCTCCCGCGGCACCCAGTGCGCGTAGATGTCGACAAGATCCTGCAAGGCCTTCTGCCCCTCGGCCGTCTCCATCGCCCCGATCAGGACGCGGTCGGGGTTCTCCAAATCCTTGACCGCCGTGCCTTCGGCGAGGAACTCGGGGTTCGAGAGCACCTCGAACGTGAGCCCTTTCTCGTTGGAGCAGAGAATCCTGCGCAGCGCCTCGGCGGTCCGCACGGGCAGCGTGCTCTTCTCTACCACGATCTTGCCGCGGGTGGCATGTTGGATGATGTCGCGCGCCGTCTTCTCCCAGTATTGGAGGTCGGACGCCTTGCCGGCGCCTTCGCCAAAAGTCTTGGTGGGGGTGTTGACGCTGACGAATATGATGTCGGCCTCCGTGATCGCCGCCGGGACATCGGTCGAAAAGAAGAGGTTCTTGCCGCGGACCGATTCCACAAGTTCTTGGAGACCAGGTTCGTAGATCGGCAGTTTGTCGGAGTTCCAGGCGGCGATGCGCTCGGCGTTGATGTCCACCACCACCACCTTGTACTCCGGACATTTGACGGCGATCATGGCCATGGTCGGTCCGCCCACGTAGCCCGCGCCGATGCAGAGTATCACTTTGCCGTTCGCTCCACCGCGGCGCGCGCCCGCGTTCGAGTTCTGGTCGAGTACCATGTGAGCATTCCTCCCGCTAACAAGGCGAACGGACCGCCTTGGATATAATTCCAAACATCACAAACCGCATACAATAGTTTTTCGGCTTATAAATGCACTGTCCCCGTGAATTTATATGCCTGAAAAACTAAAGTTACGGAGAAAGAGTCGAAAAACAAATTCCGATCTGGAAAAAAATGCGCATACTGATTCTCACGCAATACTATCCTCCCGAGCATGGGGCTCCGCAGAACCGATTGAGCGACCTCGCCCGCAGGTGGCGGACGGACGGCGTGGCGGTGTCCGTGCTGACGGCGATGCCGAACTATCCCGGCGGCGAAGTGTTCCCCGCCTACAAGGGGCGCTGGTCGTGGCGGGAGGAGATCGACGGCGTGCCGGTTGTGCGCTCGTGGATGTGGGCGAGCAGGAAGAAGAGGATCATTCCCCAACTGCGCGCCTATTTCTCGTTCGTCTTCTCCTCGCTTGTCGTCGGCCTGCTTTCCGCGCCGCGGTGCGACGTCCTGATCTGCGAGAGTCCGCCGCTTTTCCTGGGATTCAGCGCCTACGTGCTCAGTCGTCTCAAAGGCGCGCGGCTGGTGATGAACATCAGCGACCTGTGGCCCGAAAGCGCCGTACAGCTCGGGATGCTGAAGCCGGGGCTCGCCCTGTCCGCGCTCGAGTGGTTCGAGCGGTTCCTGTACCGCTCCACCGTCATGGTGACGTGCCAGACCGAAGGAATTGTGGCGGGCGTCAAAAAGAGCTTGCCCGACGCCCGGACATTGCTGTTCCCCAACGGCGTCGATCCGGACATGTTCCCGCCGACCCCGCACGATCCGGCGTTCCAGCGAAGCCTTGAGATCCCGGCCGGTCATTTCGTCGTCGGATACGGCGGAAACCATGGCCGCTCGCAGGGATTGTCCCTTGTGCTTGACACCGCCGCGCTGCTCAAAGATGAGAACGTCCAATTCGTCCTTTTCGGGGACGGCCCCGAGAAAGAGGAACTGCAGGAGAATGCGAAGGCGCTCGGATTGAAAAATCTGCGCTTCTATCCCTCGATGCCGCGTAAGGAGATGTGCCGGGTGCAGGCGTTGTGGGACGTCGCGCTGGTGCCGCTGAAAGATCTGGAGATATTCAAAGGAGCCCGGCCGTCGAAGATGTTCGAACTGATGGCGGGCGGGATCCCCTTCATCTTCTGCGGCACGGGCGAGGGCGCGGAGCTCGCGACGCGCAGCGGCTGCGCCGTCGTCTGTCCCCCCGAACGACCGCGTGAGCTCGCCGACGCGATCCTCAACCTGAAGCGTCGCCCTCCGGAAGAATTGCGCCGCATGGGCGAGGCCGGCCGCCGCTTCGTTCTCGATAACTTCGACCGCTCAAAACTCGCCGGACTGCTCCTCGCCGAATTGCGTCAGCTTACATAATCTCCTCATGGGGGTCCACCCCATCACCCCGCCAAAGGGTGCAAGCACCCTCTGGACACCCAAACTTGGGCGTTCCAGCTTGACTTCGTCTGCGCTAAAACGCCCCAATTGCCATCGCCTTCGGCGAACGCTTCCAATATTTCCGCCAGAAATCCGCACGACCCGCAAATGGAACGCCCACGTTTTCCGGAAAAAGCAAAGAAGGGGCCGGGCGAGACGCCCGCGTTCCCAGGGGCAAAACGCGGGCGTTCCATTTGCGAGTCGCTCCGCTCTGGACGACCTGAGGTCTGTTCCGCAGGAAATGGCCGATGCGCCAGCGGGTCGACACCGGACGAAGTACGGTGCGACACGCTGGATGTTGGGGATTCCAAAGGGTCAATGCCCCTTTGGCGGGGTGATGGGGCGGAGCCCCATGAGGGTGTTTAGTCGGGCTGCTGGTCGCCGATTTTGTATTCGTTGAGTTTACGGTGGAGGGTGCGGCGGCTGATGCCGAGTTTTTCGGCGGCGGCGCTGCGGTTGCCGTTGGTTTCAGCCAGCGCCAGGGTGATCAGGCGGCGTTCGTTTTGTTCGATGTTCAGCGAGCTGGAGGGGGTGAAGGTGGAGGCGAGCGAGGGGGAGACCTTCTCGCGGATGAAGTTCGGGATGTTGGTGACCCCCAGCGTGGCGTCCTTGCTCAGCACCACCATGCGTTCGACGCAGTTGCGCAGTTCGCGGATGTTGCCCGGCCAGTCGTAGGCGCAGAGGAGGTCGACCGTCTCGTCGGAGACGCCGTCGATTTTCTTGCCGTTCTCCGTGGCGAAGAAATCCACATAATACTTGAGAAGCAGTGGTATGTCCTCCTGGCGTTCGCGGAGAGGCGGCAGGGTGATGTTGATGACGTCGAGGCGGTAGAAGAGGTCTTCGCGGAACTCGCCTTTTTCGACCATCGCCTTGAGGTTGCGGTTGGTGGCGGTGACGATGCGGGCGTCGGTGGTGATGGTTTCCGCACCGCCCACCCGCTCGAAGGTTCGGGTCTCAAGCACGCGGAGGAGTTTGACTTGCACGGGCAGGTCGATCTCGCCGATCTCGTCGAGGAAGATGGTGCCGCCGTCGGCCGTCTCGAAGCGTCCCTTGCGCTGCTCGACGGCTCCGGTGAAGGCGCCGCGCTCGTGGCCGAACAGTTCGCTTTCGAGCAAGGTGGCGGGGAGGGCGGCGCAATGCACGGCGACGAACGGCCCCTTGCGTTTGCTGAGGTTGTGGACGGCCTGCGCGATGAGCTCCTTGCCGGTTCCGCTCTCGCCGGAGATCAGCACGGTCGAGCGGGCGGGTGCGATCTGCTTGACCTCCTCCAGCACTTCGTGGAGCTTTGCCGAGTTGCCGACGATGTTGCCGAAGCCGTACTTCTCATCCAATCGCTGGCGGAGCTGCTCGTTCTCCTCGCGGAGGCGGTGGGATTCGAGGGCGCGCTGGATGATCAGCTCCAGGCGGTCAAGGTTGACCGGTTTCGAGACGAAGTCGTAGGCGCCGGCCTTCATCGCCTCGACCGCCATCTCGACGGTCGCGTAGGCGGTGATCAGCACACAAGGAGGAGGAGGCGCCATCTCAAGCGTCCGCTTGAGGATCTCCAGACCGTCGACGCCGGGCATCCTGATGTCTGATATCACCAGATCGAAGTTGCTCTTGCCGAGTATGTTGAGGGCGCGGACGCCATCCTCCGCGATCGTCACGTCGTAGGCGCCGCGCAGATATTTGGCGATTCCCTCGCGGGTGGTGCGGTCGTCCTCGACGATGAGGACCGCTCGTTTTCCTTCAATGGTTTTCATGGTATGGTAGAGGCCGGGGAGGAAGCCACGGTGTTCAGGGTTCAGGGTTCAGGGTTCAGGGTTCAGGGTTCAGGTCGGGCGCAGGAGTAAAAAATACATGGTGAAGAAGGATAGTCAATCAGTTCCGCTGATCAGGATTGCCGGGGCCGAGGTGCGCCTCGACGGCCGTTCGGTCCTTTCGGGTGTTGATTGGGTGGTGGATGGCGGGGAGCACTGGTTCGTGCTTGGTCCCAACGGCGCCGGGAAGTCGACGCTGACACGGCTTGTCATGGGGTTTGTGTGGCCGATGTTCGGGGCGGAGGTCTCCGTGTTCGGCAGCCGCTACGGCGGCTGCGACATACAGGAGGTGCGCAAGAGCATAGCATGGGTCAGCCCTTTTCTCCAGCAGTGGACAGGCGGCTCCTCGAAGGCCCTCGATGTCGTCCTGTCCGGTCTCGACTCGACCGTCGGACTCTACCGGACGGCTTCGACGGCGGAACGGAGCCGCGCCATCGACGTGATGCGTCCCCTCGAGTGCGAAGGACTCGCCGACCGGCAGTACTCGCATCTCTCGTCGGGTGAGCAGGTCAAGATCCTCATCGCCCGAGCCATGGTCACCAAGCCGCGGTTGATGATCCTCGATGAGCCGTGCGCCCATCTCGACATCCGTTGCCGCGAGTTCCTGCTGGCGTCGGTCGACGGCATCGCCCGCCGCCCCGGTGGTCCGGCGATCATTTTCGTGACGCAGCGCGTCGAGGACATCATTCCCGTGTTCGACAAGGGGCTCGTGCTCAAGAATGGGCGGATCGTGGCCAAGGGGCGGCGGACGGACATTTTGACGGAAGAGCTTTTGGGGGAGGTTTTCGAGACGAAGCTACAGCTGGTCGCCACTCCCAGCGGGCGTTTGTGGACGATGGTGTGAACATTTTTTCCGGCGACCGGAAAAAATGTTCTTATCAACTATAGTAAAAGAGTGACTGCGGGAAAGCAATCTTTCGGGATGTTATAGATCAGGAGGCGCGCAATGGATTTCTACGAGGTGGTTCGCAAACGTCGCAGCGTGAGGGGCTTCACAAGTGATCCGATTTCGCGGGAGTCTCTTCAGCGGATCGGCGAGGCGCTCAGGGTGACGCCATCGGCCTGCAACCTGCAGCCATGGGAGTTCCGAGTGGTGCTTAACGCCGAGATGCGGCGCCGGATCTGCGCGGTGTACACGCAGCCCTGGCTGGCCGAGGCTCCGGCGATCGTTGTCGCTATCGGCAATCCAGACGCGGCGTGGAAGCGGCGCGAAGGCGGCAGCAGTATCGACATCGACATCGGCATCGCCATGGAGCATGTCGTGTTGGCGGCCGAGGCTGAGGGGCTTGCCACCTGCTGGATATGCGCCTACGAGGTCGACAAGATGAACAAGGCGCTGGGGGTGACGCCGCCCCTCACGTGTCTCGCCATCTCCCCGCTCGGCACGGCGGCCAAGACATCGGCGATGCCGCCACGGCGCCCGCTCGAACAGCTTTTCCAAATCGTTGAGTGATGCTCTCCGCGAAAGCGCAACTCTGATGGCTATGGAAATCAAGGTGTTCAGGGTTCAGGGTTCAGGGGTCAGCGCGCCCATCCGCCGCGGCGGATTCAACCATGAGAGAAACACCACCGCT
>CAYTFM010000434.1:1792-5674 GCA_964436735.1 uncultured Victivallales bacterium | reverse complement strand
CAGGCTTTTCCAGTATCATTTTAACCGTGAAGCTGAACGTACTTCCTTTCCCAGGCTCGCTTTCCACCCACATACGTCCGCCCATCATCTCAACCAGCCGCTTAGCGATGGCTAGCCCAAGGCCGGTGCCTCCGTAGCTCGCAGACCGCGTCTTGCGCGACTGGACGAAAGGTTCGAATATCTCTGTGATCCCGTTGGCGGATATTCCTATTCCTGTGTCCTTGACGCGGAATCGAAGGGAGGCGACGCCATCTGACTCGTCGCCCCGCGCGCGCTCAACTGCGACCATTACCTCGCCACGCTCTGTGAATTTGACGGCGTTGCCGACCAGATTGACAAGTATCTGGCGCAGGCGCCGTGCGTCGCCATAGACGATTTTCGGAACATCGGAGGAGACCTCGGTTGTCAGCCGAATACCTTTCCGCTCGGCGGCGGGAGCGAAGATATGGATTGTGTCAGTAAGCAATTCTCTTGGACAAAGGGCGTCTCGCTCCAATGTCAAGCGTTCCGCCTCGATCTTCGACAAGTCGAGAATGTCGTTGATCAGCAGAAGTAGATCTCCTGAGCAGGAGTGGACAATGCCAAGGTATTTGCGCTGCTCATCATTAAGGGGCGTATCGAGAGTCAGGTCGATGAATCCCTGGATCGCGTTCATGGGCGTGCGGATGTCGTGGCTCATGTTGGCGAGGAAGAAGCTCTTGGCTCGGTTGGCCGCCTCCGCCTCCTCCTTGGCTACCTTCAGCATGGCTTCCGCTTTCGCCCGCTCGGTCAGTTCTAATTTTAGCAACTGTTTTGCACGCCGCAATCTGGCGACAAGAACGATGGACAAAATGAGGGCGATGGCCATCAGAAGAAACAAGCACCCGGTGACGGCGATTCCAGTCGCATACTTGTTGAGAAAGTTTTGCAGAGTTAGTTGGCCATAATCTTTGTAAGGGCCAATCTGAAGTTCCATCAGGCATTCCGTCACCTTGTTGTAGCTCATGGGAACAGACCAGTGGAACTTGGCGGCTTGGGCGCCCCTTGAATCGCGCGTCATCTCAATGAGCGCGATCGAAATGTCCTCAGCGAGGGCCCTGGACACGTGGGGGAGAACTGTGAAAGGCCATTCCGGGTAGAGCCGCGTGCTGACATGGAAAGGAAAAGTCCTCACCCCATAGGCGAACTCCCGATCCTTTATGACCTTCAAGTCGTCAAATCGTCCACCCCATTCGGCGGCGACATTCTCAAGAGTCATCGTGGGCACCACGCCGATATCGGCCTCGCCGTTCCGCACGAGGCGTATCACCTCATCGGCATTGCGCGTGAATAACAGGGACCTGAAGTCTTTTTCGGGGGCAACCCCCACCCGCTTGAACGCGCGGCAGGCGGCGATCCAGCCTCCGAAGGAGTCAGGATCGACGGCGGCGACGCGCTTCCCCCTGCCGTCATTCAAGGATTCCAGTTCATTACGTCCAGCCTTGGCAATGATCACGCTTCCAAATAGCTGAGTCTCGACATCGCCCCGCCAGCGCACGCCCGTCGCGATGGCGCGGATGGAGTGCTTGGCGTCGAGTTCGACGTATATCGCCGGACTGCAGATGAGCAGATCTACTTTTGCGTCGCGTACAGCCTTCTCTATGTCGCCGTAGCCAAGCGGTTTTATCAAGAACGAGCAGGTTTCGACTTTCTCCGACAGGTAGTCGGCGGTGGGCGTCCACGTGGCGAGGCACGTCTCAGCGTTCTCGCTGGATAGGACGCCGATGACGAGTGTCTTCCTTCCCGCGGTGCTGTCCGCCACGGAAGCCCCCCGCATGGAACTTGCGACGATGAAGAGGCATGAGAAAACGACAATCCAGAAAATGATCTTGACAAGCATTCCCTTGTTGACGAGGCATGATGTCAGTTTTTTCATTGGTTTCCCTCCAGAGAACAATGCCCCATTACAGTTGGCTGTTCAGGGGACTGTCGGGATACTTTTCCTGGAGCATTTTCGACCAGTCCTGCCAGCGGGCGTCCTTCATGCCTTTCATGACTCGCGCGATGTTGAAGATCGCCTGCGGTCGATCCTTGATGTCCTTTGGGAGCAGAAGAGCCACGCGCATGTAGGCGAGGACGGCATCTTTCATCTTTCCCTGCTCTTCCAGCATCTTCCCCTTGCCGAGCAAAGCCGCCGCCGCCATGTCCACGTCGTCGGATTTCCCCATTAATGCGATGATCTGATCCGCCTTCGCAAAATCCTTTTTCTCTATATAGAGCATCTGAAGGATTTTAAGCCCCTCGGCGAAGTCCTTCTCCTTTTTCTCTGTCACGCTGTCCTTGAACGGGAGAAGCCGCTCCAGGGCAACGATGGCTTGATCTTTTTTGCCGCCGTCCGCATACCCCTTGCCTTCGCCGTAAACGCAGGCGACGTCGTAGCCGAGATATTGGTATTTCGGAAATGCGGCGGCATAGGCGGAGGCGGCCCCCAGCGGGTTGCTCTTCATCATTTTTCTTGCTTCGGAGATCTCTTGGGGATCATGCTTGAGATAGGCTTCCTTGTACTCTCCTTTCTTCTTCTTCTCGGTGAACTTGCCTGCCTTGTAGGTGATTGTCCCCTGAGCGTCAGATTCCAGGGCGTCGACATCGATCGACTTGCCATCCTTGAGAACTACCACGCCTGAGACTGCGGCACTTTTCCCGCCTGCAGTTGGTTGCGCCTGCTGGGCCTCCACAAACGAGGCGGCCGCGATAGCCAGAATGGTGATGAATAGCTTTTTCATAAATCCTCCCCCTTGGTTTGGTCAATTTGATTTTCGATGCCTATCCGACTGCGCACTGAATCCTCTATGCTGCGTGTCGGGAATATTCGGGCCGACGTTTGAGTTGCCTCAACCTGATAGTCAACATCGCGATGATGGATGCGCATGGCGAGCCGCTTCCAGGCCAACGGGAGTCGAGCGCGAATCAATGGTTTGGAGCCATCCAACCGCAAACCGAGGAAGCCTCTCGCCACCGCCTGCCATGTGCCTCCCATGGCGGCCAGATGCAATCCTGTGGCGGAGTTGTCCATGGTGTCATGCAGGTCGACGAACGCGGAGTGTCGGAAGTACTTGTACGCCGCATCCCTCCACCCCAGACCGCAGGCGGCGAACGCATGCACGCCTGGACTCAACGACGAATCGTGCGTTGTCCGCGGTTCGTAGTAGTTCCAGTTCGACAGCTTCAGTTTCCGCGAGAAGAGCTCCGGGAAGAGCACCATCAGCATGATGACGTCAGGTTGCTTCAGTATCTGTGCTTTTCTGATTCGCCTCATGCGCGCCCGCTCGGAGGCGGGAAACGTCAACGCCGAGAGCGGCTTCGGATCCACGTCCCGCGCCAGCGTGAAGAAGCCCTCGTGCTGCTCCAAAACGCCATCGTCGCCGGGAATGGGCAAACGGATCGCGTCAGCAATGCTCTGCCACCGATGCGTCTCCTCGTCCGTCACGCGTAGATCGCGGAGAAGATGGCTTCTGCGATGCACGTTCCTCATTCTTTCCACTTGGACCGCGGCAGTTCTGAGGTTCCATGCGGCCATGAAATTCGTGTAGGCGTTGTTGTCGACGCGCTCGTGATACTCGTCCGGCCCGATGACGGCATTGATCTCGTACAGCATAGTGTTCGCATTGCGTTTCACCCTTGACGCCCAGAATCGGGCGGTCAAAACCAGGATGAGGAAGAGTTCCCGCTCCTGGAAGGCGACATCTTCCGTGGCTTGCAGATACTGCCATGCGGCGTACGCCACATCGGAACTGACGTGATGCTGCAATTTGCCCGTGAGTACACGGACAGGTCGGCCAGTCCGGGGATCGGGGACATAAAGAGGGCAGGCCTCGTCGCCAGTATCCGCGCATCCAGCTCATCCGATTCGATCACCCGGCGAAG
>CAYTFM010000434.1:0-1782 GCA_964436735.1 uncultured Victivallales bacterium | reverse complement strand
GCGCTCTCCCAGGCGAACATCGCCCCCTTGTAGCCCGCATCCACCGCCTTGCGCCGTGCCCCATCAAGCGTGTGGTGGCGGTATCTGAGGATCCGCTTGGCAACTGCCGGTTCCGTTGCGATGAAGAACGGGAGCATGAAGATCTCCGTGTCCCAGAAGACGTGCCCTCGATATCCTTCTCCGGTCAACCCCTTCGCCGCAATGCTCACGGGAGTCTCCCGCGGGGGGGCTGACTGGATGAGGTGGAAAACGGAGAAGCGGATGGCGCGCTGATCCTCCTCGGGGCCTTCGATCTCGATGTCGGCCTGCTCCCAGCGGCGCGCCCACGACTCCACGTGCCGCCGTCTGCGCGCGCCGTAGACGACGCCTTTCATGTCAGCGATTCCCCGCACGTCCTCGAGGCAGCATCGCTCCACCGAGGTGGTGTCGGGATCGATAGACGTGTAGGTGGCGGTGACGCGGGCAAACGTCGCCCTTTGCCCGCTTTCCAGAATCGCACCATACCGAAAGCCGATTCTCGCGCCCTGCCCAACCATGTCGGGTTTCGGCGGTGAGGTTTGGCTCACCCACGCCGAACAGCGGCACGCGTGCGCGATGCGGATCTTCGACTGGTCCGTCTCGGTGGCAAGCAGGATTCGGTCCCGTCCCATGTGCTGGGAGTGGAGCAACCTCAGGTGGGTCTTGTTTGTGTTGCGGACATTGGCGTCGAGCCAGAGCCAGACGCTCGCTTTACCGCTCCAGTCGAGAGGAGTCAAGGATATGGATTGGGAGATCCTGTGGGGGTGGGCGAGGCTGACGAAGCGTTCAAACTCAAGAAGCGTGGATCGCCCATTCTTGAAATAGACAAGCGACCGTTGAAGGAGTCCCCGCTTAAGGTCGAGAGAACGACGGTACTCGCGGACACACTCCGGCGACATGCGGAACGCATCATCATCTAAGGCTATCTCCACCGCCAGGATGTTGGTCACGTTGACCAGTTCAGGAATTCCGTCGGCGCCGGGATTGAAAACGCCTGCGATATATATCCCGCTCTGCGACGGCCCAGCATCAAAGGGCTCCTCGGGGAAGCCGCGCACCCCCATGTAGCCGTTAGCGAGGGTGAACAGCGACTCCCATACGGCGTTCCGATGGGGTTCCCACCGATCCTCCTCGACAATCCATTCCGACGGTCTTTGAGTCTTCGAGATCATACCTCATTCCGTTTGAGTAGTACAGGCTTTCCCCACAAGTTCCCTGTCAATTAACGCAAGCTGCTCTTCGGACAAGGACAGCAGGTAGTCGATGAAGAACCAGTACCCCCTCGCATGGTGGGTGGACTGGTCGGCGGACATCGTGTAGTCGTACGGGGGATCCCATGACCAGAAACCCCAGTGTGTGTTCGGGTCGTCATGATATGGTTGCCCCTCTTGGTTCGGCAGGGATTGCTGCGACAGGGAGTAGCGCAACGCCTTCGCCGCCCCGTCGATGTACTTGCTCAGTCCTGTCGTCCGATGCGCCAGCAGGAGGGAGATGGCAATGTTCGGCATGTCGCCTGGCCCTTTGTAGTCGGTGACGGCCGCCCCCCAGCGATCCTCGCTCAACGGCCATCCCCCATAGGAATCCTGATGATCCAGATGCCAATCAGCGAACCTCAGTCCACCGGCAAGAAAGCGCTCGTCGCCAGTACGCAAGTACATCCGAAGCAGGCTGAGTATCTCGGGTGCCGCGATGTCGCTGCTGTAATAGGTGTTGTTGATGAGATAGAAACATTCGCACCTTCGCGAGGGATTTCATCATCAGAGA
>CAYTFM010000433.1:0-5686 GCA_964436735.1 uncultured Victivallales bacterium | reverse complement strand
ATCATCGCGATCCTGGCGTCGCTGCTACTGCCCGCGTTAGGCAAAGCGCGGGAGACTGCGCGGTCGAAGGCGTGTGCTTCCCAGGAGCGGCAGATCATGCTGAACGTGTTCATGTATTTGGACGACAACAGCGACTACTATCCACCAGGCCGGACCAACAACACCGCCTTTGGCGCGAACTACTGCTCATGGCTGCCGTACCTGCTGTCCTTGAACCCCGCGTATAACAGCACTTCCGACTATGCCTCGAATTACAACATCGCTCGGCGCGCCATCAACAAAAACACGACCATCGCCCGCTGTCCGCAGCGCCGCCTGCCGGACTCCGCGTACGACGACGCGTATAACACCCCGGACGACTGGAGGATGAGAGCGTGGTACAACTATGGAATGAATTATACGAGGTTCTCGCCAAACAACGGACTTGAATCCATCAAGAGTGTGACAATCGTCAGTCCCTCCCATATGGTGTTCGCCGGTGATTCCATGATTGATCCGGTGGATGGCGCCTTCCAGGGTTGCTATATGTACATCAATCGGGGGTGGTCCTGGGCCTACCCGGACGCGCGCCACCCTGGCTATCAAGCCAACGTGGTGGCGGCTGATGGGCATGTCGAATCCTTGGGGGGGAGCGAACTTTTCAGCACCACGTGGTACTGACGGCACAGACGATTCGATCGTGAAATTTCTGGAAATAGCGAGGTGCGGAGATGACACACAAGGAGATAAGAATGGATGTTGTGCATAGACGCGGGATTTGCTTCACCTTGATCGAGTTGCTTGTGGTGATCGCGATCATCGCGATTCTCGCCGCAATGCTCCTGCCGGCGCTGAAGAACGCGCAGTCGACCGCCAAGGGCATCGCCTGCGCCAACAACCTCAAGCAGTTGTACACCGGCGGCGTGATGGGGTATGTGGATGACCACGGCGCCTGGCTGCCCGCCCGCCGCATGACGATCTCCATTCCTGAGTTCTCCGGTGCCTCGGGCGACGTCTATCCCGGGTATATCTTCAAGGACTACATGCATGTCGCCTACGACAGCAGAGCCCAAGGGCCCTATCTCTGTCCCGCGCAGAAGGAGATCAAGGCGCTGGTCGCCGGTACCCGCGAATGGGCGCCCATCAACTATGGCATCTGCTTCGCGGCGTCGCTTAACGACGGAACGGCCCCCTACATACCGAAATACAGGATCAATTCGGTGTCGTACCCTTCTGAAAGCTCCTATATGATGGACACGCTCAACTACTGCTATTCCACCTATTGGGGAGGCAACTACTACAACGGCGACTGGTGGCCCGTGAGCTCGTGGGATCCGCGGCACAGAAACGGACAGAACCTCCTGTACGTCGACGGCCACACCACCTACATCCCGCTGTCGTCCATGCCCAAGGACAACGTCGATGTCATGATGTCATGGACGAAGCCGTGAGAAGTCGGCAAAATACAATGTGAATGGTGAATAGTTGTGGCCACCATTCACCACTATCTATTCACTATTCACACAATTGTCAATAAGGGAGCGCGTTCATGATGAAATCCGCAAAGGTCTTGAAACTCTGCGCCGTGGCTGTCGCGTCCTCCGCATTGGCGGGATGTGTGATTGCCACCTCCAATGTCCCGTCGTGGGCTCCCGTGCGGGAAGGCATCGTGGTGTACCCCGACAATGTGGCGAATCCGCGGGCACCGACGGTGCCGGCGGAGCCGGGTGGGGCGAAGGGCGACTGCATGGGGATCGAGGCGGAGTTCTCCTATCAACTCGCGCCGTTCGTGAGTTTTGAAAAAGGTGGAAGCGCGTCTTTCTTCATGCGTGACAACCTTCGACGGAGCGAGAAGACGCTCCTCTCCCTTCATGACGGAAAGACATCCCTCACTATCAGCATCGCTCCGGTGTCGGAGGGCAAGAAACTCAAGCTGACGTTGACCGCCGACCAGAAAGTCCTCGCCAGCGCCACTTCCGAAGCCCCGGCGACTGCGGAATGGACGGCGCACACGCTGCGCTGGACGGCCGCCGAGGCGTCGCTCGAGAAGGATGGCAAAGCTGTGGCGTCGGTGAAGATTGGCGTGCCGTTCGATCCGAAGCGATTGTCGCTGAACGTGTACCGTGTCGACGAGTTGGCCGTGGTTGGCAACGGAAGCTTCAAGTTGAACTGGGACGACGCCTCGGGCTACGGTGCCACGGGTGAGGCGAAAAACCCATCGGATGCTGTCATCGCGCGGCTTCACGGTTTCGATGCCATGGTGGTTTCGCAGGAGCGGTCGCCGCGGCGGGATCGCCCCGCCCTGCAGCTGTGCAACGCCTCGGCTTCGGAGCGGACTGTTGTCGTGCATTTCTCTCTCGCGAGCGAACTGCGCAATCACTCCGGCGAATGGACGCAAGAGGTGAAGGTGCCGCCGCGCTCGTCGGTCGAGGACTTCATCCAATTCCCCTTCGTCCTCGACACCGACGTGTATCATCTGACGACGAAAGTCGACGGGGCGGAGTTGCCAGAGCGGGATGCGCTGCGGAATTTCATGTACGTGGAACGGCGGAACGAGCCGGCGGGACCGCCCAAGTTCGGCTTCCACACCTTTGGCGTCTCCACGCTCGGCTCCTGGCCGGACGCCTTGCCGGTCCACTGGCGGCACATGTATGCCAACTGGGGTTACATCGTCGGCCCAATGTGGCTCAAGGACTGGGATGGCAACTTCGGCTTGAATCCCGACACGCCGCCGGAGCAGTGGAACTGGGAGTCACGTATCGACTGGTCCATCAAGGAGGGGCGCAAGACGCTGGTCAGCGCCAGCTCGGTGCCCTATTTCCCGTGGATGCGTGAGAAGGAATACGACGCCTCCTACATGAACAAGACCTACCCCTGGGGCAAGGCGGGGGGCAGCCCCAACCTCATGCGCTACCGGCAGTTCATCCACGCCCTCGCCGAACGCTACAAAGGGAAGGTGGACATCTACGAGCTTGACAACGAGCCGAACACCATCTCCTATAGTGGCAAGCCGGCGGCGGATTACGCGGAGGTGATGAAGGCCGCCGGCGAGGAGATCCATGCCGCCGATTCGCACGCTCAGGTCTTCGGCATCAGTGGTACGAGCCAGTTCGTCGATTATATCCGCGACGCCTTCGCCACTGGCGCGGCCGAGAAGGTCGACGGCGTCTCGTGGCATACCTACACGACCCCGATGCTTCCCGGCGAGTCCGGCCTCCCGCAGATGCTCAAGCGGGCGCGGGAGACGATCGACGCCACTGGTCGCAAACTGCCCGTTATGAACACGGAGACGGGCGTCTTCACCGCCTGCCGCGAGGTGTGTGATCAGCCCATCAAGCCGGAGCGTCTCGCCGAGTTGATCAAGCAGGGCGTCACGCCTTTGACGGTGCCGTCCGGCTGGCCAAGCTATGCGCTGGACGAGTGGACCGCCTCCAAGTCGATGGTCCAGAACATCACCTGCAATTTCGCCGCCGGTACCCGGCAGTTCTTTTTCTTTGGCTGGGATCCCAAGATGGAAAAAGAGAAATCGTGGTGGGGCGAGCAGGGCGAGGGCTGCTTTCAAATGTTCGGGCGAGTGAAGGACGGAACGATGACGCCGTCGCTCTTCACCCTCGCTTGCGCCGTGGCAATGACGCAGATGGAAGGAGTGCTGACGGAGAAGACGGTGCCAGTCGATCAGGATGGCATTGTCGGCGCAGTCTTTGAGAAGGCGGATGGCGGGCAGCTTGCGGTCATGTGGTCGAGCGGTGGACGACGCACCGCCATGTTGCGGACCTCCTGCCCGGAGATCGACATGGTCTCGCTGTTCGGCGCGCGGAAGACGCTCGCCGCGAAGGGGACGAGTTCTTGCCTCCATCGCATCGAACTCGACGACAAGCCCATCTACCTGCATTTCAAAAAGCCGGGATTGACCATCTCGCCGTCACCGGTCATCGGTTTCGAGCGGACGCCGGGGACGGCCGGCGAGCGCAAGATCAAGTTCACCCTTGTCAACCGCTTTGACGCGAAGTGGACGGGGTCGGTGACTTTCGCCAGCGTGGAGGGCATGAAGATCACGCCGGCGAAGTTCGACTTCTCGCTCGATCCGGGCGGCAGGCAGGTGGTCGAGACCGTCTGCGCTCCTCCCATGGGAATGTCGAAGGGCGTCCATGTGGTCGACGCGGCGACTGCGCTGCCCGACGGCGCGCCGTTCGTCTTTCCCGTCGAGATCGATGTGCGGCCCAGCTTCACCATTGAAAAGTTGCCCAACGACTTCACGCTTAAAGACGTGTCGGGCTGGAAACCGCTAAGCGGAGAACTGCCGATCGACAAGCCCGAGCAGGTGGCGCTTGGGCGACCGCCGGAGCTCACGTCGCTGCAGGAGGAGCGGTATTGGAAGGGGCCCGACGAGCTTTCAGCCAAAGTCGCCACCGGCTATAACGACAAAGGCTTCTTCGTCCGCATAACCGTCCATGACAAGAACAAAGGACCACTGAAGACATGGCCAGGTGTCGAAGGATCGTGTATCGAGTGGTTCTTCGATCTACGCTCCTCGGCGAAGGGGCTTGGCGGCGCGGCGTATGACAAGGGGGTCACCCAGATCGTCGCGAAGCCCGCGCTGAGCGATGGCGAGAAGGTCGAACTGTGGTCGGCGGGCAACACCCCCGTGCCATTCAAAGGCGTCGAGGCGGTCGGCGGCGCGGCCGACGCGGCGTCCTACTGGATGGGGATTTTCGTCCCATGGACGGTGATCGACGATGCGGCGAAGACGCCCGACGCCCTCGGTTTCGACGTCGGCGTCGACGGTCCGCCCGCTGGCGCGGTCGGCCGCAAGAGCCAGATGTTCCTGTTCGGCGGCGCCTACAGCAACAAGGACGCCTCCGGCTTCGGCGCGGGAAGGCTGGTCAAGTAGGGGGAGAGGGAAGGGTTCAGGGTGGAAGGTGGAAGGTGGAAGGTGGAAGGTGGAAGGTGGAAGGTGGAAGGAAAAATCCCCACGAGCTTGCCTCGTGGGTGAATGAAATCAGTCGGCTACACCCATGGCGCACATACCTCACGACCCCCGCGGCCTTGCGCCGTGGGTGAGCGAGGTGGTCGTAATTTCGCAAGGAGGATGGTATGAGACTATTCGGATTGTTTTTCGCGGTGATGCTTTTCGGTAGTGCCGCGGTGGCGGGCGACGAGAAGAATCTTCTGGTCAATGGCGACCTCAAGGAGGGTGGGCCCGATCACACCCTAGGCTGGGTTTTCTCCAAATGGAATCTGAAGGATGGCACGCCGGAGGCCGCCGCTTCGAAGTGGGGCATTGTCAAGGAGAAAGGCAATGAGGAGAACAAGTGCCTTTGGCTTGCGACCACCGCGGCCGTCAAAGCGCACATCTGGTTCCAGCAGGAGGTGAAATGCGATTCGAGCGAGACCTACACCCTCACCTTCCGCGCCAAAGGCTCCGTCGGCGCCGAGAAGAAGTGGGGAGGGGCTGATTGCGGATTCTATCTGCTGGGCGCGGACGGCAAGTGGATTTGTTATCAACCGATCAAGGATGTGGGATTCACCTCAGAGTGGAAAAGCTACACCGCTACGGTCACCACTCCCGAGGACGCGGTGAAGCTGGGTGTCCGCGTAGGCGTCGGAGGCGAGGGCATCGTCTTCGAAATGTTCTTCGACGACATCACGCTGGTGAAAGGGTAGTGACAAACGACTCCGCATTGGGACCATAGTTTTTCCGTCGCCG
>CAYTFM010000432.1:0-5725 GCA_964436735.1 uncultured Victivallales bacterium | reverse complement strand
AACACCATCGCCAATAACATGGCATCGAGCAATACGTATGGCATCTTCCTCACCGCCTCCAGTAACAATACCATCGCCAACAATACTGTATCGAACAACTACTATGGCATCTTCCTCATCACCTCCACCTACAACAACATCTACAACAACACGATGATAGAGAACGGGATATTCGTCTGGGGCGATCAATTAGTACACTGGAACACACACACTATCGGCATATCTAACACCGTTAACGTGAAGCCTGTATATTACTGGAAGAATCAAACTGGCGGCGCGGTGTCTGCCGGTGCTGGTGAGGTTATCCTTGCCAACTGCACCAACGTGCTCATAGAAAACCAAAACGTAAGCAATGGCACTGTAGGTATTGAAATTGGTTTCTCCTCCAACAACATAATTTCCAACAATACCGCGTCATCGAACCTTTATGGCATCTGGCTCTACTCATCCAATAGCAACATCCTCTCAAATAACACCGCTTCATCGAACACCTATTATGGCATTGTTCTCGGCTCCTCCAATAATAACACAATCTTCAATAATACAGTATCATCGAGCCTTTTGGGCATCATGATGGATTCTTCCATCAACAACATCATTTTTAACAACACGATGATAGAGGATGGAATATTTATCACGGGGAACCAATTAGCACACTGGAACACTCACACTATTGGCATATCTAACACCGTTAATGGGAAGTCTGTATTTTACTGGAAAAATCAGACTAGCGGCACAGTACCCGCCGGTGCTGGGGAGGTCATACTCGCCAACTGCACAAACGTCGTTGTGGAAAACCAGAACGTGAGCGATGGTGATGTCGGCATTGAACTCGGCTTTTCTAATAGCAACGCCATCTTCAACAACACCGCCTCCTTCGACTTCTATGGCATCTGCCTCTTTTCCTCTAATACTAACACCATCCTTAACAGTACTGCTTCAAGCAACTACTACGGCGTCTACCTCATCACCTCCCTCAACAACACCATCTATCACAACAACTTCATCAACAACACAAACCAAGCCTATGACAGCAGCTCAAACATATGGAATGTATCATATCCCATCGGTGGCAACTACTGGAGCGATTATGCTGGCATGGACAACAACAGCACGGCGACCCAAAATGTGCCACCACCAGATGGCATAGGTGACACGCCGTACGTCATCGATGCAGATTCTCGGGATTACTATCCCTTGATGGCACCAACTACGGTGGCAAGTGAGCTCTTTGCGTCCGCTAAAGGGCCGACGAGCGCAGGGACCAATAACCCCCTGCCGGTTATAACGTACACTACTGCAAACGCTCCGGCGTTCGTTGACATTTATTATTCCCCGGACGGCGGAACGACTTGGATTTATTGGGGGCAGGACGCTGATGGCGTTTGGCCCGCGACCACTCCGCTATCTACATCTGGTACATACTATTGGTTGGCGGCAACGAACTCTTCAGGCGACCCTGCACCCGTTGGCGGCGAGGCTACGGAGGCCGGGCCTTACGTTCTGGACTTGAACGCGCCGACGGTCACCACGACTCCGGCGGATGGCGCAACTGGCGTGAACATCGCTGCCGGCACATACGTCATACAGTTCAGCGAAGCGATGAATACTACTGCGGGTGCGATAACCGAAACCTTGCCGGGTGCGGTGTGGCCCGGAGGCTGGACATGGAGTGCCAACGGGATATGGCTCAACGGCAGCTACAACGCTCTGGCCACGAACACGACGTACTGGGTGAACCTGAGCGGCTTCCAAGACGTTGCGGGGAACGCGCTCAGCGACCCGGACTACAGCTTCAACTTCACCACCGAGGTTCCGAACACGCTGACAGTCACAGGCACAGATATGGCTCCAGTAACTGCGCAGCAAGGTGAAGCGAATGTCCTGATGCTCTCGGTGAACATGACGTCAGATGCCGGTACAATCACCGTGACATCTATCAGAGTGGACCGTACGGGCACCGCGAATGACAGCAATATCGCGGCGGTAAACCTCTACAACGACACGAACAGTAACGGCTTCTTCGACTTTGGGGTCGATACACCGCTTGCGACGGGGACATTCTCTGGAGGGACCATCGTTTTCTCTGGTCTTTCGATACTAGTCGACGCCATCGGGCTGCCAGAGGGCGTTCTGATTGCGTACACATTCAACTCGAGCACTACGGTAGGCACGACAGCGGGGGCAAGGCTCCTACTTGATGTATATGTCACCGTGGCAGCACCCGATGTAGTGGGTGGCACCTTCCCGATATTGTCCACCAATACGCAGATAATCGCGGACACCACGATACCGCCACGCGTGGATTCCACGACTCCGGCGAACGGCACGACGGGCGTCTCGATAACGACGACCATCATCATAACCTTCAGCGAGCCGATGAATACCACGACAGTCGAGCAAAACATATCAATTTCGGGCGGAGCAACGTTGAGCAGCCCGGTGTGGAGCAACGGCAACACGACAATGAGCTTCACCACAACGCTCAGCTACAGCACAACATACACTGTCACGTTGAACGGCAACATGACCGACGAGGCGGGAAACCTCCTGGACGGGAACGCGAGCGGCGCGGTGGATGCTTGGCCATGGGACAACTACAACTTCACGTTCACGACGCGCGCGCCGCCGGACACGACACCGCCAACGAGCGCTGTTGATAATATTGTTTCATACTGGCGTACCGTCTCCCCGATTGCCATAACAGCCACAGCCAACGATACGGGCGGCTCGGTTGCCAATGTCACCCTCTGGTATTCTTACTGCGCAGACAATTCGACGTGGGGTGCGTGGGCCGCATTCGGAATTGACACGTCGTCCCCATGGCTCTGGGGCTTCGATTTCCCGAACGGAGACGGGTACTACAGGTTCCACACGAGGGAGAACGACACCAATGGGAACTACGAGGGCGCCCCCGGGACGCCGGATGCCATCTGCGCATACGACTCCACTCCTCCGACCGGGAACGTGAGCGCCCTGCCTGCAGTACAGACGACCAGCAGCTTCGACGTCACTGCCAGCGCGTCCGACGCAAACGGCATCGCTTCCGTGACCCTGTACTATCGAAGGGATTCAGGTCAGTGGTCATCTGTAAGTGCGCTGACGAGCGCGCCCTTCAGTTGGACATTCGACGCAGCGGCGAAGGGCGATGGCGCATACGACTTCTATGTGTCAATCATCGATGGCGCGGGGCTAACGTTCGATAGTGCCATCGTCAGCACATTGGTCGATACCACGCCCCCCACGTCCAGCGGAGCGCCCTCCGGCCTCAATGTTAGTGTCGGCACGGAGATCACGGTAACGTTCAGCGAGCAGATGGACAATGCGTCTGTCGAGGCAGCCTTCGGCATTGCACCAACGGTGCAGGGCAGCTTCCGCTGGAACGCGCAGTTCACGGTGCTGACATTCATCCCGGCAGCGAATCTGTCATACGGCACGACGTACACAATAACAATCAGTACGAGCGTGAAGGACGCCAATGGACTGGCGCTCGCGGCGGAATACAGGTGGAGCTTCACGACCGCAGCGCAGGCGCTACTCTTCGGCGGCGTCGAGGGCGTGGTCACAGACGAGGAAGGAAATCCGATATCTGGCGCCACCGTTTCGATAGGCGGCCAGACCGCGACCACGAACGAGACTGGCTGGTTCGTTCTGAACAACCTGCCACCTGGGACGCAGAACATGGTCGTTAGCAGAGCCGGCTACACGACGAAGACAATCTCTGTGGATGTTGTTGCGAACCAGACAGTGAGGCAGGATGTTCAGTTGGCGGCGGTGAGGGAGCCGACATTCGGTTGGTGGTGGGTCGCGATGATCCTCGTCGTTGCAATAATCATTGCAGTTGTATTGGTGGCATTGTTCGTCAGGCGCCGGAAGCCAAAAGCGCCCGAGGAGACTGTGCAATCGCCACCAGCGCGAACGCCGAGCGGGTCCGAACAATCGCAGGGAATCGCACCGCAGAAGGACCTCTACAAGGATCTGGAGCGCATCGAGGAAGGGCGCTGAGCAAGGAAAATGCAAAGTTTTAAATCGGAGTGCCGAATTCAAGGCCAGAAGGGGGACCCAAGATGGCGATGCCTCTAAACATACTGGAGAAATCGGTCGGCAAGCATGTCTCTGTCATCCTGAAGGACGGCAGGTCGCTCGAAGGGAAGCTCGCCGGCTTCGACGAATACATGAACATGGTCATGGAAGAGACCGAGGAGACGAAGGACCAGCAGACGCGCAGGCTCGGGACTGTCATCCTCCGTGGAAACAACCTCGTGGCTATTGTACCCAAGTAGAGGACGTGGCGCGATGCGCCGGCTCTTCGGCACCAACGGCATACGCGGCGTCATAGGGGATTCGATGGGCCCCGCGCTCGCGATGGACATCGGGGCATCCTTTTCGACATATCTTGGGAACGGGAAGAGGATTGCCGTCGGCATGGACTCCCGAGCCTCGGGGGAGATGCTGTCGCGCGCATTCTCCAGCGGCGCGATGTCCGTCGGGTGCAGCGTCGTAGGCCTCGGCCTGCTGCCTACCCCCGCGCTTCAGTATTATGTGAAGGCGCACCGCGAGATAGGCGGGGGCGCAGTCATCACAGCCTCTCACAACGCTCCCAAGTTCAACGGCATCAAGTGCGTCGGAAAGGGGGGCATGGAACTCCCTGCCTCGGAGGAAGAAGCCATAGAACGCATCTACTTCTCGCGCTCGTGGAGGGCCGCGGACTGGCGCGGGTGCGGCGAACACTCCATCGACGACACGGCGCAGGCGATATATGTGAAGCGCGTGGTCGGCCTCGTCGACAGGGAAATGATCTCTAAGAAGAGGCCCCGCGTAATATTGGACAATTGCAACGGGGCATCGTGCCACGCCTCCCCGGAGGCGTTGCGGCTGCTGGGCTGCGATTTCACGACCCTCAACTCCCAGCCCGACGGCGCGTTCCCAGGTCGGATGCCCGAGCCGACGGAGGAGAACCTAAGGGAGCTCATCGCGCTCTGCAGGAAAACGAAGCGACATTCGTCGACGACAAAGGGCGCTACGTCCCCGGGGACGAGGCGCTCGCGATACTGGCCGCCGATGTGGTGAAGTGCGGGCGCGGGGGCATCGTGGTCACGCCGGTGGACACTTCCCTCGTCGTGGAGGAGGCTGTGCGCGCGGCCGGCGGAAAGGTCGATTACACCGCGATAGGCTCGCCGATAGTCACGGGCCGCATGCGCGAGGTCGGCGCTGTCTTCGGCGGCGAAGGAAATGGCGGACTCGTATTTCCTCACCACCAGCACTGCAGGGACGGGCTGATGAGCGCGGCGGCGATGCTCGACCTCATCGCGCGCAGCGAAGCCCCGCTTTCTGCGATGGTCGATGCACTCCCCAAGTTCGAGAGGCGCAAGGCGAAGGTCGAGTGCTCGGAGGGGTTGAAGGCCGAAGCCATGAAATTCGTCGAAGAAGATCTCGGCGAGCGCGTGAGCGTCAGGGTCGACGGCCTGAAGATCGTCGACGGCGAGGGCTGGGCGCTCGTGAGGACGTCGGGCACCGAGCCCATAATCCGCGTAGTCGCAGAGTCGCGCAATCTCCGCCGCACCGAGGAGATTGCTGGCGAGCTCAGGGGGATTGTCGCGGAGGCTGTCCGGAAGGCGGAGGGCCTTTCCCGGAAGTAGCGCGGCGGTTCTTCCATATATCGGAGAATTCCCTTGCGATGAGGCCGACTGCATATCCCATCATCGCGCCGGCGAGCCCGCCGGTG
>CAYTFM010000431.1:0-5783 GCA_964436735.1 uncultured Victivallales bacterium | reverse complement strand
CACCGCAGGGAGTTTGAGGCATGAGAAAACAAAAAGAAGAAGAATACATGTCGGGAGCCTTGACGGCGATGATCGATATCGTCTTCCAGCTCATCATCTTCTTTGTTGTCACCTCCAACATGCAGAACAAGGACCTTGACGAGCGCATCCATCTCGCTGTCGCTCCCCACGTGAAGCCGATCAAGGGAAAAGATCCGCGCGAGATCAAGGTCGACGTCAACAAGGCGGGTCATATATCCATCGCCCGCGCGCAGATTTCCCCATCGGTGCTTAAGTCGATCGTGAAGAAGGCCGTCGCTGAGTACGGGCAGGACACGCCGATCATCATCCGGGCCGACGGCGCCACCAAGCATGTGGCCGTCGAGACTGCGTTGAACGCCTGTACAGAGGCGGGTGTCTACAAGATCAAATTTGGAGCTCTGAAGGAAAAGGGAGGAAAGAAACGTGGCAAGAAGTCGCAAGCGCAGCCATCTGGTGGCGGGTGAGCTTAATCTGACGGCCATGATCGACGTGGCTTTCCAGATGCTCAACTTTTTCGTCATTACCATGAAACCGCAAGACGTCTTGTGCAATCTCGACGTCTCGCGGCCCGCACCTGACAAGGCGAAAACGAGCCAACCAAAGATCAACTTCCTCCGTATCACGATTCTGCCGGACGGCAATGTGGCCATCAATGACCGCCTCGTCAAGCAGGCCGACTTTGAGCGGAACATCGGTCAGTTGACAGCGCTGGACAAAAGCGTCACGGTGCTGATCGCCTGTACGCCGCAGTCGCCGCACGGGAAGCTGGTCGAGGTGCTCGACCTCTGCTCGAAAGTCGGGTTGACAAATCTCTCGCTTGTCAGCGTGGATTAACCACCGCGTCCTCCGCGGGTTTTTCTGATTCCGTTGGCTTCTCCCTTGCCGTTTCCCCTTGGAGCGGCTCCGTCGTCTTGTTGCCGCCAATTGAAACGGTGGCATCTTCGACGGTCAAGATCTCCTGAACCTCCTCATCCTCAGCTTCGATGATCGTCACGTCATCCTTGGTGCCCTCGACGCCGTCCGGTCCTTTGGCGAGAAGCACCACGTCGCTGCCGTCGGACGCATACACGAAGGGACGCCTCCAGGGATCTGGCTTGAGTTTCCTGATGTAGGGACCATGCCAGCCTGCCACCTGGGGATTGTGTATGAGAGCCGCAAGCCCCTCTCGCGTCGTGGGAAATCTTCCGCAATCGTCATGGAACGTGTCCAAGGCGATGCGGAGAATCGAGAGGTTGTATTGGGCCTGCTTGATGCCTCCGGAGTAGTCTTTTTTCTGATGCGGGGTATAGATCATCGATCCCACGACCGCCAAACCCCCCAACAGCAGCATCCAGCGCATCAGCGGACTTTTCGCGACGAACGCTCCCAACATGCCGCCAGCACCCGCACCTTGATACATCTCGCGCCTGCGCCGTTCGCGCTCCTCGCGGCGGGTCGCCGGCTTGGAGAGTTTCTTCGCATAATAATCGGGCGGGCGGGAGATTTTCCCGCATGAGGGGCATTTGTTGTCTTTCCACTCCGCCGTCTCCTGACAATAGGGGCAGCGGAACTTCTTGGGCGCGCCAACCTCGACATCCTTCTCCGGTTTCTGCTCCACGCGCCTGAGGAAGAGTCCCCCCTTCCGGCTCGTCGTCTCACTAACAGTGGCTCCTTCAGTTCCCATGCTCCAATCCTCAACAAATATAAGGCGGACGTAACCGGCTTCGCCGGAGCTTCAAACCCCATGCTGACGCATGGGGCTCGGTTCAGATGCCGCCATTCCGTCCGAGCCCCGCCCGTGAGGGAGGGGGGACGCGCACATCTGACATAACAATTTTACTAGCCGATGAACTTATTTTTACCCGGAAGTGGCGAACACGTCTGCGCTCTTCGACTAAATATAGTCAATACCATACCACGTCCTTCCTTCCCTCCGCAAGCGGACTGACGCACATCCCCGGCGCTATTCGGCCGAACCGGTTGAAAGTTGGAGTTTCCCGATCATATTTCCTCTCCTGTCGCGAAGAAAATCCTGCGAGGTGTTGGATGCTCTACCGAGTATGCCTGGCGGTCAACGACCGCATGATGGGAAGAGAACTAAACGAACTGTTGATGCGCAAAGATCTGCTGGTGAACGAGGTGCGGGGGGGAAAACGAAACCTACTCCGGAACCTGGGCCAACAGAACTGCGACATGTTCGTGGTGAGCCTCGGACTGCTGCCCGCCCCTGCGCACGATGCGATATCCATGCTGAAGGAACTGCCGGAGAATCCGGTGATCATCCTCGTCAGCGACGCCGGCGAACCCGAGCTCGAGGCGTCCTATCTGGCCAGTGGCTGCGACGCGGTCCTCTCGGGCGGCCTGCCCGCCGAACAGCTGTCCGACGCGATCGTCTCGATCATCACCAAGCGTGGCGAACGGCAGTCGGAGTTTATTCGCCAAAGCCAGAACCTCTCGACGCCGCGGCTGTCCGACTTCGTCTCGTCGAGCGAGTCGATGCGGGCGTGCATGAGCTTGGTGCAACGCCTGGTGAAGAGCGACTCGTCGCTGCTGATCCTCGGCGAGACGGGCGTCGGCAAAGAACGCCTCGCGCGGGCCATCCACGCCGAAAGCCACCGCTCCGCGGGTCCTTTCATCACCGTCAACTGCGCCGCCCTGCCCGACAACCTGCTCGAGAGCGAATTGTTCGGCTACGAGCAAGGGGCGTTCACGGGGGCGACGCGTCCGCGGCGTGGGGCGTTCGAACTGGGGCACAAGGGGACCGTGTTCCTCGACGAGATCGGCGACATGCCGTTGAATCTGCAGGTGAAGCTTCTCAGGGTCCTCCAAGAAAAGGAGTTCATGCGCCTGGGCGGCGAGCGGACCATCGCCGTCGACATCCGCATCATGGCCGCCACCAACCGCGATCTGAAGGACGCGGTGGAACGAAAGGAGTTCCGCAGCGATCTCTACTACCGTCTCGGCGTGGTGAGCATCACCATCCCGCCGCTGCGGGAACGGTTCGAGGACATCCCCGACATGGTCCGAACCTACATCCCGTATCTCGGCACGAGAATCGGCACCGGCGTGGTCGACATCAGCTTGGAGACGCTTGACGCGCTCAAGGCCTACTCATGGCCCGGCAACGTCCGCGAACTGCGCAACGTGATCGAACGGGCGATGCTGCTGTGCGACGGCAACGAGATCACCACCGCCGCCCTCCCCGAGGAGATCGCCCCCCACGCCGCCGCGAGGACTCCCCCCGCTCCGCCACCAACTGCCAGCCACACGGCATACGCTGATTCCCAGCCTCCCCCCTTTCCTCCCGAGTGGTTTTCCCTGCCGTGGCGGAAGGCGCGCAGGATCGCGGTCGAACAGGGGGAGAAGGCATACTTCGCCGCACTTCTCTCCGAGACCAAGGGAAATATAGGAGAGACCGCCCGGAAGGCGGGCGTCGATGTTCGCTCCATCCACCAGAAAATGCGCCGCAACGGACTCGACAAGAAGGACTTCAAATAGTTTTTCAACCGCATAATTCCATGCTCCATCTTGGAATTATGCGGTTGAAAAAACTACAGTAGGGGCGTCTATTGGAGAAGACTCCAACGAATCACAACCGCCACTCACCTGGCAGCTGAAAGGGAACCACGTCATGCGCTCGCCGCTCGGAAGCCTCCGCCCGCACACCGCCATTTTCGCCGTCGCGCTCGCCGCGTTCGTCCTCGCCGGTTGCGGGGTCAAAAAGGAAGAGCACGAGGCGGTGAAGAGCAAGCTCAAAGAGGCCGAGTCCGTGATAGCTCAGAAGGAGACCGAACTCACGCAACTGAAGGCGGCAGTGCAGGCGCTCGACCAGAAAGTGGCGAGCCTCGAGGGCTCCGACGCCATCGCCTACGCGCGGATACCGCCCGTCGAGAGAAGCGGCGAGTCCGCGAAAGCCAAGGAGTTGTACGAGGCGTTCCTCGCCTCATTCCCCAACAGCATGCTGGCCCCCGACGCCAAGGCCGGGATCGAACGCGTCAACCAGGAAGCAAAGAAACCCGCCGCTGCCGGTGACGACGACAAAAAGAAGGAAGAGACCGTCAAGCGCAAAAAGGGCGACAAGACCGGCGACGAGAAGAAAAAATCACCTGACGAGAAGAAAGCCGCTGGCGATAAAACGCAGAAACGCTTCACCCCGATCAAGAGCAACTAATCCCGTCTGGGAATGTGGTGTGCGGCGACCAGGCGCCGCTTTTGAAGCCGACGGAGTCGGCTTGAGGCGGGCTCCGCCCGCGGGGCAAAGCGCAGCCGGGTCTGCGAACTCCACAGCCTCATCCGCATGGCGCATTCGGCGGAAGACAAGGCTGCATTTTACCAGTCTGATCTGTGAGTACGAGTCGGGGCGATGCCCAGGGCTAAGTTGAATCCGCCCACTTCGGGGGCCGAACATCGAACACCACCTCAACTTTACAGCAGCGTCCGCTGCTTCCTCAGCGGTTTGACGACGATGGCGGCGCCGCCGTCTTTGACCGGACAGGCGTTCTGGCATATCCCGCAGCCGCGGCACTTCTCTGGATCAACCACGGGCCTCGGAAGCCCCTTCTCGCCCACCTCGCTCATGATCGCCCGGTACGGGCAGAACTCGTCGCAGACCATGCAGTAGTCTTTCTCGAGCCAGCCGACGCACTTCGTCTTGAACACCTCGGCGACGCCAAGCTGGACGTTGCGCTTCTCCGCCAGGGTGAGATGTCGTATGGCGCCGTTCGGGCAGACCCGCGCGCAGTTGTTGCAAGACTCCAGGCACGTCCCCTTGTAAGGGTTCATCTCGGGTTCGAACCATCGTCCCAGGACGGTATTCCCCGGGAACTCGACCGTCAATATCCGCGTGGGACAGACGTTCACGCACGCGTAGCAGCGGTGGCACAAGGCGGAGTACTCGGAGGCGCTTCCGGCCCCCGGCGGCAACAGCGGCGGATCAGGATCCTTCCCCAACACGGTCTTCGCAACGGCCGCCAGCGGGAGTCCGACGAGGGCGCCGACCAGCAACTCGCGCCGGTCATGCCTGAACTTCTCCGCATATCCTTTGTGTGTCCTGTGGAGAAGATCGAACAGATAGCCCAGCGGACAGCATTTCGCGCACCAGATCAGCGGCTGCACCAGTCCCGCAAGAAGAATCGCCGGCAAGACGAGTCCCGGCACGAGGGAGGCGAGCGTCATCGCCCCCTCGAACGGCAGGTTGGCGCGGGCGAAAACGGAAAGCGGATCGAGGAACAGCAACACCGGAAAACCGACGCCCGACGAGAAGACGATCATCCAGAAAATGTACCCCGAAAAGCGGACCTTGAGGAAGTGCCGACCGTGCCCACCTGTCCGCGCCACGTGATGCAGCGTCCCCACGGGGCACATCCACGCGCAGAAGACGCGTCCCCGGAACACCGCCGCAGCCGCAAGGAGAAGCGCGGGCAGCGCCCAAAGGATGACAAGACGGCTTCCCCGGTGGGCCACAATCGTAGAGACGACGCTCAGCGGACTCGCCGACGGCACACAGCCCGCCATCCACGTTGGCAGGATGCTTATTTCCTTGACGAATCCTTTCGAGGGGTGGACAAGTTTCACCAGCCACTCAGGCAGCGGACCGGCCATGAGCAGCGCAACCGCCGCAAGAAGGAAGAAGATCCGAACCGCCCACCGTATCAAATGTTTTTTGATCACGCTTCAACTCCACAACAGGTGAGGCGGTCCGTTCGCTTGTCTCACGGAACGCTGCCGATCCTTGGAAAGACGCCGCAAGATCACTGCGCAAGAGCTCCGCCTCACACCTCGAA
>CAYTFM010000430.1:5317-5806 GCA_964436735.1 uncultured Victivallales bacterium | reverse complement strand
ATGAACTATTATCTCATGGACAGAGTGGTCTCAGGCGACCCACACACACGCAAATGGTCCTTCTTGCGGATAAAATCCCCATCCTGCACAATAACTTTCACGGAAGTCGCCGACTGTGGAACCGGCCCGCAGTATCAGGGCGCGTATGGAATCGGCTTTTGGTGCCTCGGGAACATCGGCGTGTCCGACAACAGCGTCCAAGGAAGACTCGGCCCCATCCACAGGAAAAACGTCAACAACGCTTTTCTGGACGGACATGCGGAGGCGATGCCGTATTTGGACATGGCCTACAGCAGCAAAAAGTATCTGTGGGACCCCGCCCAGCAGTGACTTCGGGAGCAGACTTGAAAGTCGAACTCAATCGACGGCGAGCCCTACCAAGGCGGAGGGACGCGCTGGCGGAGGGCAAGGCTTGTGAATTGAGGACTTAATGTCATGGGAGGCGGAAGATGACAAGCAGAAGGACGAGGTGCGCTTGCGTTGGCTTGT
>CAYTFM010000430.1:0-5307 GCA_964436735.1 uncultured Victivallales bacterium | reverse complement strand
GAACGCCCATGCCTGGAAAGGCACAACGAAGGCTGAAAATCATCCCCACCCTATCCCTCCCGCATCGAGGGGGAGGGATAGGGGAGGGGGCATTTTCCTATAAGCTCAATGGGAGGCGGAAGATGACAAGCAGAAGGACGAGGTGCGCTTGCGTTGGCTTGTGGCTGTTTTCGGCGCTGGCCTTGTACGCCGGCGAACTGGATTCGGGGAAATGGACCTTCACCGGCCCCAACGCCGGCGAGATGCGGAAAGCGGTGGACAACGACATCTCGACGCTCTGGGACAGCGGCTGTCCGCAGACGCCGGGCGTCAATGTCGTGATTGATCTCGGGCGAAGTGTCTATGCCTACCGCGTCTACCTGACGCCGGGGAAGGAAGCCTCGAAAGCGCCCCGGTCGCTGAACGTGTATTTAGGGGAGACGCCCGAGACGATGAAGCTCGTCGCCAGCGAGGCGTCCGTCAAGGGCGGAGACGCGAAGGGTAGAGGCGCCCCCGAATATCACAGAGAATCAAATTTCATGTTCCCGCCAGCATGGGGTCGCTATGTGAAAATCGAGTTGGGCGACAACACCACCGGACAATCCTGGGCGATAGCGGAGATGAACGTTCATGGCGCAACACAGAATATCCCCGAGGCCGACTGGATGACCGTGGTGATAGACAAATCCCCGGAGGCCGATCCGAACAAGGCGCCAGTCTGGCACCAGCTGTTGTCGGTCGCCGCCCGCGATCTGCAATACTATCTGATGGAGCTGCTCGACCAGCCCGCGCGGCTGTCGACCTCGGACGCCATCCAACCCGATGGCAAAGGGCTGTGGTTCCGTCTGGTGACGCCGCCGGAGGAACCTATGGTGTATCCAGAATCCGATCCGAAGAACCTGGACGATGTCTCGGTGGTGAAAGAAGGCGATGAGATCCGCTTCTCCGGCTTGACCGCAAGGGCGGTGGCCTACAGCGTCTATGAATTCCTTTCCAGCCAAGGCGTCCGCTGGATTTATCCGGACACCCACGGGGATTTTGTGCCCGTAAAGGAGAAGCTTGATCTGTCGATGCTGCCAATCTCCTATCACCCGGCATTCACCGTTCGGGATCCGTTCAGCAGTTGTGGTCGCTTCAATGGGGGGCCATTTTGGCCCAAGACCGAGCA
Organism: uncultured Victivallales bacterium; assembly: GCA_964436735.1. Lineage (GTDB taxonomy): Bacteria > Verrucomicrobiota > Lentisphaeria > Victivallales > GWF2-38-69 > CAYTFM01. The sequence goes on along the minus strand of CAYTFM010000430.1, from coordinate 4,160 downwards.
GGCGTCACTGTATTTTCTGAGGAACGGCCTCAACATCATCAATGATCCACGGGTCAGCGCCCCGCCGCGGAAAAACATGAACGGCACCTACCACACCATGGGAGCGATCTTCACACCAGAAGTCGAGCAGGCGCATCCGGAATGGTGGCGTGGCCCGTACCGCCTGGAGAAGGGGGCCAACGCCGAGCCCGGTGGCACCGGCCGCACCCCCTGCACCTCCTCGCCCGAGGTGCGGGATTTCATCCTCCAGTGGATCGAGAAGGACATCCAGTCCCGAGTGGAAAAGAAGCAGCCGCTCCGACAAGGCTACTCAATCATGCCGTTGGACAGCGGGGTTTTCTGCGAGTGCGAGCGGTGCGTCAAAATGTTCGGCAAGGCGGAGCGGATTGATCCGAAGAATGGCGACGTCTATTGGAACATGAACTACTCGGATCATTATTTCCATCTCGTCAATGAATTGGCGCTGGCGCTCAAACGCGCTCATCCGGAATTGTTTTTGTGGTCGGCCGCCTACGCACAATACCAAACTCCTCCCAAGCTTCTTAAGAGCTTGCCGGACAACGTCATGGTGGATGTCTGCGTGATCAACGAGATCATGTTTCCGCCTTCATCTCCCAAGAACAAAGGCAACCGCGAGTTGATGGAGGCCTGGGCCAAGTGCTGCCAAGACGTGGGCATGGTGGATTACGCGCTTCAATACCAGGACACCACCTTTTCGATTCCCTGTTACGACATCCATACTTTTCTGCCAATGCTTCGCTCCGTGTGCGAGTGGAAGCAATTTCAGAAGCGGCTGGGGATCAGGCTGGTCTCGTCGTTCACCTTGGGCGACCAGTTGCATATGCCGTGGGCGATGTACGCCTGGTCGCGCGCCGCCTGGCACCCGGATGAGCCGGAGGAAAAGCTGGCGAAGGAGTTCTTCAGCGGTTATTACGGGCAGGAAGCCGGGGACAGCCTGCTGAAGCTGTACGAGCCCGTCGAGCGCGCCATGCTGGCAAACGGCATCGTGGTCCCGAACATACGCTGGGTCGAGCCGCCACCGGAATTATTCACGGACACGCTGATGGCGGAAGTGCGTCCTTTTGGGGAGAAGGCGCGGAAGGCGGCGCGCAAATGGTATGAGAAGGAAAGAGTGGAAACGGCACTATACGACGTGGAGTGGTCTTATCGGGTCGCCCAGCAAGGCTATGACCAGAAAGCCACCTATCCCTGTCATCGCATCGAAAAGGCTCCGACCATAGACGGGGAGTTGGACGATCCGGCATGGTCCTCTCTGCCGCTCCAGAAAGGACTGTATATCACAACGGCTCTTGTGGCGTACAAGAACCAGGGGCTATGGGCGGTCAAGCGCCCGACCCAGTTCCGCATGGGCTGGGACGACCAGTATCTCTATTGGGCGGTGGAGTGCCTTGAGCCGGATATGGACAAGCTGAAAGCGCTGGGGCGGCCGCCTGAGGGCCCCCAAAAAGCCACCGAGACGGTCGACGTGGTGTGGGCGCCGGGGGGGCAGACCCGCTTCACCAGCCGTTTCAATCTTTTCGGGGCGACTCCGGGCAACTGGTCCGACTCGTTTAAAATAGCTGAGAAGGCGGATCGCTGGATCATTGAGGCGCGGTTCCCTTTGAAGGTCGTGTGCAGTGGCGTGCCGGATGCCATGCCCAAGGAGGGACTCCGCTGGCCGTTCAATGTGGTGCGCTGGACCAGCCAGGAGTCTGATGAAGACACGTGGCGGATGTTCAATTGGGGTCTGCACGGGAACTTCACGCAGGCGTCGACGCTCAGTCAAATCGAATTTCAAAATGAGTCGCTGGATGGCGAGATAGCCTTGGCCAAGGGGAAGAAGATCAACGCCAAATTCGACGCCTACTATGAGTGCTATCTAAAACAGCGTATCAGCATCGCGGAGTTCGATAAGCGCATCGAGGGCAAGCCAAATCTGTTCTCCAAGGAGGAAGGCGGCGCCACGATTGACCGAATGCCCCTCCTGTGGTATAACAACTCACGCGATCCAGTGCGGCTGGAACTGCGCCGGAAGACTCCAGCCCCCATGGACGCCGTCAGAATCACGTGGAACAATAGGGGGCAGATCCGGGAATGGTACAGCCTGGAATGGTGGGATGGCGAACGGTACCGCCTGCTGGCCGAGCCACGGGACAACGCCTTCCACATCGGCCTCCATGAGTTCGACCCAGTCACGACCGACCGTCTGCGCGTCACGGTCTGGGGCGACCGTGATGGCAACACGGATGGCTGGCACTCGACACTCATCAAGAATGTGGAGGCGTTCAAGCGCTAAGGGCGTTGACATGACGCTTGGTAGATCCAATGTTGAAGGCACGAGGCACCGGGCACAAGGCACGAGTTAAAGGCAAACGGTGCGCACCACACTTTTCCACCACCTTGTCCCTTGTGCCTTGACACCCGGCGAAACCAGATCTAATAAAGAAAAGCGGGTGTATGATGAGAAACGTGTCAATCCTTGTAAGCGGGGGTGCCTTCATGCTGGCTTGTTTAGCGCCATCGGCGACTGTGAACGCCGAGAATGATCCGATTCAGCCTGGAGAGAAATCCGGCCTCCAGGGCGTCCCCTGGGATGAGGCTTTCGTGGACGCCTCCCCGGTTCCACGGAGCCTGGATTGCCCGGAGTGGACCGCCGCCTATCCGCAGTACGCCTTCCCTATCGGCGAAGGCAAGGACGGCGAGGCGCGCCACGCGGAGTTGAATCCGACGGGGAACGCCCCGGCCTTCGGCTTTGTCTTCATCAGTTTCCTCGTCGATGGCGCCACCGCCGATCTGCCGTGGACTCTGCGCATGAAACGGCCATCGGCGGCCGCCAAGAGCGCCGTCAAAATGGAACTGTACGAAGGCGGCTCGACCTCCAAGCCCGTCACAAGCACGTTGTGCGAACTGACGGACAACTGGGAGGATCACACCCTGCGGTCGGCCGTCAAGGACGGACAATACTCCGTGGCCCTCTGGGTGAATGGCGGCGGAGTCAAGCAAGCCAGCGCCCTGGTCTCCGACTGCCAGGTGGCCTGGGGCGGGAGCCTTCCAAAAATCCGGCACCGCGTGGGACGTCAGCATTTGATCGACAACATAGCGTGGCGGGCCTACGCCGACGGCTACCAGTGCTCCTCCCATGGGCACTTCTCGGTGGTGACCGAGGCGACCAAAATCGTCTTCGAGGCGGCCGACTTCGCACACTACCCGACCGTCGGACCGGTCGTCCTGGTTGATGACAAAGTGGCGTTTCAACTATCGCCCCTGCCCGGCCAAATGAAGCTCAAATACGCTCCGCTCTCACTGCCGCCGGGCCTGAAGACGATCAGCGTCATCACCTCCCTGCAGACCACCGCCGCCTGGGGCGGCGAGCCGAAGAACTTCATCGTGCGCTCCATTTTCGCCGACGCCCCGCTGCGCTGGCTGCCTCCCGACAAGGCCCGCGCCAAGCGCCGGCTCGTGATCTACGGCGACTCCATCGCCGCCGGCGGCAACGCCGACATCCCGGGGATCCACGCCTGGGGTCCGTTGCTGCGCCAGGAATACGACGTGGCTTTCGAGGCCTCCGGCTGGAAGCGTCTCCTGGACGACCGCGGGAAGCTCCCCGAGGTGGCGGACAGGATCGCATCCTACAAGCCCGCCATCGTCTGGCTGGCGATCGGAGTCAACGACTACCAAGGCCCCACGCCCATGACCACCGCCGAGTACACCAACACCTACACGCGCTTCCTCGATCTGCTTCACGAGAAACTGCCCGACGCCCTCGTCATCGCCCAGTCGCCGCTGGTCAAAGGCAACGAGGCGAACGCCAATGCCGCCGGGCACACGCTGGCGGACTACCGGACCGCCGTCAAAACCGCCACCCGCGAGCGGACGTGGTGCCGCTACGTGGACGGCTCCAAGATCCTGGCGCTGCCGGACCTCGCCGACGGCGTGCACCCAAGCACCGCCGGTATGGCCAAGTACGCCCAATGGGCTCAAGACTTTTTGAAGCAAGGACACAACAAGTAGGATTGACCACCGCAGCGTCAAATCCGGTATGAAAAAGGTATCCGGTGTAGGGTGTCGATCCACAATCCCCCCCCCGGCGACAGCCGGCTAAGTTCCAGTATAGATGCTATGCTGAATGTCGTCCGTTATAGATTATTGAGCCGTGGTTC
>CAYTFM010000429.1:0-5849 GCA_964436735.1 uncultured Victivallales bacterium | reverse complement strand
CGCCCGAAACCAGAAGGAAAACCGTTTGGAGTACAGACTTCAGTCTGCGCATTTTACCCGACAGGCTAAAGCCTGCACTCCAAACTGAAGAGTGAAAAATCCTAACTGAACAGTAACTCAATTTCGTCAAATAAAGGGTGGGAACATGATCGTATGGAATCGCATGGGCGTCTTCGCGCTGCTGGGATCGGTGTCGATGCTGTCGTCCGCCGCGGATGACGTGAAGCCTCCGGAGGTGGGAACGCATATTGTCAGGACGATGACGGATCTTGCCACCAGCACGCCCGAGAAGCGGAACTCGGCGCGCATCTTGTTCTACGGGCAGTCGATCATCGCCCAGTCCTGGTCCCACGCCATCGCCAACCGTCTCAAGAAGGAATATCCCAACGCCGACATCTCCTACGTGAACCGGTCCATCGGCGGATTCTCCGCCGAGCGTCTGGTGAAGACCTCCCTCCACGACATGTATCCGTATTATCCCGATCTGGTGTTTTTCCATGACTACGGCGGCGTCGACGGCGAGTTGGAGGCCATGCTCGCCAGCATCCGCAAACTGACGACTGCGGAGATCGTCATTCTGACCCATCACGTCTCCCACCCCGGCAACGCGTGGGTCAAGAACGAGAATGACAAGCAATCCCAGTTGATACGCGACCTCGCCGCCAAATACGATTGCGAATGTGTTGACGTCCGGGAGGAGTGGACAAAGCACCTCGCCGACAAACAGATCGACCCGAAGAGTCTTCTTGCTGACGATGTGCATTTGAACCCCAACGGCTGCAAGCTGATGGAGGATCTGGTCTGGCGGCATCTCCACTACGACAAGAATTTCGCCAATCCCCACGCCGCCTGGGTTAAGACCGTCCCCGTCCAGAGCGCGGCGGACGGCTCGATCAAGATCAGCTTCACGGGAAACCGCGTGGATCTGGTGGCCGCCGCCACCGACAAGCCTGGGACTGCGAAAATCCTTGTCGACGGCAAGCCGCCTTCGGCAAATCCGTTGGCGTACGCCGTCACGAGGCCCAGCAACGCGCTCGACGTCTGGTGGCCGGCCGTCTTCAACATCGGGAACAACAGCCCGTTGCTGGTTGAGGATTGGACGCTGAAGATCACGGAGATCAACGAGGACGCCACGGCGTTCAAGTTCGACGTGGTGGGAAGCAAGACCGGTCCGGATGGTTCTGGCGGAAGCGACGCGAAGTTCGTCTCCACCTCAGGCAGAGTAGTGATTGATCCCAAGGACTTTGGGATTCCCTCCGCGCAGAAGTACAGCAAGAAGAAATGCCCTGTGGGGTTTGAGGTCAAATGGTCTGTCGTCCCGATGTTCCGCGACATCTACACCGCGCCGAAAACCGTCGACCCGTCGAATCCCCCGCGCGTCACACTGACCCAGTTGATTGAGAACGGCCCGCATACGCTCGAACTAGTGCCAAACGGCGATGGCGCGACGCCCGTGAAGGAATTCGTCGTGTACCAGCCTCCCCTTAAGTAGCTCGAGGGGAAAGTGTTTTTATGTGGTTGGTGGCCATGGGAGCAAGATCCCCACGGGCTTGTCCCGTGGGTGAATGAAATCAGGCGGCTACCTACGGGAACAAAAAACACCTTCCGTCCCCGCGGCGCAAGGCGCCGCGGGGACGGGAGAGAGGAGGGGGGTGGCGGGGTAGCTGCTGATCTTACTCACCCATGGGGCAAGCCCATGGGGGTCGAACAACAGTCCAGCGTCTGCACGGCCGGATAATTTTGATGTTAAAGGAGTTTGCGCATGATGGTTACCTTCCGGATGATTTTGTTGACTTCCGTTTTGTCGGCATGGGCGTGGCTTTCGTGCGGCACGGCTGTGGCGGGTGAGGGCGATGCGGCTGATGTTCAGAGATGGAACGCCTATCGGGACGGACAGGCCAAGGATTCCGCCACCGTTCGTTTCTACGCCTTCGACAAAGTCGGTGACGAGATCCCCAACCTTGCCGGAAACGGAGCCGGAACATTGCTGCTTTCGGCCTGCGAGCCCTATTATATAAAGGAATTGTATTCTGGCTGGAAGACCGAGTTCCCGCGGTGGACCGAAGGGCGCGTCAAAGGCAAGCCCGCGTTATGCTTCAGGTCGGCGGTCAACAGCGTCACCTGCTCGCAGTTCTATCGGACGTCGACTGGTGTGATGACGGTCGAGGCATGGGTGCGCACCCATTTGAACAAGGGCGTGAAGGGGGGCGCGTTTCTTTTCTCGGTCGGATCGGGCTTCAACGATGGATGGCTCCTGGGAACCACTTTCTACAACACGGGGCTCCGGATCGGCAGACCCAAGGAGCAGGGCGGTGATGTCGCTCTCGATGTGCCAGTCCCGCTTACCGGGCATGTGTGGCATCACGTCGTGGCGGTGATCGACACGAACGCACTGCGTCTCTACATCGACGGCGCGCTCGCTGGTGAGAAGCAGTTCGAGGGCGCCTACGTGCAGCCGGAGATCCCGGGCGGGAGCTTCGCGCAATTCCCCGAGGAGGCGCGCGGCGGACTGAAGATCGGCAGCGTCAGAGAGCCGTTGAACAGCGTCTGGTTCGACTGCGACGAGTTGACGATCCACGAAAAGGCTTTGAGCACCGAGAAGATCGCGTCACGCTATGCGTCAGGCCGTCCGTCGCAATCCCCGGAGGAGCAGGAGAAGGCGCATCTCGCGCTGACCGCCGCCCAGGCGCGCGCCGACATGATCGTGCTCGATCTTCCGCATGAGCGTCTCGGCTACCTGCCCAGCGGCGCGCCGGTCGCTCTGAGTATCTCGATTCCCGAGGCGGCGCGGCAGGGAACGACCGCCGCGCTCACCGCGGCGATAACTGACATCGACAGGAAAGTTGTCTTCAGCGGCGAGAGGAAGGTGGCGATGGCGGAGAAGGGCGACACCGCGGACACCTGGGAGATCCAACCGCCGGAACGCTGCGGTCTCTACTGGCTTGAGGTGGTTATGAAGGATCAGGGCGGCACCGTTATAAAGGAGAAGACGCTGCCGTTCGCCATCACCGTGCCGGTGCCCCCGATGAGCGAGCGACCCGCGTCGTCGCCGCTCGGCGCGCACGGCGGCCGGCAGATGTGGAACGAGGTCACCGTGCTGGGGGCGCGCTGCGAGCGCGACATCAGTCCGTGGCGGCCGAAGCTGCCGGACGGCGGTTATGACTGGAAGCATCCTGACTTCTACGTCGACGAGATCCTCAAGCTGGGCATGGATATGCTCTTCTGCGAGGGGCCGCACAGCTATGACCAGGCGGAGCTGGAGAAGGTCGCGCAGGGCGACTCAAGCCAGTGGGAGGCGTATCTCCGCCCGTATGTCGAACGCTATAAAGGCAGGGTGAAATACTGGGAGATCTGCAACGAGCCGAACGCCCGCGGGTGCAAGCCGGCCCAGTACGCCGCGCTGCTCAAGACCGCCCACCGCGTCATCCGCGAGGTCGATCCGCAGGCGAAGATCGTAGGGCTGTGCGGCGTCACCACCTATCCGGAATGGACCGAGGAGGTTCTGGCGGCCGGCGGCGGCGAATTTTTCGACATCCTTTCGTTCCACAACTATATCGGCTCCTCGCCCATCAGCGAGTGGCGGAGGCTGCGCAAGATCGAGCGGACCAAGGCCTCGCTGGAAAAGCATCTCGGAAAACTCCCGCCGATCTGGAACTCCGAAAGCGGCATACACCAGCCGCTGCGCATGGACGGCAGACCGCTCAACGAGGCGCAGCTTCTCGCCAAGTATCCCCGCGGCAAGCAGGAGAACGGCATTACGCTGGTCCCGGCGGACGCCGTCGCCATGGCCACCGAGCATACCGGCGCCTGCTGGCAGACACAGTCGGTGCTGCTGGACTGCGCGCTCGGCGTCGAGAAGTATTTCATCCTGATGGGGGCGTCGCGCTTCTATCCCGCCTATGGGAGCGTGAGCGGTGCCTCGGGATGGCCGTCCGAGAAAGGCGTCGCCTACGCGGCCATGGCCTCCTTCATGACCCACATGAAGTCGGCGCGGTTGATCCCGATCGCCTCCTCGACCGCCGCCGGGACGCTGGTCACCACCACCGACGGCCGCCGCGTGGCGGCCTTGTTCGCCGATGTCCCCACGACCCGGGCGTTCCTCGTGGGGGAGAACCAGGAGTGCAAGGGGATGGATTATCTTGGCAATCCGCTGTCGTGGAAAGCGAAGGGGAAGGTCTTGACGGTGAGTTTCGGGATGGAGCCCGTGTATCTTTTCGACGTGCCCGAGGACTTCCGCGACGCCCCGATTCTTGTCATCAAACAGTTTCCGCCAATGGTCAGTCCGGGAGCGAAAGTCGAAGGTGTTCTTGCCGTCACGAACCTTTTCCCCGATCAACTGGAGGGGAAGCTCGAGATCACCTCGAAGGACTCGACCGTGATCATGAACAGCGAGTTGAAGGTGGCTCCTGGCGAGTCCCGCGAGGTTCCCTTCCAACTGGCGGCCGGCGCGTTGAACCGCGGCAGCCATGCCATCATCGCCAAGCTGGTACAGCAGGACAAGGAGATCGCCACGTGCGAGAGCGCGTTCGAATCGGAAGGCGTCGCCCATGGCGTGCCGAAGATGACCGCGGAGATCAAACTCGACGCCGAACCCGCCGAGTGGGAGGGGATTCCCGCGGAGACGTCCGACAAGGCTTCCAACGTGGTCATCGGCAAGCCCCCCGTCGGCTACTACGAACCCACCGCGTGGCAGGGGCCCAAGGATCTCGCCTTCACGGTCAAGACCGCCTGGCGCCCCGATGATGGCATCTATTTCCTTGTCGATGTCATTGATGAGAACATCAAAACCGTCTCGCCCGATAAAACCAATCTGGGTTTCTTGCAGGACGGCCTCGAGTTCTTTTTCGACGGACGCCCGTTGAAGGAACAGGTGGCGACCTACTCATTCGGCGCCGAGCAGATAATTGTCGTCCCTGCGGTCAGGGAGACCGTTCAGCCGTGCGCAAACTTGAACTTCGCCCGCAAGGGACCGTCCGTTGACGTGGAATTCGTCGGCCGCCGGACAGCCGCCGGCTATCTGATTGAGGGGCGTCTGCGTCCGAAGGAAGCATCCCCGTTCAAGCTTGTTCCCGGCGCCCGCTTCGGCATGGACTTTGCGATCGACGACGCCGGCGAGGCCGAGATGACCCGCAAGACCCAGATGGCGTTGCACGGCACGGCGTCGAACTCCACCGACACGTCCGTCTTCGGCCGGTACCAATTGCTTGACAGCGGCGTGTCCGAGTCGAAGAACATTCTCGCGAACGGCGACATCGGCAAAGGGGAGGGACCTTCGGTGCCGTCGTGGAAGTTCGCCGCCGACAAGCTTGACAAGATGCCCGCCGCCGAGGCCGCCAAAATCAAGTGGGGCGCAGGTGAGGTTGACGGCAGGCGCGCGCTGTGGATATCCACCGGAACAAACGCTCCGGCCCACGTCTGGTGGACGCAAGCCGCGCCTGCCGCGGAAGGGACCGCCTATATGGTGTCGTTCAAGGCCAAGGCGGTCATGAAAGGCAAGGCCGCGTACTGTTATTGCAACGGCGTGGTATATTTCCTCGGTGATGAGGGGAAATGGCTGGGGCATCAGGTCATTGGCGGTCAGGGGGCCACCGCCAACGGCGAGTGGGGCACCTTCACGGGACAGTTCTTCACGCCGTCGGGGACGAAGTCGATCGGATTCCGCTTTGACGCGGTGTCCAACCAGATGGAAGGTTCCGCCGATTTTTGGTGCGCTGACGTGGTGGTCAGGGCGCAGTGAGCATAGTGTTGCCGGAAAGTAGAATAAAACGAGGTGCGGAAATGACTCACAAAGGTACAAGGATGGAGACCGTGTTGCGAGGTGGGCCTGTCTTCACCTTGATCGAGTTGCT
>CAYTFM010000428.1:2463-5853 GCA_964436735.1 uncultured Victivallales bacterium | reverse complement strand
CCTCTATTATCGTCTCAACACGCTCCACATCCACATCCCCCCCCTCCGCGACCGGCCGGAGGACATCCTGCCGCTGGCCAGGCATTTCCTCGGGGGGCGACGGAATCGCGGGCACGACGTCCCACCTGCGGGAGGCCTCTCGCAGGAGGTCGCCGACGCCCTGCTGGCCTATGGCTATCCCGGCAACGCCCGCGAACTGCGCAGCATCATCGAGCGGGCCTGCATCCTCGCCGGCAGCGGCGAAATACGCTCCGAGCACCTGCTGTTGCCGAAGACCCGCCGGTTCGGGGGGGCGCTCCATGCGCTCCATGCGCCTCATGCCACCGCGGCCGCGCACCATGCCGTCGTTCCTGCCGACCCCGAGGCCGCTGAAACCCTCCGTGTCCTCCGCGACTGCAAGTGGCACCGGGGCAGGGCGGCGGAAACCCTTGGCATCACCTACTCCGCGTTGCGCTGGCGCATCAACAAACACCGCCTTGCGGAACGCGTGCCGCTCTGAAGATTGGACAAAGCCCGCTTGGGGGCGGTACTTGTGGGGCGCGGCACCCTCCGCGCCAAAGGAAAATGGCGCAAAAGGTGTTGCGCCCCACTAAATGTGGGTAAAATCCATCTCGGGCGCACCGCATGTTAACGGGGCATCCCTCCTGGGACCGCGGGCGTCTCGCCCGGCAAGGTAGCGGGCTGAAAGTCCGCGCTCCCAGGCGCACAACGCAGGCATTCCATTTGTGGGCCGCTCGCTCGGGAAGACCTGAGGGCTGGTATTCCCCCTGCAGGCCTGAGCAGGCTCGGATTGTTTTTCGGGGATTTGTCTGATGTCAAAAATTGACGTCAATATTGGGCGTTTGACGTCAGAGTGACCATAGAAAAACACCAGATAGTTTCCTCTGTTTTCATGTATCTTGTTAAATGTTATGTAATTGTGAATTCTTCATGTGGAGATGGCATCTCTATTGCTGAGATGGTAGCCTGTAAGTGTGTGGGAATTATGGGCATTGAATAATAAGCGAAGGGGAAGGTGAAATGAGCAAACTTATGTCAGTCGCAGTGGTCATGTCGGCGGTCTTGTTCGTCGGTTCGTTGTCGTTGATAGCGGGTGGCACGAAGGCCGATGCCGAGACCATGGTCAAAAAAGCCATCGCCTTCGCCAAGGAGAACGGCAAGGAGAAGGCCTGCGCCGAGATCAGCAAGACCGACGGCCAGTTCGTCAAGGATGACATCTACGTCGTCGTCTACGACATGAACGGTAAATGCCTGGCGCACGGCGCGAACCCCAAGCTCGTCGGCAAGGAACTCATGGGCATGAAGGATCCCGATGGCGTCGAGTATGTCAAGGTCAGGGTGGAAATGATGAAAACCAAGGATTCCGGCTGGCAGGACTACAAATTCACCAATCCCACCACGAAGGCTCTTGAACCCAAGACGATGTACATCGAGAAGTTCGATGGCGTGATCTTCGGCTCGGGCGCATATAAGCAATAGTCAATAGTCATTGGTCATTGGTCATTGGTCGCCGAACACCGAATCCGCCGCGGCGGATTTCCGCTTCGCTCCAACACCGAACACATGCGGCACCAGGTGTTGCCGCGGCAACAGGGAGGATTTTGGGTATGAAAAGAATGGTTGTGTCGTATGTCCTTTCTCTTTCGCTGGTTGTTGCGGGAATGTCCGGCATGGCGGCGGGTACGAAGGATGATGCGGAGAGAATGGTGAAAAAGGCCATCCAGTTCATGAAGGACAACGGGAAGGAGAAAGCCCTTGAGGCGATCAGCGACCCCAAGGGGCAGTTCGTCAAAGAGGACGTCTACGTCATCGTCTACGACATGAGCGCCAAATGCCTGGCGCATGGAGCCAACGCCAAGTTGATCGGCAAGAACTTGATCGACATGAAGGATCCTGACGGCTTCGAGTACAACAAGGCGCGGGTTGAGCTTGCCAAGAGCAAGGGCTCGGGATGGATCGACTACAAGTTCACCAATCCCACCACCAAAAAGGTGGAGCCCAAAACCTGCTACGTGGAGAAATTCGAGGACATGATCTTCTCCGCCGGAGCGTATAAGCAATAAACATGACCCCTCCTCCGCATTCTACGTGCGGAGGAGGAGATCATGTTTAAAGGACAAAAATTATGCGCATAAAACTCTCATTCAAAGTAATGTCCGCGCCTGTGGTGGCCATCTGCTTCCTCGTTATCTTTGGCGTCGTCGCCTTGTGGGGGTTGCGTTCCTTGAACAAAGGCATGGACGACGTGTGCAATGTCGATTTCGCCAACTACAGGGACATCGTCTCGGTCACGTATGACCTGAAAAGCTCCCAGGCGGATCTTTACAAGGGGCTGACGTGGGGAGCCATCAACTATCCGGCGGACAAGATCAACGCCCTTGTGAAAGAGCAGGAGACTAAGTTGGCGAAGGCGAAGCAGTTGCTCATCTCCAAACTGAACTCACCTCGCCTGTCGGCCAAGGAGAAGGAGGACGTCACAACCCTCATCGCCGCTCTCGAAAACTTCTCGAAGGCCTCGAAGGACGCCATCGACATCGCCTCGGCCGACATCAACGCCGCCGCCATGTTCATGAACACCGCCGAAGAGAAGTTCAAGGACGTCCTCACCTGCATGGAGAATATCGAGGCCAGGGCGAGGCAAGGCGCCGACGAGGGGTACAAGGCTGCTGTTGGAACCCACACGCGCGTAAAGAATGTGGCCGCTGGCATCTTTGTCGCGGCGGTCGTGATTTCCCTTATGGTCAGCGTGTTCGTAAGCAGGGGCATTGTCCGTCCGGTGCGGCTGGTGTCGGAAGGCATGGAGCGGCTGGCGCAGGGTGATTTGACGGTGTCCGTCGCGGTGAAGTCGCGGGACGAGATCGGCGACATGGCGCGCATGATGAACAAGACCGTCGAGGAGTTGCGCGGCACGATGGGCGAGATTCGCATGGCGGCGGATCAGACGGCGGCCAGCGGCGAGGAGCTCTCGGCGACCGCCCAGCACATTTCCAACGGCTCACAGCAGCAGGCGTCCGCGGTGGAGGAGATCAGCGCGTCGGTCGAGACGCTGAGTGCCTCCATCCAGGCTGTCGCCGGGAGCACCAAAGACGCCAACGACGTGGCCGAGGAGACGAAGCGCACGGCGTCGAAAGGAAGGGCGACCGTCGACAAATCGATCGAGGGCATGCGGTTGATCAACGAAAGCTCGGAAAAGATGTCGAAGATCATCGGCGTGATCAGTCAGATCGCCAGCCAGACCAATCTGTTGGCGTTGAACGCGGCGATCGAGGCGGCGAGCGCGGGAGAGCACGGGCTGGGCTTCGCGGTGGTCGCGGACGAGGTCCGCAAGCTTGCCGAGCGCAGCAGTCAGGCGGCCGAGGAGATCACCCAGCTCATCAAGCAGAGCACGAC
>CAYTFM010000428.1:0-2453 GCA_964436735.1 uncultured Victivallales bacterium | reverse complement strand
CGCGGTGGAGGAGATCAGCGCGTCGGTCGAGACGCTCGGTGCCTCCATCCAGGCTGTCGCCGGGAGCACCAAGGACGCCAACGACGTGGCCGAGGAGATCACGCAGCTGATCAAGGAGAGCACGACGCGGGTGGGTGACGGCTCACGTCTGTCGAACGAGGTGGGCACGTCGCTGGCGGAGATTCTGGGCGGAATCGAGAAAACCGGTTCGGCGATGTCGTCGATCCGCTCCGCCACGTCCGAGCAATCCGCGACGGCTTCCGAGGTGTCGAAGGGGATGGAGAACATCTCGGGGGTCACCGAGCAGAACTCGGCCAGCGCGGAACAGATGTCCGCCAGCGCCGAGGAGCTCGCCGCCCAGGCGCAGCGCCTCCAGCAGCTCGTCGACAGGTTCAAGATCGATGCGGCCACTGTGGGGGACCGTGTCTCCGTGGATCATGCGATGAGTCCGCCGCCGAGGACTATGGCGTCCTCGGCGCAAAGGAATATGTCGGCGGCTCTGCCGACCGTCACCTCCGACGATAGCCTGGTGAGCTTGGATGAGGATGAGGGGGGCTTGCCCGCAAATTCGAAATCCGAATATCGAAATCCGAAGGAAATTCGAAATTCAAATCCCGAATGAATGAATGAAACAAAACAGTTCAACAGCGTTTCCCGCTGTTTCGAAATTCGTGCTTCGAGTTTCGGATTTATCAAACGCTACCGACAAAGAACAGTAACAGTTATGGAATAAAGGGGGTGTGGTATGGAGGAGAACGTTGGCGTGATGGATGGTCGGCAGCTCAAGAAGAAGGATTTCCTGCATGTGGTGTCCTTCCGGTTGGCCACGGAGGAGTACGCGGTCGAGATCACCAAGGTGAAGGAGATCATTTTGCCCGAGGGGGTCACCCACATCCCGCAGGTCCCGGAGTTCATCGAGGGGATCATCAACCTCCGAGGCAACGTGATACCGATCATCGATCTGCGCAAACGCTTCGGGCTTCCCACCCGCGAGCGCGACGACCACACCCGCATCATCGTCACCCGCATGGAGGGGCGCATCGTCGGACTCATCGTCGACTCCGTCTCCCAAGTCATGAAAATCCCCAAGGCCAACGTCCAGCCGCCTCCTGACACCATCGCCACCATCGCCGGTGAATACATCCTCGGCATCGGCAAGGTCGATGACCGCATGCTCATCCTCCTCGACATCGAGAAGATCCTGAGTGACAGCGAGAAGCAGTCCCTTGGTAACAATCCGAAATAACAATCCGTAGCCTGGGGTAGTGCAGTATGGGGTGCCCCGATGCGGGCAGGCCGAGTCAACGGGGCGTGGGTCGGATTGTTAATAGTTTTGAGTATGTTCTCAATATATTAAAAATCTGGAAAGAAGAGTGTGTGCGGATGTCGGTACATGAATAACTCGATACCTAATACGTTTGCACTTCAAGATTTTTAAAAAGGAGCAGTGCTATGCGACTGGGGACGAAAATCGGGCTGGGCTATGGGGCGGTTCTCGTCATCATGGCGGGCGTCGGGGGATTGGCGATCTGGAACATGCTCGACGTGAAGAATAACGGCGAGATCATGGACTACGAGTACGTCAAGGCAGTCGAGGTTGAGTCGCGGTTGCTAGAGCATTTCGACAATTCATATGGGGAGATGCGCACCTTGATTCTATCCGAGGACGTCGCCGCATACGGTCGGGCTGAGGAGATCTTCAAGAAATTGGCTGCGGGTATCGACGAGGCGCAGAAGCTCGCCGATAAAAGCCCTCATCTGATCAAACTCCGCGGCAGTATTGGCGACATCCAGAAGAAGGTTGACGAATACATCAAGATCTCCAAGGAGGCGAAGGATATTGACACCGAGCGGGACAGCGGGCGCGAGAAAATGAACAAGGCCCTGGAGTCCTGCAGTGGGCCTCTCAACGAGTTGACGAAGCTCCAAGTTACGAAATTCAACCAGGAGATAGAAGCGAAGATTGAGAGTGCGAAGCTGGTCGAGCGTGTCAGGAAATTTGCACTGTATGGCGAGATGCATGACATCATTGGCGACATCAATCTTGCCGTTTGTCAATATCAGACAAATGCGTCGGATCGCGCCGAGGGGATTAAGAAGCTTGAAGGCTACAATGCGGAGTTCACGTCGCACTGCAAGGAACTGGCGAAATTCCACACGAAAGCCGAGGATCTCGCCAAATTGGCCGAAATGGAGAAGGGGTTCGCGGAGTATTCGGGATTTGCGAAGGGGGTGGTGGACACCTTCGCAAAGAATGAGGCCTTGGCAAAGAAGTTCAATGAAGTGAGCCAGTCGGCCATGGAAGTGTTGGGAGAATGTGAGAAGGCGGCGTTGAAAAGGACGGAGGAGGCGGCGGAGGAGGAGGCGGTCGCCTGGGGGCGCGCAATTCTAATGGTCGTCGTAGGCCTACTCGTCGCCATTCTGCTCGGGATGATCATCGCGATCGTTCTGAG
>CAYTFM010000427.1:0-5864 GCA_964436735.1 uncultured Victivallales bacterium | reverse complement strand
CCATCGTCGCCGAGGGGTTCGCCGTCAGGGAACTGTTCTCCGGATGCGTCTGCTGCACGCTGCGGCTGGATCTGATCAACACCCTTCTCGCCCGTGAGCGCGAGGTGGCGCCCGACCTGGTATTCATGGAACCGTCCGGCGTGGCCGGGCCGGACATGGTGGTCGAAGCCTTGGCGGGCTATGGCGGGGAGATCGATGCCATGGGGTTGGTGGTGCTGCTCGACGCCAACCGTCGTCGCCTCATCGTCAGAGATTCGCCGTTGCCGGTGGTCGAGCGCGGCGTGAGGGCCGCCCGCCTGCTTCTGATCAGCAAGATGGACATCGCTTCGTCCGAGGACGTCGCCGCGCTCTCCACCTGGGCCTTGCAGATGAATCCCGGCATCAAGCTCATCCCCGTGTCGACGGTGACGGGCGAGAATGTCGACGCCGCGGCGGACGCTATCGCGGAACTCCTGCGTGGCGCGCATGAGAGAGGAAGGCGAAAGGTGGTGCCTGAGGTGAATGCGCAAAAGGACGCCAATGGCCCCCCCCCGACAGTCTTCTCCGATAGGCGGTCATACCAGCTTGCGCGTCCTGTGCGCGCCCATGAGCTTGAGCGCTCGCTTGCGGATCTTCTTGTGGCAATTGCCGCTGAGGCTGTGGCGGTGACCAGCGGAGAACTTGCGGGGCACGTCAAAGCCTCGGTGCGCGACGAGGGGGGCGTGGGATATCTGGCGATGAGTGTCACGAAAATAGGTGAACCACACGCCGTCAAGGGCAGACTGCGACCCGAGATCGAGAGATTCTCCCTGACCGTGAACGCCATCGCCTACGGCGCCGATCACCTCCGCCTCTCGATGTCCGCACGCCGCCACCTCGCGGAGTTCATGGCTGACGACATATAGGTTGTCGCATATCAGACGGCCGCGCGGTGCGTGCCCCCCTTTTTCGGTCTTCGCATTGAGAGGACGCGGCGCATATTGTTGCCAAGGATGTCGATGATGACCTGCTCCGGAGCGTCCACCTAAAGAAGGCGGCCAAGTTCCCAGTTGATGTCGTGCACCATGGCGTCGGTGCCGAAGACGATTTGACGGTGGTCGACCGTGCGCAGCGGCTCCTCCCATGTCACCGCGCTGCAGAAGCTGCCGCACCACTCAAGATAGACGTTGCGATGATTTCGGGCAAGCGCCTCGGCCTCGCGGCGTCCGGCGTCCCCGCCGCCTGCATGGCCTATCAGAAACTGGACGTTCGGATACCGAGTCGCCAACTCATCAAACATGGCCGGAGAATCGTGATTTCCCTGCCAGGTATGGTTTAAAACCGGTAGGTGGTGGCGGTTGGCGTAGTCCCACATCGGCTTGAAGCGCATGTCGGTGATGGGGATCGCCCAGTAGTCGCACAGCGTTTTGAATCCGATGAATACAGGACCGCTGAAATAACGATCCAACTGGGGCAGCAGTTCCTCGGCATAGAACGGATTGAAGCCCACGTATCCGGCGAAGTGGTCGGTGTGTGGCTTCAGCACGGATTCAAGCAGATCATTGCCTTCTACCGGCCCTCCCATTAGCGCCTGGAGGCCGGAGACGATCATGGTCTTCACGCCCACACGTTTGATCATTCTGAGCGCATCGTCCATTTGCCGCGCCTCATCCTGCGCCTCCAGCACATAGCCTCCCGAAGGCCCCACATGGACATGGGCGTCGACCACATCCACATCCAGCGGCTTTCCCGCGAGGAAGCGGCTCCATTGCGTCCGGTCGCCCGTCCTTCCGGCCACCTTGCCCCTGGCGGTTTTCACGGCCGCCAGGCGATCGAGGTTGCCGTGCGCCACCAACTGGCGCTGGGCGTCGGTGATGTCGGCTCTTGCCAAGGCGGCGATGGCCGCTCCGTTATGCGACTTGCTGCCTGTCCCGAAGACAAGCCGTTCCGCCCCGAAATGCCTCACGACGAGCTCGATCGCCCCACAGGAGTGGAGCCAGGAGTTGTCCACCAAAATGTTTTTCCGGCGGCGCATGAGGTCGAAGACGACGACGCACGGTCCCCAGGTGACTTCCGTCAGCACCAACGGGATCCCGGGGAACATTTCCGTGAACTCAAGGATGTCCTGGGGGGAGGTCTGGTCGTGCCGCATGACGATGAACGGTTTCAAACGTTGGATCTTGCGGATGAGGGGCTCCAGTTGACAGAGCGTCAGCCGGTTGAACACGTTGGCGAAGCGCAAGGCCCGAGTACCCGTCGACTTCATCTGCCGGAGCAGCGTCGCGACGCCGTCATGCTCGTAGCTCATCAACGCCGAGATTGCAAGGGCGGGAATGACGCGCCCCTCCGCCCCCGGCGTGTTGTGGATCTCGTCGATGATCCGTTTGTTGCATGACAGGGCGTGTCCTTGGGAGGACTCCACGTTCCAGAGAAGCGACGCGCTGATGCCAAGCCGATTCATGTGCGCCAGCCGTTCCCTGACCGTGGGGACATCCGGCTGCCCCGAGGCTCGCTTGCCAAAACTCCCGTTCATGTCGAACAACACTAAATCTTTGCTCATGCCGTACTCCTCTTCCGCGTTCCCGCATTTGTTTTCGAATCTCGTCACTTGAGCGTGGCGGACACCGCGTTCCGCGCCATCTCCGGACTGATGGACGTCGCACCGGCCAGCCAGGCGACGAGGTTCGCGAGAAGCGCGGCGTTGTCGCCGTCCTGCAGCGCCTCGATGTTGAGCCAGTCGAGATCGCCCATGGCCGCCACGCGCCCTTTTCCCAGATTCTTTACGGCGAGGACAACGCCGGGGTTCTGCGTCTGTTCGTCTGTCTCCCTTCGTATGAGGGGGATCCACTCCTTATCCTTCAACCACAACGGCGCGCAGCCATATGAATGGAAGGAGGCGACGTTTCTTGTCGCCGGATGATCTTCGATATTTGACGTGTTGAAGTAGCGGGGTTCGTTGTGGCGGCAGTTTCGTTGATCCGTAATTGCCCCGTCGGATATCGTCAGGCCAAACGCGTCCGCGAGTTTCGACTGCCAGGCCGAGTTGTATGAGTGGATGTCGAAGTGGTGGGTGCCGAGCATGAGCAGCGATCCGCCGTTGGCGACATACTCTTTGAGTAGTTTCGCCTGCTCGTCGTTGATCAGCCCGTTTTGCGCTTTTGGAATGACAACAAGCTTGTAGTCCGCAAGCGTTCCGACAGCCGTCCGAGCACTGCGTAGGATGTTGAAACGTGGCTCGATCTTCGCGCCGTCCAGGATGTCGATTCCGAATCCCGCGGCACGCGCCAGTGCCGCCGCCGACGGATGGAGCGCCGGCGTGTGCGCCGTCTTGCCATACCATAGGATCCTACCGTTGGGCGTCTCGGCCTGGGGGCTCCACAAGGTGTCCCAGAATTTCCCGAAAGTCTTTGCCTGGGTCTCCGACAGGCCGCCGATTTTGATTGCCTCGCTTCCGGACTTCTCGATGAGCAGCACGACTGGTTTCTCGTTGGGAAGGGCGAGTTTGATGCCTGTGGCCAGATCGCGCTCCGACCAGAGCCCGTTCGTCGGCCCCTTGAGTTCGCTGTTCTCGACCGCGTCGCGGACGTTGTACAGGCCGCTCTTCAGCGGCGACGAGGCGGCCACGCTGACATGCGCGTCCGCTCCCCAGTTGAGCAGGCACCAGAGCTCCTTGCCATCATGCGCGATGCGGTGGGTTTCGAGGTAGTCCGCGGGGACATCGCCTTCCGTCCGGACGGCCAGCGACGGAGCGACGCCGTTCTTGTCCATCACCGCCCGCAAGATCGAGGCGTAGTCTCGTGCGCTGAATTCCGCCGCGATGGTGATGATTTTGCCTTTGCCGGAGCTCTTTTCGGCGGCGAAGACTCTTCCTTGCGCATCTTTCGCGAGCGGGATGGCCCCTTGCATTTCAAGCTCCCACCCCGACTCGTTCCTGCTTTTCGGCTGTACGGTGGTGTACGTGCCTTGCAGAGGCATTCCGGTGAACTCGAGGGAGACGGGGGCGTGGACAGGAGCACGTCTCTTGGCACCGGTGAACTCGGAGGCGTCAAGAGGGGTGCCGTCGAACTCGTTTCGCGAGAGGGAGACGCCGTCGATGACAAGAATGCCGCCATCCGCCACGTACTTCTCCAAGGACTTGAGGCCGTCGGCGCTGACGCGTTCCATGCTTGCGGCTACCAGCATCCGTGTCTGCGGCGGCGACAGGGTTTCCACGCCGGCATCACTGACAAGCCTGAAATCGCGGTGCGTGAACGCCAGTCCGCCATACACCCTCATGTAGTCGCGGTTCCGGTCCATGGGAAGATCCTTTGTCCCTTCCGGGATGTATGCGCGTATGGAATTCAGGGAATACGCCAGAGCGACATTCCCCACGATCCTCGGGCGCTTGAGGAGCAGCCATCCCAAGCTGTTGATTCTTTCTTTCGCCTCGGCCATGGCGGGGAGGGCCTCCGGACTGTAGGTCCGCGGGTTCAGCAGCGCGCTCGGCTCCATGTGGGTTTCGTTGTTGTAGAAATAGCTGATGCAGAGTCCGGAAAGCCCGTGGAGCGCTCGTTGCCATATCAGCGTCTGCATCTGATTCCGCGAGAGGGGGATTCTTTCGCAGGGCACTTTCGAAAGAGCAATGCTGTCGCGGATCCCCCCCCAGTAGAAGCCCTCCTTGAAGTATCGATTGTAAATCTGGATCGCGAGGACGTTGTCCTGGCCAGCGCGCAATTTACCGCCGAGGTCGACGCTGAACTGTTCGTTCCACAAGCTCGTCGAGTGGATCAATTCCCCGTTGAGGTAGATCCGTGCCCTGTCCGCAAGCTCCCGTCCGCAGAGATAGACTCTACCCTGTTCCTCGGGCGCCTTGAAGCTCTTGCGGTACCAGCCGATGTAGCAGTTCGGGGCTCCTTGGTTGCCCCACATCCCAGGGACGTTGATCATTCCCCATGCGGAGTCGTCGAAATCCTGTGCGAACCAGCCGTCCTTTGTGCCTTGGTCGTTGGAGAGGTCGCCGCTGGCGTCGAACCCCTCGAAGCGGGCCTTCTCCTCCAACGCGGAAGCCTTGAACTTCCAGGCGCCGTTGAGGTCGAGGTGGCGAGTTTCCGGGGTTACGCTCTTAATTCCGGAGCCCATTGTGCATTCACCGTCGATGATCGGCTTGTCCGGGGATGCGGCGCACAAATAGTCCAGATCCCGTTCGAAGCTCATCGAGGCGAGTATCTCCGCCTCGTTGACCGCCCCCGCCCATTGCGGGTACATCGAGCCGCCCTGCTCGCAGCAGAACGCGTCCTCCGCTTTCACCTTCACCGCCGGCTTGGTGTGGTTGATCTGGTAGTCGAACGGAAGGCCGCAGTATGACTGGATGAGTTTCAACGGCCTCGGATCCTGTGTGGCGACCCACTCGGAACACTCTTTCAGTATGTCGCCGAAGCGGCCTTCGACGAATCTGATCCAGTCGTCGCGGAGCTGCGGATGCTCGTTCGGCTTCGGCGAAAGCGGGTTGTTCTGCTGATTGCCGGGAGGCTCGATCTCGTAGAAGGACAGGTGCCGTGTCCCCCACGCCGTGTTGGCGTTTCCGATCATGCCGTATTTCCGGCGCATCGCCTCCCGGAACATGGCGATGTTGTGGGGCGAGTAGTCCATGTAGGCGATCTCGTTGAACAGCTCGTAGGCGAAGAGGGGATATTTCCTTGCCACTTTGATGACCGACGCCCAGTTGTTGTAGCGGATCCTCTGCCCCAGCTCGCTGTCAGGACGCCAGGTGAAGAACGCCTCATGCGTGACGAAGAGGTCTGGGCGGCTTTCACGCAGCAGCTTGCTCTGCCATATCTTGTACCCCTGAAGCATGTCGAGCCAGTACAAAACTCCCGACCGTACGCACTCGGCAATCAGCGAGCCGAGGAAGAGGCAGTCGCCGAAGC
>CAYTFM010000426.1:0-5880 GCA_964436735.1 uncultured Victivallales bacterium | reverse complement strand
TGTGGTGGGTTGACGGTGACGCCGCCCGTCGCCGCCGCGGCGTCGGCCTCGCCACCTACGCGAGCGCCTCCGACGAGTGGTGGAAGCGGAATATCAACGACCCCTGACGCAATGCGGTGTCAGCCCGCGCCACGTCGAACCTGCATCCTTCTGCGCCGTCTGCCCGGGAACACTACGAACGGACCGCCTTGCACTTGTGTGGAGGATTGCCCCCTTTGTCGCATTGCTAAGTTCAGACTTCCTGTTCGTGGGAAATGTCCGTGTAGCCCACCGCGGCTCGACAAGCCTCGCCCTCCAAAACACGCATGGATTTCATGCTTGCCGAGCCGCGAAAAAAGGCACATATCCTTTTTCCACAGTTCGGGCGTGCGCGGCGTGCGGCAAGGAAGCCTGAAGTTTCCTCCTCCAAATAGTTTCATCCTCCATTGAAATTCTTCTCACTCACTCTTGACACTACGCTCATTTCTGGTATAGTATATTCATAAACTATACCTATCAACTCTCATAGAGTATCCATGGGCATGATCATGAGACGGCGAGGATTGGCTGATGCGGCATTCGAGGGAATCCGGGGCGAGATTAGCTCGGGAAAACTGGCTCCGGGGACAAGGATTCCGACGCTGAGCGAACTCGAGAAGCTGTTCGGGGTCAGCCGCGTGACCGCACAGCGGGCGTTGGACCGTCTGACCCGGGCGGGGTTTGCGAGACCCGACGGACGCCATGGCACGTTCGTGGCCGACAAACCGCCGCACGACTTCCGCTTCGGTCTTGTGCTGACGGTCTCCGGCGCCTGTGAAAACTGGTCCATCTTCCATGCGGCCCTCCACGACGCTTTTATGGCGCGCTGCCATACTCTTGGAGGCGAGGCGGTCTTGTATGCTGTCGGATCTGACGCTGAAGGCGGGGCTGAGCGGGAGCGGCTTACCAGGGACATCGCGGACGGCTGCCTTGCGGGATTGCTTGTGGTGGGCTCGCCTCGAAACACCCTGGGGAATCTCCTCGACGAAATTGAGTCAAAGGGGATTTCGCTGCTTTCAATCCATGGACGAGATTCCAGTAAATCGCCCAGCATCGTCTTCGACTGGGATGATTTTTTCGAGAAGGCGTTGGACGTGGCGGAGGCAGAGAAGATCCGCCGTATCGGAATGGTCTTCGACTCGAGAATGGGATGGACGCCTGAGGACGCGCGTCGCCATATTGTCACCGCTGCCGGGTATCGTCCGATCGAATGCCGCAGCGAGTGGCTCATCCGCGCTGATCATGCAGCTCTCGCCTGGATTGAACCGCCACTGCGCCTCCTCATGCGGCTTCCAGAACACGAACGCCCGCAGGCGTTGATCATCCTCGACGACCACATCGTCGAAGGCGTCACGCGGATCGTGAAAAAAGTGACTGCCGCGCAAGCGGCGGAGACGCCGTTGCTGATCGCCCACGCAAACTCCCCACGCTTCCCCACGCGCCATGTCGAATGCCGTTGGGTCGGCTTCGACATTGTCGACATCATCGTGAAGGCGTTCAATCTCATTGC
The DNA here is from genome assembly GCA_964436735.1 of uncultured Victivallales bacterium. Taxonomy (GTDB): domain Bacteria; phylum Verrucomicrobiota; class Lentisphaeria; order Victivallales; family GWF2-38-69; genus CAYTFM01. Next base: position 4,352 of record CAYTFM010000426.1, on the reverse strand, counting down.
CACCATGCGTCGGGGCGGAAAGATCCCCGCCAGCACCCACGTCGCCGCCACCGCGCTTGAACCAAGACAGGCACAACTCCAAAATAAGGATACCAGAACATGAATGCCGAGTCGACGAAGAGGATATTGAGAGAGGCGTATTGTCACCCCGCCGCGCGCCGCTGCTACTGGAGCGGGAATGGAGCGAAGACGGGAAGTCAGCGCCTCAACAATCTGCCCGCATGGGACTGGACGCCTGAACTCTCGGTTGGCGTTCCTGGCAACCGTCCCATCCTCCTGCCCGCCGCGTTGGGTTGCGTCCCCATCGAACTTGAGGGGGGCGTCCAATGGGTGGAGAAGAAATTCCATAACCATGAGGAGGCCACAGCCTTCACCGCTCCCGCCGTGAATTCCGGTTTCTCGGGACAATTCATCGACACCGCCGCCGAACTCGCGGCGAAACTGCAACCCGGCCACGTTGTTCGCTGCCCCGACATCCAGTCGCCTCTGGGCGTCGCCGAGATGATGTGGGACGAATCGTTCTACATTGAACTCCTTGAGCACCCCGAATCCGTTCATGCCCTTTTGCGAAAGATCACCGACTTCACCATCGACTTTGTGAAGGCCTTCCGCAAGTCGGTCAAAGATCGCATCAACGGCGCGGGGTTCCCGCTGATCTGGGCGGACGGCGAGGGAACCATGATGAGCGACGACAGCGTCAGTCTGCTCTCCACCGAGATGCATCGCGACTTCAGCGTGCCCTACATCAACATGATCGCTGACGCCTGCGGCCCGCTCTTCTACCACTCCTGCACCTGGCGTGAGCGCTACTTCGACAACATCAAGATGATCCGCAACGTGAAAGCCTACAATTGGAATCCGGGAAACTCCGCCGACGCCGCGCTCATCATCCGGGAATTCTCGGGCCGCGCCGTGATAGCCCCGCACATCGTGTCAGGCATGCACAAAGATAACGACGCACTGGCGATGGCAAAAAAGGCGGGGCGGGAATTCCACGACGAGTCGGATCTGCTGGAGTACTTCCTCGACTCCATGCGCGACGACACCACGCTGTATTTCTGGTTCGGCAACATCGTCGAGAACGGTCCCGTCCTCGAAAAAATGTTCGACCTGCTCGCGGCGCGAGGCTTTGACCCTCCAGCATAAAAGCATACATGCATCCGGCCAAGCGGAGGCATGTATGCAATCTTCCACGTTCCACTGATCCGCTTAACGGGGTTTATATTCCGTTTCGTCTCCTTTTTCCTCTTGACACAGTTCGCCCTCCGCGGTATAATGTCTATACGTTTATACGTTTACGGAGGCGCATCATGAAAATGACGGGGAAAGACAACCGGCAACCTCTTCACGAACAGCTCCGCCGCCACCTTGAGGACGGCATCGCCAGCGGGAAGTTCCAGCCCCGGCAACTCCTCCCCCCGGAGCAGGAGTTGATGGCGCAATTCGGTGTCAGCCGAGGCACGGTGCGCAAGGCGTATGATTGTCTCGTGCACAAGGGACTGGTGGACAGGCGTTCGGGCCAGGGATCCTTCGTCAAGGAACTGAGCACGACGATGGCGTCCGCCCGCATTGGGGTCGTGGTGCCCTCCCAGCACGCGTTCGATCCCTCGCAGGATCCTCTAAACTGGGAGGTAAAGCTTGACGTCTTCAATGGGATATTAAGCGAGGCCTACTCGCACAACATGCTGCCAGAACTGGTGTCCTATTCCCCTGACATCCTCGGGGCGCACCGTAAAGACGGCTACATTGTTCTGGATTCCTATCGTGAGCTTGTCAACAAGATGAACGACAAGGTGGTCCCCTACTCATTCTTCAATCTGGCGGGAATGCTCTCAAACGTCAGAAACGGCGTCTCCGTTGATCTGCAGGAATGCTTTTACCAGGCCCTCAAGCACCTGTTCGATTCAGGGCACAGACGAGTGGCACTCATCCACAAAGGTGACGTTCTTGACAGCTACTGGAGCGTGCTGCGCGAGTATTGCCTGCCTTTCGACGATGAATTGCTCACGGACTCATGGGCCGCCACAAGCGAGGAAGGGTTCGCCGCCATGGAGCGAATATACGCAAGGACTACCCGGATCGATGCCGTCTTCTGCCGCAGCGACATCAGGGCCGTCGGCGTTTTGAGGTTCCTGAAGGAGAAAGGGGTCAGGGTGCCGGAGGACATTTCCGTAATGGGCTTCGACAACATCAAACTGGCCGAGGAGAACTCCTTGACCACCTACGATACGCGTCGGTTCGACGCCGGCCGGGAGGCTGTCAGGCTGCTGGCGTCAGTGATGGGCATGGACGGTTCTCCCAGCGAGGCGGGGAAGATCATCTCTTTGTCTGGGCATATTGTCGAAAGAGGAACCGTGATGCCGAAGAGGCCTCCTGAATCAGCAGCGGTGAAACCTGCGAAGACCGCCACCGCACGGCTCCGGATGCCGAAGTCAGAAGTCCACCACAGTGGATCCTGACGGGAAGCATGTGTTCTTAATCATTTTATATCCGACGAATTTTAGAACGTACTTTTTTTGATTTGCCAAAGGAGTCGACAGCATGCGGGTCGAGAGAAAAACCACGATTGGGCAGTTTACGTTGGTGGAACTGCTCGTCGTTATCGCCATCATCGCGATTCTCGCCTCTCTGCTTCTGCCGGCGTTGAAAAACTCCTTGAGCATCGCCAAGCAGACCAAATGCAAATCCAACCTCAAGCAGCGCGGACAATGCGCCTACATGTACCTCGATGATTTCATGGGATATTTCCCAAGCGGCGACCCGACGAACAACGTGAACGATGGTGGCGGCGTCCAAGAGACAATGGCCTGCAGCATCCCGGGAGCCGTCCGCGCCACCGGGAAAAGCTCCCTCACGAAGACCGGCATGCCTCCCTACGACGCCACCACCGAGCTGCTCCTCTGCCCGAGCGCGGCCTCGTCCTGCCCCTTCTACAGCTACGCGTGGAACAGCTACCTCGCGTCTCCTCCCCATAGCAACACGTACGGTCTTTACGCCAACATCAGACAGATCACGAGACCATCGGGGATCATGTTCATGGCGGATTCGACCTGGCATTCGGCGCAGTACTGGGACTACACCGACAGTGGCTCAGGGCTGCCCGCGAAGATCGCGCTGAGGCATTTCCTCCGCACGAACGTCCTCTACGCCGACGCGCATGTCGAGGCATACGGGAACACGATCGGACACCCTGAACTATTCAGATAACCACTACCTGGAGATGAGCATGAAGGTTCGTTTTCATACAACAGGGACCCCCAAACGCGGCTTGACGGTTCTTGCGTACGGTCTGGCGTTTTTCATGGAGTCCGTGCTGTGCGGCGCGCAAACTGAGGCCCAAGGCACTCAGCGGGATGCAACGGCGGCGGGCTTGCCAAACTACACGTTCGAAGAGGTCTCATCGTCCTTGTCGACCTCCTACAGTACTGGCACGGGAAATGTGCGGCGGGAGGAGAATGCGGGGCATCAGGGAGCGTACGCGCTGCACTTCTCGGGGCAAAGCAAGGACGCCACGGCATGGACGCACAGCCATGAATTCAAATGTATACCCGGGCGTGAGTATGAGCTTTCCTACTGGGTGAGGAAAGACGAGTCTCCCATCAATCTCTCATTCCATATACGCTATCAGTCGGAAAGGGACGCCAGCCTGAGCGAATTCCTTGTCCCCGCGCTTGACGTTAAAAAACTCGACGGCGCGAGGGGGGGCTGGACGGCTTTCGGCGACAACGACTGGTCCATCCTGATGATCTATCAACCCACCGCCAAAGGCGAGCCCCGAAACTACAAGAGCTCCCGGGGAAACCGATTCTCTTTTCCAGTCGAGACCGTCGGCGACGCTCCCGTCACCTGCAAAATCCAGTTCTGCGTGTCGGGTCTGGGCAATCTCTGGATCGACGACATCTCGGTGAGGGAGGTCGCACAAGCTGTCACCGCCAGGGAGAAGCCCGCAGCCCCCCCCAAGGACGGCCTCCAGGCGGCGGAAGAGGAGGAGGCCAAACGGCTCATGGTCGACAACCTCAAAAAGGGCGACAAGGCTTCCGCCTCAGGCGGCGTGGGCAATGCCGCGCGAGTCGTCCTGAAGGAGCTCCTGCCTCTGCCGGAGAACTACGACAAAAGCGACGAGGCCTTCCCGGCCTCCGCCACGAACGTCACGGCGCGGGACGGCAATTTCCTCCGCGACGGAAAACCGGTCTTCCTCCTCGGGGCGGAAATACTCAGCCCCGGCATGTGCAATTTCTGGAACATGGACTTCCTCGTCCACTCCAGCTTCATGAGTCCCGTCGGGGCGGCGAAGAACGCGCAAGGAGAAATCGTGGTGAGCTTCGGCGACTACCCCTTCCTCGGCTCGCAGA
>CAYTFM010000425.1:1879-5988 GCA_964436735.1 uncultured Victivallales bacterium | reverse complement strand
CATTCCTCAAAATCTTCGCAACCAAAATTTAAGTTTTCACCCTTATAGAGTATAAGCAGCGGCGAAGCCGCCAATCTAAGGAGTTTCAATGCGCAACATCACCAAAGGAATCATGATCATGGCGCTGGGGATAGGTGTGGCCGGTGCTTCGCTGCAGCGCGCAGGCGCCGCGGAGGCTCAGAAAGACGTCATCGAGATTCAGCCGAAAGATTTCTCTTCGGTATGGCTGACTGAGGGCGCGGCGGCTGAGGAGATCCGCAAGAGCAACTGCGTCCGAGGCTTCGGCGAGGCTGACTACGTCTTCGAAACCTCCGCGGACGCATGGTGGGAGTTCTGGGCGGAGGGCGGCGGCTCGCCGTTCGATCTGATCCTGGACGGCCGCACGGTCATCCATTGCCCGATCGCGAGCGGTGTCTGGGAGCCGCAGGGCAAGTTGCAGAAGATGCTCAATATCTTCGTCCCCGCCGGAACGCACACGCTGTGCCTCAGCCGTCCCGAGCCGTGGGGCATCCCGTGGATCACCAAGATGCGTTTCGTCAAGGCGAAGGACATCACGGGGATGGTCAGGTGTGAGCCGGTCAAGGATTGTCTGGTGTTGCGCAAGGACGAGCCGCTGACGTTGCGGATCACGGCGGGGAAGACCGCGGCGCCGCAGCTCGTGAAGGTTGCCGTTTATCCAGAGTCCTCCAAGGACGCCGTGTGGACGAAGGACCTCGAGATACCGGCGGGCGAGGGAAATTTCGAGACGCAGGTCAGCTTGCCGTCAATGTCCGAGGGCGTCTTTGATGCCACCTTCGCCGACGGTCAGGGGCATGCCGTCGACCGGACGATCCAGTACCTGGTGGTCGACGTCAAAAACGCTCCCCCGATGGACAAGGAGCCGACGCGCGAGCTCGTGCAGGAGATCGACTGCGCGAGGCAGACGCCGGATTATTCCTCCGGTGAGACCAAGATCGTGGAGTCGCCGATCGGCTCCTACCGCGAATCTGGCGACAAGGGGCGCATGGGATTCAACATGAACGCCGACTGGTTCGCCTACACGCTCAAACTTCCGAGCATCCAGGAACCCTATCTGATCGACGTGGAATATCCGGACGACGACGAGCGCGTCGCCATCATCTCCTTGATCGAGCGCTGCCCCAATCCATACGCCCCGACGCTCGGCTACGCCAGCGGGGGAATCTACTCTCTCACCAACACGATGCTGACGCAGCAGCTCTACTTCTATCCGCGGGAAAAGGACCCCCGGATTTTCCTTCAGACCTGGCGCACGGGGATGAAGGCGGCCGCCGCCAAGATCCGCGTCTATCGGCTTTCTGCCATGCCGCAGGCCCTGAAGCTTGATCCGAAAGGACGCTCCTTCGGCGGTTATCAGGAGGAGAACATTCGCTTCACCAGTTACTATGGCGCCACTCCCGACGGCGATGGCTGGTCCAACTTCTACAAGACCGCCCAGCGTTTCGGCATCCATTCGAAGTTCCTCGGCGCCAACCTCTGGCAACAGACGATCGGTAACTACCAGGCGACGCTGTGGCCGTGCAAGACCATCAAAGGCTATGGGGCCGAGTCCGAAGGAGGGTGGTGCGTCAACGGTCCTTTGTCGCTTAAAGAGCCGTTCAAGAAGGACATCATGCGACTGCAGTTGCTGGTCTGCGAGAAGTATGGCGTCGACTATCTCGGGGAGTTGCATCTGCCGCCCAACCGGGCTTTCATGCTGCACATGGACAAGGAGCTTGGCGGCAAGGGGACGCTTGACGACAATGGGCCGCGGAAACCGTGGTTGACCGTCTCGAAGTCCGGCGAGTGCGCCGTTCCATCGGTGTCGAAACCGTACTGGAATGTCTTCCATCCGGGCGTGCAGGACTGGACCGCCGCGGTGTTCGCGGAGCTCGCGGGGCGGTACAAGGATTCCCCGGCTTTCAAAGGGGTGGTCGTGCGGCTGATGAGCTGGGTGTTCTCCGGTTGGCAGACCGTGCCGTCGATCGCCTGGGGCTACGAGGACTTCACGATCGAGCTCTTCCAAAAGGAGACGGGCGTGAAGGTGCCGGTCAGCGGCGACGCGTCCGACCGCTTCGCCAAACGCTACGAGTGGCTGATGGCCAACGCCTACGACAAATGGGTCGACTGGCGCTGCGCCAAGATCTACGCCTACCACTGCCGTCTCGCCAAGATCCTCACCGACGCGCGGGCTGATCTCAAGCTCTACCTCTCCGCCTACGGTCCTGATTGCACCGCCTCCTACACTGAGGAGGAGTTCAAGGAAAAGGGGTGGGCAGGCCTCATCAAGGAGTCGGGGATCGACCTGGCTCACTATAACAAGAACCCCTCGATGGTTGTCCAGGCGGTAATCGTGTACCCCAGCTCGTCTTCGCGGAGCAAGACGCCGCTCGAGATGGCGTTCGGCCGCGAGTCGACATGGAATATCCGCCAGACCCAGGTGACCGCCCACGAGGCCAAGGACGGCACCATCTGCGCCGTCCACCTTGACGCCGACTCCTTCGAGGGGGAGATGGTGGAGGGAACTGCCATTGGCTACGATCCGTCCTTCAAGACCAGAAACGTCACGACGGTCCACGGCGCCGGCGTCATCACCCCCGCGGGCGTCCATTTCCTCGAGCGCTTCGCCGAGGCGATGGCGGCCGGGAACATGACGGTCATCAGCGATGGCAGTCATGGCTACGACCAGCAACAGCCGCAATACATGCGGCCGTTCCTCGCCGAGTATCGCGCGCTTCCGATAATCGGCATGAAACCCGTCGAGGAGGGGGCCGATCCGGTCGCCGCATGGCAGGGCGCGGGGGACGACGGGAAGATGTATTTCTATGTCGTAAACCGTCTCGACCAGCCGGTCGCCGCCGAGCTTCGCTTCGAGGGCACCGCCGCGCCGGTCCGCCTTTCGACGCGGGAGCGGTCGAAGCTCGAGGAAGGCATGCTGAAGCTCACGCTCCAACCGTACGAAATGCTCTCGTTCGAGGGCGGTCCGGCGGGGGCCAAGATCGTCGAGGTGAAAGCCACGGCTCCCGCGGCTGTTCGCACCGCGCTGCTCGCGCAGATCGCCTTCTCCGAATCGCTGGCTTCCGGGGACAGGGCGGATCCCATACTCCTCAAGCTCTCGCCTGTGGCGCTCAAGCAGGCGAAGCAAAAAATCAACGAGGCGAAGGCGGCGGTTGAAAAAGGGCGTTTCTGCTCGGCGCGACGCCTGCTTCTCTCGTATGATATGACAAAACTCTACGAGGCGTTTCACGCCTATCCGCCGGGATTGATCTTCAAGAAGGCTCCGGCAGCGCCGCGGGGCGCCATGCTGCCGCCCGCGCTCCGGGACGCCACCATTCCGGCCTCCAAACCCACGCGGGTGTGGGATGCCTCGCGGTTTGCTCCCGCGCTCACCGGAGTAGCCGCGTTGCGCTGGGACGGCGCGGCGGTCGAGATCGAGGCGCAGGAGCACTTCAGCAATCGCTACCGCCTTGAGCTGGCCTATGTGAGCGGCGGCGGATTCTCCGCTCCGGCGATCCGCCTCGATGGCGTGGAGATTCCGCCGAAATCGCTGATCGTCGAGGAGGGTGTTTCATGGGGACGCGCGGTGACGGCCGAGCCGCTCATGCTGGCGGCGGGCGCCCACAAGGTCGAGCTTTCGAAGGCGGCGGGGGGCGACGCGGCTGTCCTTTACCTAAGAATAGAGCCCGTGCCGCGCGATCTGCTGGCCAACGAGTGGATGACCATCGGCCCCTTCAAGGGCTCTGACGACCCGCGGGTCAAAGGCTCCCTCGACGAGATGATGGCCACGAAATATCCTCCTGAAAGCACGTTGGATTTATCCGCCCCGTGCAAAGGACTCGGCGGGCGGAAGCTCTCATGGACGCGGCCGGATTTCGATTCGGACTATGTCGATTTCTACAAGCTGACCGGCGAGTACTGCCTCAAGATCGGTTATGCGGTCTGTCGGCTGGACAGCCCCAAGGAGCGTGACGCCCAGATCAAGTTCGGCGTGGACTATTGGGCGAAAATATGGCTGAACGGCGAGGAGGTGTTCACCAATGTCGGCGCACACAACCAACCGCCGCACAAGGACGAATACGCGATCCCCGTGCGACTCGTCGCCGGCGACCTCG
>CAYTFM010000425.1:0-1869 GCA_964436735.1 uncultured Victivallales bacterium | reverse complement strand
GGCCGGAATCAGATTATGGTGAAACTCCATGCGGGCGGGCAGGGCAACGGCTTTTGGATGAGCCTCTCCGACCCCGGCGACCTGAAGGTCAGCGTCCAGTGATGATGAACGTGACAGCGGGACGTTTTGCTCTGGCCGCTTTGTGCGCGGTGTTGGCCCTCGCCGCATTAGCTAACGAGACGCCCGAACTGCGCTTCGAGAAGATCATCGGCGACGCCCGTGGCAGATCCGTCGACAACCTCTCTGTCGCGGCGGCGGATGACGGATCGGTTTACCTGCTGATGAATTCCGGCCGCGTGGCTGTCTTCGACGCGCAGGGTAGCTATGTCAAGAGCCTGGAGACGAGTCTGACGTGGCCGTTCGATCATGCGTACCTATCGGTTCAAGGCAAACTAGTCCTTGTCGGCGACTGCAAGGAGGACTACCCATGGGTCTACTCAGCGAGACGCGGAGGCGCCACTGAAGGAGCGTTCGGCAATCCCGGCATGGTGACCGAGGATGAGGCCGGAAACGTCTATGTGGCCGATGCGGGGAACAAACGGATCCAGATCTTCCCGCCGGGTGATCACGCAAAACCGTCTGCCGTAGTGGCGATGGCCGCGAAGCCGATTGTCGTGGCGGTTCTCTGGACTCTTCTTGCCGCCGCCACCGATGACGGAACCCTCTCTGTCTTCGAGAAAAAGGCCGGCGCGTTCGTCCTGCTCGCCTCGCTAAAAGTCGGAAGAGCGAAGTCCATCTGCCTTGGCGCGGATGGCGCGCTCTTCATTGCGTTTCACGACTCGTTGAGAAAATATTCCATCTTGCGTGAACCCCACGCTGTTTTGAAAGAGTCCGCGGTCATCGCGCCGTCGTGGATGGAACGATGGCCGAACGTGTTCAACTGGAATGTTGCGATGGTTCCCGGTCCAGGGGGCGAACTCTATTTCCCCGCTGACCGGCACGGCAAATTGCTCTCGCTCGATCCGGCGACCGACCAGATTCGTGAACGCGGCAATCTGCCGGGACGGACTCTTGCCATTGGCTTCGCGCCAGATGGCACGCTTTTCACCGCCACCACCCAGGAAAAGGATGGCGGCGCAGTCATTCAGAAGTTCAAACTCGGAGAGAAGACGGTCGAGTCGTTGGGGCTTTTCACCTCGGAACCGTTCTACAAGGAAAAGAACGTTCCGGTGTGGGGATTGCTTCCCGATGCGGATGGCGGCGTTTTCGTCAGAGTACTTGAGGAGGGACACAATAAGGGATGGACCGCTCTGACGATAAAGAAGGTTTTTGAGAAAGCCCCAATGAAACTGTACCACGACTTCGGCCACCTCTACGCGAAACGGACGACCTTCCATCCGGCCGCCGCCACCTACTCCATGAAATTCACCGCCGACCGCGCCATCGTTATGACTGCGATGGCGCTCGTGGCAGTCTACAAGATCGCGCCGGACGGCGCAATCATCTGGGAGGCCGGCCTGGAGCCGAAGGGCGGCGCCGACACGGTGGAGTTCGGCTCGCCGCGCGACATCGCCACTGACAGCCAGGGCCGTGTCTGGGTGACGGATGCCGCAAAGGACAAAATCGTCTGTTTATCGTCAACCGGCACACTACTGCTCGAATATGGAGGTCATGCGAACGTGGACGATACCGAGGGAAAGGGTTTTAACGGGCCAAGTGGCATCGCCACTGCCAAAGTCGGTGACGGCGAGTTCCTCTATGTTGGGGACGCCGGGAACCAGCGGATCGTCAAATTCCGCATCCGTTGAAGGTTGCCGCAAGCCGCGGTGGCGTTAATTTGCGTTTTAAACCGCATAATGCGCTTATGCGCTATTGACAGGCGCGGCAATCTCTTTTATACTCAGTAAACACTCCGAGGACTGGCTGTGG
>CAYTFM010000424.1:2025-6045 GCA_964436735.1 uncultured Victivallales bacterium | reverse complement strand
ACGCACCTCGTCGTGCACAAGCGGTCCTCCGGTGACTCCCTTGGCATCGCCTGGTCCGTCAATGGGAAGGGGACACTCGCCATTCCCGGCAAGATCCTCTCCTGTCGCGATATGGCGGGAAGACCGCTGCCGCTTCCCGGAGAGGGTACCCCCCTCGCCCTCGCTCCGAGTCCTGTCTTCGTCGAGATGGAGGGAGCGGATCTCCGCGGCATGGAGCTCTTGAAGCCCACCGTCGTCTGCGCCGGCTCGGCCGTGGAGGTGCCCGTCGCCGGCGCGCAGGCGCGGGCTCCCGCGCCCCTCTCCGTGTCGGGTTCCAAGCTGCTGATCCCGCAGGATGCCGAGCTCGGCGACTATCTCATCCTCGTCAAAGGCCCCGACGCCGTCGTGAAGGGATGGCCGCTTGAGATCACCACGCCGGTCTCCCTGCGGGAGCTCGAGCTTGCCTGGCCAATGGACGCCGACGCGCCCATGATCAAGGTCGGCTGCCACGCCGCCGCCGACATCGCCGCTGGCGGCAAGGTCTCATTCACCGCCGCCTCGGCCGCTCCTCTCGAGGCGGCCGTGCCCGCCATGAAGGCCGACTCTGACGCCACCGTGCCGCTGCGGCTTGGCGCGCGCCCCGCCTCGGGGGTCGAGACGAAAGGAACCATCCGGTTGGAGATCCCCTTCGACGGCAAGCCGTTCACCGTCGCCCAACCATACGCCTTCACCGTCATCCCCTGCTTCAAGACCAGCGGCGCCGACTGGAGCCAGGCGCGCGCCGACGCCATCGATTCCTCTTCGTGGACGGCCTTTGGCGGCAATGTCAAACGTCCCACCGGGGACGACTGTTCGGCGGCGCTGCGCGTCGCCTATTCGGACGAGGGCTTCCTCCTCCGCCTCGACGTCAAAGACAGCGAGCATTCCCAGCCGTGCCAGCCTGAGGGCATCTGGGGGGGCGACTCCCTGCAGGTCGCCTTCGATGTCGACGCCGACAAGCCCTGGCAGCCCAACAACATGAACTTCGGCTTCAACGGCCACCGTCTTTTCGAATATGGCGTGGCCCTTGGCGATGATGGCGCCGTAAAGCTCTGGCGCTGGATCGCCTTCGATCCACAGTTGAGGATGGGCTCCCCCGAGGGCGTGAAGGCCGAGGTCACGCGCGAAGGCGGCCTGACCACCTACTCCCTCCTCTTCACCTGGGCCAGCCTTGGCCTCGACAAGACCCCGGCTCCCGGCTCATCCCTTGGCTTCTCGCTCGCCATCAACGACAAGGACAAGGAGGGAACGCGCCACGGCCTCCATCTTTTCGGCGGCATAATCGAAAGCAAGGAGCCCCGCTCCTTCGGCAGAGTCTGGCTCCGCTGAGCCGCGGCAGGGCAGGTTGGGCGCGCATGACGTTTTTCTTGATTTGTGCACATTTTTCCGCGGTTTCTCCAAATACGCCATAGTGTTCCGGCGCTATACTTCAGTCAAATTCGAAATCTGAAGTAGGGAGTCCGCCTATGATCCGCATTGCCCGCACAAACTGCGCGTTCGAGAGTGAGCCGTTCGCCGCCCCCTTTGGATTCAAAGGCGGCTATCTGACAGGATCCTGGCAAACGACCGCTCTGCTTGTGGGCGAGAGCGGAGCCGAGGGCGTTGGCGTTGGCGTACAAAGCCCGCTCTGGTCTGACGCCGGGGTGTTCGCCGCCAACACTGAGCCGGCCGGCAACTCCATGATGTTTCTGATGACCGCCCACGCCTTGAAGCTGGCGAAGGGACACGCATTCGAGACGCCGTTGGATCTGCTCGACAGACTGCTGCCAGCCGTGCATGAATACGGGAAACGGATCACGGGGCGGGACGACTTGCGTCTCACCTTCGCCTTGAACGCCCTGGTGCCCGTCGACAACGCCGCCTGGATGCTCTACGCCAAAGAGACGGGGAAGGGGAGCTTCGACGAGATGCTGCCGACGGAGTTTCGCCCCGCGCTGGCGTGCCGGCATGACAAGATCGCCTGCATCCCGCTTTTCTCGTATGGCGTCACCGTCGAGCGGATCCGCGAGGTCGTCGAGCAGGGCTTTTTCTTCGCCAAGATCAAGGTCGGCTCCGATCCCGACAAGGATGGCGACCAAGGCAAGATGCTCGAATGGGACAAGCGGCGTCTCACGGAGGTGCACGATCTTCTCAAAGATCGGCGCATTCCCTGGACCGACAATGGCCGGATACCCTATTATTTAGACGCCAATGGCCGGTACGATTCAAAAGACAGACTGCTGCGGCTGCTGGACCACGCCGACAAGATCGGAGCCATGGAACGGATACTGCTGTTCGAGGAGCCGTTCCCCGAGGAGTATGAGGTTGATGTCTCGGATATCCCTGTGCGTCTTGCCGCGGACGAGAGCGCCCATGCGGAGGAGCATGCCCGGCACCGGATCGAATTGGGCTATGGAGCCATCGCCCTCAAGCCGATCGCCAAAACGATGAGCATGAGCCTGCGGATCGCGAAAGCCGCTCATGAGGCAGGGGTGCCCTGCTTCTGCGCCGACCTCACGGTGTGTCCGCTGCTCGTCGACTGGAACAAGTCGGTGGCCGCGCGGCTTCCGCTGTTGCCGGGCATGAAGGTCGGCGTGCTGGAGTCGAATGGGACTCAGAACTACAAGGGATGGAAGGAGATGCTCGCCCATCATCCGGCCGCGGGGGCGTCATGGATCGAGCCGCGTGAGGGGCTATTCCAGTTGGGCGACGAATTTTACGAACGGAGCGCCGGCATTCTCGACATGCCGCGTCACTATCGGGAGTTGATGCGATGAGTAACGTGCGAATGGGAATTGTCGGATTGGGGAACATCGGGCAGCACCACGCCGAGTACCTGCACAAAGGGAAGATCGAGGGAGCGGTGCTCTCGGCGGTTTCCGATCCGCGCGTTGAACATGCCATGAAGTGGGTCGGCGAGCGCGGCGCCGCGGCGCGGGTGTGTGCGACGGCCGAGGAGATGATTGACTCCGGATCCTGCGACGCGGTGATCATCGCTACGCCGCCCCCCTCGCATCCTCCTCTGGCGATCCGCGCCTTCTCCCGAGGACTGCACGTCCTGGTGGAGAAGCCCGCCGGGTTCCATGCGGGGCAGGTGCGCGAGATGAACGCCGCCGCGCTGCGAAGCGGTAAGGTGTTCGGGATTCAATTCTTTCATCGCATGTTCCCCGCCTATCAGAAGGCGAAGGAACTGCTCGTGGCGGGCGAGGTGGGAGAGCTTCAGCGCACCCAGTGGACGAGCACCAAGTGGTATCGCACGCAGGACTATTACAATTCCGGCGGATGGCGTGGCACCTGGAAAGGGGAGGGCGGTGGCGTGCTTGTCAATCAAACGCCCCACGACCTTGACATCTGGGTATGGCTCTGCGGTCTTCCAGAACGCGTGCGGGCCTTCTGCCGATTCGGCAAGTGGCACGACATCGAGGTCGAGGACGACGTCACGGCGTACGTCGAGTATCCTAACGGAGCCTCGGGCGTTTTCATATGCTCCACGGGCGAGTTCCCGGGGAGCAACCGTCTCGAGATCGTTGGCGACCGGGGCGCTGTCACCATCGTTGACGACCGCCATATCGAGTTCCGCCGCGTGGGCGAGTCGGTGCGGAGGCATTGCCGGGAGGCCACGGGGTTCGGGTGTCCTGAGGTTTCGACTGTGGATCTGCCTTTGCCGTCATGGAACCCGGAGAACAGCGACAACACGCAGAATTTCGTCGACGCCATCCAGCAGGGAAGCACCTTGGTGGCGCCTGGCGTCGAGGGGCTTAACAGCGTTGAGTTGTCGAACGCCATGCAACTTTCCACCTGGGTGGGTGACGCGGTGAGCCTGCCTGTCGATGACGCGAGATACCAAGGACTGCTGGAGGAGAGGATCCGCTCATCGCAGGTGCGCAAGACGGAGACGGTGCGGAACCTCGACATCGCCGCCTCCTGGCGATAGGAGAAAACGCCTCTATGGCGATATCGTCGCCTTCCCCCTCCTCGGGGAGCCCGGATCCGGCTCCCCGAGGAGGGGGAAAAACAGGACCC
>CAYTFM010000424.1:0-2015 GCA_964436735.1 uncultured Victivallales bacterium | reverse complement strand
CCCCCCCCCCCACTTTCTCTTGCCCCTCCACAGCCTTTCTTCTACCTTACGCCATGCGCTCAGAAAGCAAATTCCGATCAGTCATGATGGCCTGTATCCGGAAAAGCTGGCGCCGGTCATGACGAGCAACTGCGAGGATGTCAAAGGCGATTGAATGCTCGAATGTCAACAATGAAAATGCTTATCGTTCTATTATTAGCTTCAATGCCCATATTTGTCATGCCGGGTGAATACCTGCCTTCCGCTCCGCCCTCCGGTAATGATGGGGTGAAATCGGACAAGGATGCGCTGCCGCCATTGACGGATGCGGAGAAGAAGCTTCTCGGGAGGATGGGAGGAACGGTTCTTCCTGACCAGAACTTGAAGCTGGGGGACATAACAATCCACAGGAGGGAAAGGGAGATATCATTTCCTGGAAACGTCAATCTCGTCTTTGGGGATCTTGAGGTCCTCATCGCAATGCCTCATGGCAGGGTACACGAGAGCTTGTTGTCCAGCACCATCGATCCGCTGCAGCTTCAACTGGCCCTTCTGCTGCTGGGGGCAGAGAACGGAGCCCGGACCGGTGGCGGGCAGATAAGTCAGGGGACTATTGTACTTATCGATGTCCAGCCGGAGGGCGGTAAAAGGGTGCCCGTGGAGGACTGGCTATTGAACAAGAGGACCAAGGAGGGAATGGAAAAAAACGGATGGGTGTTTGTCGGTTCAAGCTTCATGAACAACATGAATTGCTTGGCAAAGAAGGAGGGGAACATTGTGAACATCTTGAGTTTCGGGAACACCATCCTCGACAATCCAGCGCCGACAGGAGATGAGGATAATCTCATCGTTGTGAACCGAAAGAAAGTCGCCCCACTCCGGAAGGCGGTTACGGTCTTCCTTTCATTCGAAAATCAGCCGAAGTAATACAGGTGTCCGCGATTGCCGCCCCACCTTAAGCGTTTCAGAGGTGCGCAGTAAATAGCTCGTCAGTACACCGTTCTCTGCTCATGCCGCATCCTCCAATCCATCCTCCTCCGCCTGAGATTCATCTTGGCAATGAACACAGACGGCACGCTTCCCAATGGGGTTCTGAGCCAGCAGTCAGCCTCATGGTCATACGGGGACCGAACTTGCACGAGAGCGCCTGCGGGAAGACGAGCAGGATACGCCCTATGTGGAGGAAGTTTGAGATGGCGGCGAGAGTCCGCTTGGTGGCCTCCTGGTTGGTTGATTCCCTCCGGACTCCGTTTTTCGCCAGGCGTCTCGTCTGCGGCTCAAGATGTGTAGACCAGAACCTGTACTCCATGAGGCCGAGCAGGTTCTTGATGTTGTCGAACATCACCTCGATCAGCAGCGGCAGGAAGGCGATGCATCTCATGCGTAAGTGTCCAGGCAAGTGTGGACGCCCTGTGCCGAATAGTTACGGTTTGGTTTTCAGCAAAGGCTTCATCGCCTCAGCCAGGCTGTAGCCAACCAGGGAATACACGCGTGCGCTTCCATGGTAATGGCAGCCCCAGTGGCTGACGTGCTTGGCGGCCTCCGCTTTGACTTTCTGGTAACCAGCATCGGTTTCCTTGGCTTTCTCAATGGCCTCGTTGATGATTTCTTCCATCTTCTCGGGGTTCTTGCTCTCCGGCTTGTCTTTCATCTTCTTTGTGATCCGCGCCTCTGCCTTTTTTCTCAACCGCTCTTCTTCGGCCTCGATTTTTTTCGCCTGCACATCCAGTTCAGGATACCAGAATGGCGCCGTGCGCACATAGCCCAGCCGGCCTTTCAATTCCGGGCACGTCGCGATTTTCGCCTGACTGGACCTGAAATCTTTCATGTCCGTGTCGGCGTTCTCGCCGTCGACGCCGAGTTCCCCCAGGACAACCGGCAGGTTCGGCACCTTGAACTCAGTGCGCAGGTCCTGAACCAGATGAACGAAATTCGGACAATACTCATCATATACCTGCTGCTTGATTTCATCGCCAGCACACATGTCGTTCCAGCCCTGGAACCAGACGAAGCCGCAGAGTTCGGGCTTGAGCCCT
>CAYTFM010000423.1:5053-6054 GCA_964436735.1 uncultured Victivallales bacterium | reverse complement strand
TACGGCGTGGCGAGGTTGTCGCACTTTCCGTGTGCGGGCTCTACATGGTGGTGGTTTTATACAAGTATTATTTTAACTACCGCTACGTTTCCACGATCACGCCGGTCGCCTGTTATTTCGGTGCTGTCGGTCTGTTTGAGATATGCGGTGCGGCTCCGGAATGGATCCGCGTGTCCATCCGCCGCGTGATCGTTGCTCCGCTCGTGGTCGGCCTCATCTCTGCGGCGGTGCTGCTGTTCTTCTCCGAGCCGCTGCTGACGCTTGCGCGGAAGAAGGGTAAAAAGACCGCTGCGGACGTTTTGGAGAAGGTCGACAACTTCACGAATTGGAAGCGTAGATCCCATCCCGACGAGGAGGCGATGATCTTTCTCCGCCAAAGGAAGGTGGATGAGGGAAAACGGACGCTGTTCATCTCGCGGATCGACACGAAGAAACCGGGATTCTACTATTACCTTGGGGGACGGAATGTGCTCTTAAGCGACACGCTTGACGGGTGGAATGTTCTTTTCGCCGGCAAGACCAGGGAGGAGTTGAAGGAGGCGATGAATATCGATTTCATCGTGCTCGACCAGAAGGTGTGGGAGGCGAAGGCCATCAAGGAGCCGATACTCTCAAATCTCATCTCGAAAGTGATGGCGAAAGCGCCTGTCTGGGCACAGCGCGACCTGAGGATCTACGAGTTATGACGGAAGATCGCACCCCTGCGTCTCTGTTGACGGACTCGGTCGTCTCAGTGATCGTCTCCGCTGCGGTGGTCGCGCTGGGCGTGGTCGTGATGGGGCTGCTTTCGCGCTGGATGGAGCAGGGGGAGTTCGGAGAATTTCTGTATGCGAGGCGGCTGGTCGCCTTTTTGTTCCCTCTGACGACACTGTCGCTTGGCGCGGGATTGACGCAAGCCGTCGCGCGGGCGGGAAAGGATGCGGCGTCCGCCCGCGGAATACTCCGGGGCACGCTGTTGATCATGGCTTTTCTGGGGCTTGCTATGCTGTGCCTCGCCGTCG
>CAYTFM010000423.1:0-5043 GCA_964436735.1 uncultured Victivallales bacterium | reverse complement strand
TCCCGGCTGGCGCCTCGTCGAAGACGTTGTGGGCGGCCTCCGCGATCTGGTTGGCGGGGTATGGGTTCTACACGGTATGGTACTCCTATCAGCGGGGCGTGTTGCGGATCAAGGCGGCGAATCTTACGAACCTTGTGGCGAATGGGGTGCTGCCGTTGGTGGTGGCCGTCGCGCTGTACTCCACGGGTAAATTGTCCGCGCCTGCCATTCTCCTGCTCGGAGGCGTCTGTTATGCCGGGTTCCTCCTCTTTTGCTCGACGGAGGGGGTGCCAGTCGCAGGGCGTGCCGGATTGTCATTTCGGAAGGTTGTCGGCGACGTGTTCGCCTATTCGGTCCCGCGCATTCCCGCGGGGATGCTTGCCGTCGCGGCCGCTTATTTTATTCCATGGTTTCTGCGGGGTGATCTTGCACGGGTGGCCGCGTTTCTTGCCGCCCTGCTGGTCCTGCAGGCGATCCACGCCTTTACTGATTCGCTTGGCGTTGTGCTGTTCCCGATCTCGGCCCGGTGGCATGAGGAGGGAAAGACCGGCGAGATCTCGCGTATGCTGACTGGAATATTCTCATTCTCGACGCAGGTCGGGCTTGTGCTCTCCGTCCAAGTGGCGGTCTGGGCGGATGTCATCGTGACACTCTGGTTCGGAAAAGGCTATGAGCAGGCGGCGGTCGCGCTGCGCTGGCTTTCGCTCAGCATCGTTCCCGCGCTTTTGTTCAACACGACGAAGACGCTGTTGGACGGCGTGGAGAAGAAGGCCTCGACGACCATCTCCTTGACGTTAGGCGCGGTGGTCACCGTCGTCTGCTGCGCGGCGTTCACGACATGGTCGACCCTCTCGCTTCCGGCCGCGGGGCTTGCCATGCTTCTCGGACTTGCCTCGAGTGTGCTGTTCAACCTCATCGCGTTGTCTGCGAGGATCTCGTATGACAAGGAGTGGCGACTGTTGGCGGAGGCCGTTCTCATCGCCGCGGTCTTGGGAGGCGTATGCTATTACCTCAATGCGAGATTTACGGCACACAGCATTGGCGCGGTGGTTTCTCTTGGTGCCGCGGGGATGCTGACCGCCGTGGTGCTCGTCTTTTGGGCGAGGAGTCGGCGCGCCGCCTGGTTGCCGACAGGTAAGGGGACTTGACGGCGGCCGCAATGTGTCGTGAGGCATCCGCATGAGGCTTACAATGCAATGACATATCTGATTGCCCAGCAGGTCATGGACTCCGGGCCGACATACGCGGAGACGCTGCCCGGCCGATTCCCCGTTGAACCGTGGAGTGTCGGAACCAATCTTGTGTTTCTTGCGATAGTAGTGTATTGGGCGAGGCGTACGAGGCTGGATGCGAAGAGGCATCCTTTGATCGTCGCCTCGCTGCCGTTCATCCTGCTGGGCTTCATCGGGGGGTCGGTGTACCACGCCACTCGGTCGTCCGATGTCTGGCTTGTGATGGATTATGGGCCCATCTCTTTAGTCGCCCTGATGGGGTGTCTGTATTTTTGGCGGCGGATTACGGAGAACTGGTTGCAGGCGTTTTTGTGCGTGATGGTGTTGCCGGTGAGTCTTAGGATATATTGGAGCTACCAGCCTGCCGCTTCGAATTTCTCCATCTCGTTCGGCTATCTCCTGCTGGCCGTCAATGTCGTCACACCAATCGTCCTGCACTGCTATCTCAACCGAGGACGACATGTGTGGTCGCTCATCGGAGCGGCCGTCTCTATCGCGGTCGCCATAGTCTTGCGATCCGTAGATCTCGCCAGCGCCGCGATCCTTCCCATGGGCACCCATTTCCTCTGGCACCTCTTTGGCGCATGCTCGGTGTTTCTCGCTTTGCGGTACACGTGCGAGACCGCCGGTTTCCGTTCCTCGATCATCGGGGTGTTGCGTGTGAAGTTGAGGGGAAATCCCTCTGTCCTTGAAGAGTGAAAACCACAATCCGGGTGAAAAGGCATGCATATCCAGACCCATCTGATGACATCATGGTGCCTGGCGAATCTTGGCTGCGACAAGCCTCGGGACCGCTTCCTGTGCACACTGGTCGGGGTGCTGCCTGACCTTGACGGGGCAGGAATTCTCATCAGCCAGGAAGCCTATTGGGATTATCACCATATACTATGCCACAATCTGCTGTTCGGCTTTGTGGTGTCATGTCTTGCCGGCAGCACCTCTGCGCATCGAATGCGGTTGTCTCTTTGTTGCCTGCTCGCATTTCACGCACATCTGGCAATGGATCTTCTCGGATCAGGGGAGGGGTGGCAGATCAGCTATCTTTGGCCGTTTTTGAAGACGGCGGTGGAGTTCCCGTGGGCGTGGAGTCTGTACTCCTGGCAGAATTTCATGTGTGGCGTTCTTGCCCTCGCCGCGACCCTGTTCATCGCACTGAGGAAGGGGCGGACGTTCATGGAATACCCGATGCCGTTTCTTGACGGCCGGATAGTGGCCGTGCTGCGACGCTACTCGCCGCGGTGGTTGTTGAGCGGCGGGGGGACGGATACATGCGTCACCTGAATCCATTTGAATTTGCTGTGGCTGACACTTTAGGAAATAAACGTGCGGCCATGATCGCATACGCCGGGGTCTCAGTTCTGCTTGCCGGTGTTGTCGTTGCGGATTTTTTTTATATAGGTCCGAGCGGAGGCGCCTATTCGCCCCTCAACCATTTCATATCGGAGTTGGGATGGGGAACGCACTCGCCGATGGCATGGGTGTTCAACTCATGCCTGTGTGGCGGTAGCCTCATGTTGCTGCCTTTGCTGCGTGCGGTGGGACGGCAACTGCGGACTCGTCTTGGACGCGCGGCCATGGTGGTCGGCGTCTGCGCGACGCTTTCCGGCAGCATGGTTGGCGTGCTGCCGATGGAGATTCTCAAGCCCCACCTCTGCGTGGCCTCCCTGTTTTTCCTGGGATGGTTTCTGTCGGTTTCGTTGTTCACCCTTGCGTTTTGCCTTGACCATAACGGCGGGATGCCTCGGTCGGTAGTGGTTGTGGGCGTCGCCGCGGCGGTGCTATGCGCAGTCTTCCTCTCTCTACCGAAAAGTGATCTCATCAGCTTTCTCAAAGCTCCGGACACCTTCCCGCGGCCTCGGTTTTGGTGGATAGCTTTTATGGAATGGAGCGTTTTCGCCTCGATGTGCGTATGGGTGGTGGCGGTCTCCTCAGCACTCTGGCGCCGCAAGCCGGGCACCGGCTGAGTTTGATTCAATTCCCCTGTGTGTGTTATATTAGGCAGCGTTAACGTGCTCCGGTCATGGAAATTATACAGTTTAGGAATTATTATTGATTATAGGGGGAATACTCACGTGCAAGACCATTTCCCACTTAAGCAATTTCAACTATTTTTAGTACCTTACGTACCAAAATCGCAATAAAAACAAAAAGTTCAAGACCGTATAATGCGGACCGTTCACACTGTCATCGCAAACCCGGTGCCTGCCGGAAAAGTTTTGGATTGGGTTGCGGGCAGGCTCCGCAGTATTCATTTCCGTTTCGTGTTCTATCGTTACATCGTTTGGGGAAATTCATGTTGCAAACAACTTTGCATCCGTAGGTTAGGTACGGAAATGAATATGGAAAATCCAAACGTCTGAGATGATTCAATAGCTGCCAAAGCCTCCATCTGTCCAGATGGAGACGTTTGGATTTTAAGATCCAAGGCGGTCCGTTCGGCTTGATTGCGGGTGAAAATTGTACATGGCTTTGAAGCATAATTTGGTTGCGGCCGTGCGCCGCCTTGGGTAGTATGACGAAATAGGTGGCGTGGGTGATTATGCAAAGCAAAGCGCAGGCCTATAGCCAACAACCGGGAACAGGCGGCGTTCCAGACGAATCTTACGCCTCCGGCCCCGATCAGCGCGACAGCAATTACCAGGTGTTCAGCCTCTCCGGCGAACAGTGGTGGCGAATCCTTGTGGTGTCTTGCGAGCAGACCACGATTATGATAGGCAGATCTCCTGGAGAAGGGGGGATCGCTTTGGTGAACAGCAAGAATGCCGCTCCGCTTCATGTGTGTGTCCATCATGTCGAAGGATGGCGTTTCATCGTCCAGCGCGTCATTGGCGAGCCGATGAAAGTCAACGGGATTCAATGCCTGTATGCCGTCACCCCTGTGGATTGCCCCGTGCAGCTTAGTGTGGGGTTTGACCACTACCTGATTGTCCCCAACTACCGACTTCCCGTCTCAAGGCTGGCGACTCCTGTGGCTGAGCTGGGGACACCAAACGGCATCTTGCCGCTGTACTTAGGCAGAGCTGTGCTCGTTGGCGCGCATGAGCTGTGCGACATCCGGGTGAAATGGGAGGACTTCTATGGCATCGTGAGCTTCTACCAAGGCCATTTGTTTCACCTTCAGCTTGCGGGGAAAATCCCTGAGCGGAAAAGACGTGAGAGCGATATGACCCGGCTTGTCTTGAAAGACTTGTCTTTCCGTTCCCCCCAGGAGCTGGTGCATGGGAATTTCATTGACCTGAGAAGCAACGGGATGCTGGATTTGAAGCGGATGGTTGAGCACGTCGAGCGTCGGCGGATACGGCGGATCACCTGTAAGCCGGGCAATTATTCGGAGGGGCCGATAGCCCTGTGGGCGTTCAAGCATACCGACGAGGGCGTGAGCGAGCTGAACACCGTCACTCTTCCCAAAGAGTGTGTCCAGATCGTTGTCGGCCGGGACAAGGAGGCCGATCTCGAGGTCAACGACGGCAGCATGTCGCGAAGGCATACGCGCATCCACGTTGACGAGAACTGCCTTCGTCTCGAGGATCTTGGCAGCACCAACGGCACGTTCATCAATGGAGAGCAGATCTCGGACGCGGTCGCCTATCCTGGCGACTTCATCAATTTCGGCGACAAATGCTTCCTCGTCGCATGGAACACCGTTGAGACCTACGACTGACTGCGGAGTCTGGGGAAGGTGCGAGGCGTGTAA
The DNA here is from genome assembly GCA_964436735.1 of uncultured Victivallales bacterium. Lineage (GTDB taxonomy): Bacteria > Verrucomicrobiota > Lentisphaeria > Victivallales > GWF2-38-69 > CAYTFM01. The sequence continues at coordinate 138 of CAYTFM010000423.1, read as the reverse complement.
ACCTGTGTTTTTTTACAGACGCGCTATTCCTGATCGACGAAGCAAAAGGGATTCTTCCGCATGGCATCACGAGCGGCGTGTTTTAGGGATTGCGCGTCAATGACATACGTGTCGGCTTCGAGCACTTTGCCCGCGGCG
>CAYTFM010000422.1:3412-6074 GCA_964436735.1 uncultured Victivallales bacterium | reverse complement strand
CGCCTCGTCTGACATATCCACGCCGCCGACCACTGCGCCTATAGGCATTTTTGATGCGTCAAGAACAATGGCTCTGGGTTGAAAAACGGCTGATCCCGAGGTATAAACTTAGCATTGAGGATTGCATCATGATTAAGTCATTCCGTCTTTCTGTTATATTTCTGCTTCTGACGGCCGCGGCTTCTCTGCACGCCGCTAACACCGCCACATCCATCGACTACGGCTGGCTCGCGCAAAACGCCCAGGTCGTCACTGGGGTTGACGGACAACAGTACTACAAAGTCGATGATATGCTGTTTCCTGTGCCCGATAGAGCACCAAGAGGAGTAACGGTAAAGAATATCAACCTATGGCCCGATGGCGTCGTGAAATACAAGTTCACAAACGAATACCTCCAGCCTTCACTACTAGTTACCGATTCAACACACCAGGACATTTTCCGCAAAGCGGCCGCCGAGTGGTCGAAGTGTGGCACTATCACGATGTTCGAGGATGACTCTGTTGATGCATACTACATCATTCCTTACGAAGGCGTTGACAACGGGGCAACCATGGGAATGAACCTCCAAGGTTGGAAATGCAACACTATATCCATCCACGACTGGAACGTCGGCACAGTGGCTCACGAGATGGGCCACTCGCTTGGGCTCTATCACGAGCATCAACGGCAAGATCGGGACAATTACATCACCATCAACTGGGACAACGTCGTCCAAAGCGGATTAGGTGAATTCAGTGTCATCATGGCCGAACATCAAGCCCCTCTCCTCACCGACTACGATTTCCTGTCGATCATGCATTATTCACAATATGCTGGCTCGATCGGCGGACACACTATCGATTGCAACCTTGGATTTGAGAAATACCAGAACGCCATTGGGATTTGGCCATTCATCTCCCCAATGGATCATTGGGGTGCGGCAACGCTGTACGGGAAGAATCCCCCCCCCTTGTTCGACATTGACATCTCGGGCGAGGGGCCAGGCGAGTGCGCCGTCTTTATAAGTGGTTTCGACGGGAAGAGCGTGAGTACCTTGCTATTGGGAAAGTCTTTTCCAGGAACGCCTGTTCCCCTTAATGTCATTACGGACAAAGGTAGATTCAACGGATGGACAGCAGTTCCTGAAGGTGCGGTCACTTTTCTCGATTCCGCAAGTCCCGCCACCGATGCTGTATGGAACTTTGCTGGAACCGCAAAAGCAGTGTTTACTAAAACCACCATTACTGGTACGATTGGAAGCATGTTCACGCTGAAGGCTGCGGACACGCTCGGGACAACAGGCGCATTCCCGTTGAAACCGATTGTCATCGCCGAGGGCAGGAAGGCGAAAACGACAAGTTCAAGCTCATCGTATCTCACATTCGAGTGGCGGGACACGAAAGTCCCGGACGGAGCACATACGCTTTCCATCGTGTCAGGGAAGACAACCATTGATCCGGCGTGCGATCTTGTCCTCGTCGAGCCTCAGCCATCTGCCGCCACGTGGAATGGAAGCGAGGTTATTGTGGAGGGAATGTACTTTGGGAAGACACCGGCGGCCATGATAAATGGCAAAAGGCTTCCCGCAAAGACCACCTTTGATTCGAAGACAGGCTTATCCAAAACGGTTATCAAGAATCCGAAGAGACTCTCGGGAGAGGTCACTATCACCAACAAGCTTGGCTCCGGCAAGACCAGCTTGGCGTCTCAATAAAAAAGCCCAAGGCAATTGCCTTGGGCCTCATTTCGCTCTTTACGCCTCACCGCCCCGAATCGGATACTGTTCCCACAGGAGGAAGCGCGAATTCGCCTGAGGCTATCCTCCTAACCGCCTCGTCTGTCATATCCACGCCGCCGACCACTGCGCCTGGAGGCATTTTGGACGCGTCAATGACAACGGCATATCCCATCGATTTTAGACCATCTATTGCGGCTTTCTTGACTCGTTCCCTTGCGTCGTTCAGAGCCGATTTGAGTTCAAGAATTTGTGGTGCCTCATTGCCACCGGCCATGGCCGCGGTCACCCGCGCCTGGAGGGTGGCGGTGAGTTCCGTTCCGCCCCACACCTTCCGCATATCGAGATAACAGATGCCATCTCCGGCAACCACGGATAGCGTGGCGGCGACCACTAATGCGGCAATTACAGTTCTCGTGATAGTTTTTGTTTTCATGGATACAGCCCCAGAGATGCGGGATTCACATTCCAACCGTTACTGTCGCCGTTGATGACGACCCAACAATGATTCTGCACGACACAATACAGCACCGAGGGACATCCTCTCGAACTGGCACTGTTGTCCGTGAAATAGCTGCCGATGCAGTGCGTGGCGTCATACTTGTTCACGAATGTGTAACTATTGGCACCATCCCCAATGGAGACCTGCACATTGTTCGTGTCAACCGCCCCATCCCTGAGGGGGACTGCGACAATTTTCACCACCTTGCCATCTGCCGTCGCATTCGCCAAGTTTTTGCTCAATTGCACCAGCACTCCGCCGCTTGAGGTGGACGGTGTGGTGTCATATACCATTATCGTCTTGCCAAACCATGAGGAGTCATTGACAAGAACAGCCTGGGTTGACGCATTGTTGGTATTGTATAGCGTAAACTGCTCTTCGGGGAGAGACTTAGGAACCCATGCCAAAGCACCACCAGCATAACCAATCACCTTATTGACATCCT
>CAYTFM010000422.1:0-3402 GCA_964436735.1 uncultured Victivallales bacterium | reverse complement strand
CGCTCCTGTGCCGAGTTTTGCGGCAGTGACCTGGTTGTCGGCGATTTTGGGAGTGGTGATTGCGTTGTCTGCGGTCTCTTCGGTTCCGACGGCCTGGCTGGCGATTTTAGTTCTTATGACCTGCCCGTCCGCAATTTTCGGAGTAGTTACGGCGTTGTCTTCGAGACCGAGGGGATCCCCAGTGATGCCTCTGCCTTTGAGTGTGGAATCATGGATGACTTCAGCGGCACCGCCGCTGCCGATTGGGCCCCACGCACTCCAACCTGAGTCCTCGCGTAGAGTTCTGCAATAGAGGGTGTTGCCGAGGATGGATTTCGCAAACTGGCTGACCCAGCCCGCATGAAGGTTGACCACCCAGCCGCAGGTTGGTTCGGCGGTTGGGCCGTTCGCCGCCGCCGCTGGCCCAGGCCCTGAGGTGTAGAATCCCGGATTGCGGGCGCTATTCCAGTCTGCGAGATTGTTCGTCATCGCCATCTTTGCCGAGTCCACCGCACCATTGTCGATATGATTGCTGTCCACCGAGTTTCTCGTCGCGAGATCGCCGAGGCCGGTTATTGTCGTGTAGCTTTGCGTGTGGTTCGCCAAGGCGAAATCAGATGCTGGATGCCCCTGCAACTGCGAGGAGTTCGTCGCATTGGTGGACGTCGCGGCGTTGCCTGATATGTTAATTCCCCAGATACCTGTGGCTCCCGCGCCATTTTTCTGGGGATAACGACCGTCGTGGTCGGCAGAGGTTTTATGCGTGTTCAGCAAAGAAGCGGCGACGCCGGTGTTCTCCTTGCCATTTAAGGCGTCTTGCAGTCCTGTGACCGCCGAGATTGGATGCTGGTCGGACTTCTCCCTGTTGGTCAAGGCGCTGTGGTCGTAAGTCCCGCCCCCGAACGGTTGCCACCCCGTCCACCCCGAAGGCCTTTTGACGCGCCAATACAAGTTTGCCGAAGCGTAATGCTTGGCAATTTGGATGACGCCACCCCCCACTCCCCCATCTTCGTAAAAGCCGCCCGCGACGAAGCCGACACACGCTTCGCTCGTTGGTCCATCCGGCGGCCCTCCGGCGGCGCCGAACGTGGAATAATAGAAGCCAGGCGTGATTAATGAATTCCAATCCGTTACGACTTGCGCACGAGTTTTGCTCGCCAGTTCCCAGCCAGTCCATGACCATATTCCCGAAATATTCCTGCAGGTCCTGATGAAAAGTATATTTGAGCCAGCCGGGTAATATGGGAAATACCAAGGTGCCGTGTTCTCGGTGATGTCTGGCATCACATACTGCGTCACAGTGTTCACGTCGTTGGCGACCCACCCCACATATCGTGTGGTCGAGATTGAGCCCGGCGGATGGTTGGCGGCATTGTTCGTCGAGCCATAAAATCCTGATTGAGTGGCATTGTTCCAATCCGTGACAACGGTATTGGCCATGACGACTTGAGTCCCTTGCGCGCCGTTGGCGGCGTTCACGAAGATGTTGCCTGAAACCTTGAGGTCGGCAGTGGAGCCGGATGCGGTCGAGTCGACAAGCAGCGTGCCGCTTTGGTTTGTAACCGCCACGCTGGCGCCAGGCGCGGGAGCTGCGAGCGGAGCGGCGGCGTTGAGGCCTTGGGGAGCCTGCGGCGTGGGAGCGGGGGCGGTGTCTTCGATCATAAGCCCTTTCGACTGCACCTGTCCATTCACGGTGATGTCAGAGGGAATGGCGTCATGATTTGCGGTGGCGAGGTCTCCAAGGCCGAGATTGGCGCGGGCGGCGGTTTTGTCGGGGAGGTCGCCGAGATTGGCTGCGGTCTTGAGCTGCGGCTCGTTGCTCACGCTCCCAAGTCCGACATCATCCTTCGTCACCACGACGTCCGCCGATAGCGGATGTCCGTTGACCGTCCGGGATGTCTGCACTATCGCCGCGCCCTGGACACCGTCCACAGTGTCGGCGTCGATGCCGTTGTTGTGCCCCATGTTCAACCGTGCGTTCGGCAGTGTGCCGCTAGTCAGATCTGCGGCGGAACGAGTGGCGAGGTCGGCGAGGCTTGAGCCGGTCTTGGCGATCTTGCCCCAATCGATATTGGCCCCGGCTGCGACCTTGCTGTTGTCAATCGCCCCGTTGACGATCTTCGTGTTCGTGACGGAGCCGTCCGCCATGTCAACAGTCGCGATGGTTCCATCCATGATCTTCGCGCTGGTGACGGAATTATTCGCCAAATCGGCTGTCGCTATCGAGCCATCCACGATTTTCGCCGATGTCACCGAGTTGTCCGCCAGTTTGTCGACGGTGACGGAACCATCTTTGATTTTGTCGGTTGTGATGACGCCTGCAGCGAGTTTGGCGTTCGTCACCGCTCCGTCTTTGATTTTCGCCGTGGACACCGCCAAGTCGGCGAGTTTCGACTCGACCACCGCGCCGGAAGCGATGTTGATGATCGAATTGGAGCTTGGTGGAAGTATGTCTCCGATTATGTCGCCGCCAAGAAGCGTGTGGACGGCGTGAGGATTCTGCGATGCCGCCATGACTTTGCCATCTTTGTCCCCCGATACGGCGAATCCCCCCTCGCGGAGGATCTCACGCACCCGCTCGGAGAAGTCGGTGATGGTGTCGGTAGTCTGGCCGCCGACGTGGTTCGCCCGGATGGTCAGATATGCCACGTCGATCATCACGTCGGCGACACGCTCGGCTGGCACTCTCGCACGCTTGTCAAGCTTGAGCGCACTCGCGAAATCCGCGGCAAGATCGGCGTCCGGCGCGGGTATGCTCATCCCTGCGATGGCGGCGGTGAGTTTGCGGTCGAGGACAAGGGTGATCTTGGCGTAGCCCGCCGCCGTCGCGCCGTTGTCGAAGGTTCTGTTCCATGCGGAGTATCCACCGAGCAGCGTCGGACGCACTCCCAGCGCGGGACCGACCAGGGCGATGTTGTCTCCCGAGAGGACGTGGCATTTGCCGCTTGTGGTGGTCCGCTGGCTTACCGTGACGCTCTCAAGCGTGCTGATGGAGTACGTCCCGTCTTGTGTTTGTATGAGGAGAGGCGTGGAGGGGGAGGAAGCTGGATCGAGCAGGAGATAACCGTCGGTTGCCACCTTGAGTTTGTCCACCGCAGCTTTGCTGGAGGACGAGTCCGAACGGATCTCCATGCCTCTCGCGCGGTATTGGTAGACGCTGACCTCGGCCCTGGCGGCGATGGCGGCGAGCGCCAATGCCGACACAGCGGCGATCCTGGTGAACCTCATACTCGGATCTCCCTTGGTTGTTTTCGTTCATGGCGTATGCGTAAAACAAACAAGATAGTCCAAGCGAAAAAAAAAGTCAAATCCGCCAAAACGTACATGGCGGTTTAGCTTTTATACCATAAGCGGTTATACGATTTATAAAGTAGCCCGCATAGGGTATATGCGGCTCAATCCGTGTGTATCTCGTTGTACTCG
>CAYTFM010000421.1:0-6122 GCA_964436735.1 uncultured Victivallales bacterium | reverse complement strand
TTCTCCGTTCCTGATCTCAAGGGGATGAGGGCCACCGACTCATACCCCGCCTGTATGCACCAGTTGCGGGACGTGAGCCGGGGATCAGTCCCGGGCGCCAGCATGGACAATTCCGAGGCGGCGTTTGTCCAGAAACTGCCCCGTTGGGTGAAATACGGACTCTCGGGGGTGCCCCCCTTCAACACCAGGCCGCACGCGCATTCGAGGAGCGGCTCGCCGTTCTCGCCGTAGACGATGGTGCCGTCCGGGCGTCTGGCGCACACCAAGTTCTCCTCCCGCAGGAAATCGTCAGAGAAGCCGCTCTGATAGAGGTAGGGAAAGTCGTCCCCGTCACGGATCCGAATCCCCACCGCGTCAAATCCCATCGCCTCCTTGATGTGGAGGAGCAACTCCCTGGCGAGGATGTCGAGATCCTCGATGCGGTTCAGTTGCTCGAGGATGTCCAGAACCAGGCGTTGATGCGCTTCGGCCCGCTTGCGCGCGGTGATGTCAATCCGTATCTCGGCGGTGAGCCATGTCCCATCCGCGTCCTGAAATGGAATCGTCGTGAGTTGCATGGGCCGGTCGGTGACTTTGTCGGGAAGCTCGACGACATGCATGGTCTTCGTCCTCATGGCTTCGACGACCCCGCATTCGGCACAGGGCGTCTCCCGCCCCATGAAATACTCGTGGCATTTCCTGCCGGCGGGATCGCCGTAGACCTTCGCCCATTCGGGATCGACGTAGCGGATGGTGAAGTCGGCGTCGATGATGGCAAGCCCCGTCTTGGTGACGCCTAGGAGAAACTCCATTTGACGCCGGAGCGAGCTGTTCGCCTCCTGCAGTTCGAGTTCCTCGGTGACGTTGCGGAAGACCAGCACGGGCCCGATGAACCGCCCGCCCTCGCCCTTGAGGGGGACGGCGCTGACGGCGATCCTCCGCATGGTGCCGTCCCTCGCGATCAGGAGGGCGGGGCTGGACAGCCCCTCAACCTCGTCCTCATGCGCGGCGCGGGAAAAAAAATCGTCGACGGGTTTTTCCGTCCGCGCGTCTAAGATCTTGAACACCTCGGACAGAGGCTTTCCGCCCGCCTCCGCGCCGCTCCATCCGGTCAGCCTTTCCGCCACCGTGTTCATGCTGATGACCTGACCATAGGCGTCGGAGCTGATGACGCCGTCGCCGATCGAGCGCAGCGTGGCGGCCATGCGCGTCTCGCCAGCTTGCAGGGTATCAAGGGCCTCCCTGCGCTGCCGCTCCAACTCGTATATCGCCTCTTTGTGCCTGTTACGCAATCTCAGCCAGAACAGAGCCGCCGCCATCGTCAACGCCCCGAGCACAAGGCCGACAAGCACGATGGCGACGGCGGCCTGCAACGACACCTCCGAGAGCGCCTCGGCGGTGTCCACCTTGGCAAGCATAATCCAGTCAGAGGCGGGAACAGGCTCAACCGCGGCGAGCACCTTGACGCCCTTGTCGTCAAGGCCCTCCACCACGCCTCTTCTGCCCGACAGCGCCATCACCGCGACGACATCCTGCCGACTCAGAGGGATTCGCAAGCGCAACGCGGTACCGTTTCGATGCCGCAGGTCGTTGAGGAAAAGAACGCTGTCCCCATCGCGTCGGACAAGCAGCGTCTCGCTGCTGCGGCTCGGTGTTGAGGAAGGCCACGACTGCACAAGCGGGTAGAGGAACGCGCTGGCGTTGGCGCTCAGGCTGACGGCGGCAAACGCCACACCCGCCTCTTTCGGCGAATCGATGAGCGGGGCGAACGTCGAGATGTGAGGCGCCTGCCATTCGTCTTCTGTGTGCAATTCGGCCAGGACAGACGTTCGTTCCGCAAAAGCGTCACGGAGCGCGGGCAATGCGTCGGCGCAGACTTTTTGTGGTGAGCCGGTGGCGCTTAACAAAACCTTCCCGTCAGGGGCGACGATCAAGGCGTCGACGAACTCGCCATTGACAAAACTGTTCAGATGCTCCCGTATCCGCTCCCCGGCATCCGGGGAGCGCTCCGCGAGCCAGCCTCGCACGAGTGCGGCGAACCCGGGCGTGCTGGCCAGTGAATTGACGTCGCTCAACTGCTCGCGGCGCCATTCGACGATCTGCGCCACTTTCAGGCTGCCGATGATGGAAAGCTCGTTCTCAACCCGCTGCCGCGTCTCTCGCATCCGCCAATCGTAAAACAGCCAGCCGCAGAGCAGCGTGATGGCAGCCAGAAGGGGGAGGGCAATCTTCATCCACAAGGGAAACTTCGGATTGGTCGCACCCATGTTTCCGCCTTCCCGTTCCCCGTAGCAGATACGGGCATTGCGCGGTGAACATCGTCCCGCCCACTGCCGCTTCGCATTGTTCTGAAGGATATGCCTCTCTCTACAGTATAAGTGAAGATGCAGCGGGCGACCATGGGGTCTTCAGCTTACGTAATCACACTGTCGTATGTAAGTTGATCGGGTAGGGGAATTGTTATGTCAGATGCGCGTGTTCCCCACCCTCACGGGCGGGGCTCGGATGGAAGGACGGCAAAGTGGGGCGCGGCGAATGGAACGGCACCGCGATGGCACCCCCTCTCCCCTGCGGGAAGCCTCTTACGATGCTCTGGCGATGGCGCATTTACCTCGGCTTGCCCGGAAAAACGTCATCGTTCGCGAGCGCCATGATGTAGGCGATGAGGACATGGCTCATCGACTTGTTGACCGAGGCGCACTGGGTTTTGAACTTCCCATGCAACTCCTTGGGAACGCGGAGGGTGAGCGTGACGGTGTCTTTGGCTTTCACGGTATAGGCATCCTTGGTGGTTGTGCGTCATCAGCCACGGCCGTGGCTTCCGATAAGATACCCGCAAAAGCTGAGAGGACAACATACGGACGAACCTGTCCACGGCGTGGACGTCGCCGGGCATTCCCTACCTTCAGACAACTGATGCGTGGAAAATGTCCTTGTGGGGAATTGCAGCCCAATCTTAATCTTGATCTTAATCTTGATCATAATCTCCGAGGGATTACGATTAAGATTAAGAATTAAGAATAAAGCGACACCCCTTATTTCCCACACCTTTTGTTGATTTGTGAGAGAGGGGGTTGTACCCTTGGGTTTGCCTTATACCTTCCGTCGATTATCTTAGCTGTGCCGCTTTTGTGCTTAAGCAAGGGTGACTCAGTGATCATAGCCTCCCCACTTCTTCCTTCTGGCAGCCGGTCTGTTGTTTGGAGTAGACGCAGCACCAGTGCCGCCTTGCGCTGAAGTGATCAATCCCGTGACAGGTGCGTAATGAGCACAACAAATAGTGGCCGCAATGATCCCGCCGCTCTGCGCAAGCGAGCGGAGGAGAAAGCCAGAGCGGAAGAAGTCGGCGGGAGAAAGTCTCTGCCCCCCGAGGAGGCGGAACAGTTGCTCCACGAGCTGCGGGTGCACCAGATCGAGCTGGAGATGCAGAACGAGGAACTGCGCCGGGCGCAGATTGAACTCGACGCCCTGCGGACGCGATATTTCGACCTCTACGACCTCGCGCCGGTGGGCTATCTCGTCCTCGACGAGAAGAACTTGATTCTGGAGGCCAACCTCACCGCCGCCACGCTGCTGGGCGTGAGCCGCCCCGCCCTCGCCAGGCAGCCGTTGACCCGCTTCATCCTTCCCGAGGATCAAGACGCCTACTACCAGCACCGAAAAAGAATCCTCGACGAGGGCGCGCCGCAGGCGTGCGAGGTGCGGTTGCTGAAACAAGACGGGACGCCATTCTGGGCGCAACTGGAGGCGACCACCGTGCTGGACGCCGACGGCACTCGCGTGTGCCGCACCGTGATAAGCGACATCGGCAGGTGCAAATTGGCGGAGGAGAAGGCTGAGGCGGCGAACCGTGCGAAAAGCATGTTCCTCGCCAACATGAGCCACGAGTTGCGCACTCCGCTGAACCCGATCATCGGTTTCGCCGAACTGCTGGCGGAGGCGCCGAACCTGACGGAGGAGCAGCGGCTATGGATCGGCATCGTCACCCGACGCGGAGAGGATCTGTTGGCATTGATCTGCAACATCCTCGACCTCTCCAAGATCAAAGCGGAAAAAGTCGTGCTTAATCGGCAGCCCTTGAAATTTCGCCAGATGGTGGCCGACATGCTGGCCTCAAGCCAGGCGTCAGCCGACAAGAAGGGCTTGAAGCTGGAATTTCATGTGGCTCCGGAGCTACCGGACGAGATCTGCGTGGACGGCCTGCGGCTTCGACAGATCATCCTCAATCTACTAAGCAACGCCATCAAGTTCACGCCGAAAGGGGATATTAGCGTGCGCGTCGAGAGAGCTGTCCCCGAACGGCTGACGCGCCCCATGGCCACCGGTGAGATCGCCCTGCTTTTCAGCGTGCATGACACGGGTATCGGCATAGCTGAGGACAAGCGGGTCCTGATCTTTGAGGCGTTCGAGCAGGCCTACAGATCACATGCGGTGAAATACGGGGGAGCGGGGCTGGGACTGGCGATCGCGCAAGATCTGGTGGGGCTGATGGGGGGCACGATATGGGTGGAAAGCGTGGAAGGGCAAGGCAGCATGTTTTTCTTCACCGTTATCGTCGACTTGTTCCATGCGGACACCGCGGCGGAAGCGCGGAGCGCGACGAAATCCCGCCCTCATCACCCGTTGAAAATCCTCATCGTGGACGATGACGTGATCGGATGCATGCTGGGAGAAACGTTGCTTCGCGAGCGCGGCGATAACGTGCGGACCGCCCAAGACGCGGAGGAGGCGTTGGCGCTTCTGGAAACCGAGCCGTTCGACGTCGTGCTGATGGACGTCCGGATGCCCGGAATGAACGGGATCGAGGCCACCCAGGTGATACGTGAGCGCGAACGGCATACCGGACTGCATACGGTGATTATCGCGTTGACGGCGCACGCCCTGGCGGGTGACAAAGAGACGTTCCTGGCGGCGGGGATGGATGGCTATGTCGCCAAACCCATCAAAAAAGAAACGCTTTTCAAGGTCATCGACACAGCTCTCGCCGCCGGACGAGAGGCGTGAGACTCCACATCGGTTTTTACTACTACTTTGAGCAAAGCTCTCGACCGATCCTCGTATTTGCGTTGGCATGCCTCTTGGCGCTGATTATTCTTGTAGGTTTGAGGTGATTATAATGTATGCGTATATGTATCGTTAAAAAAACGATCAAATCTCCGAGACGTCAATGTTTGAGCGACTTCGCCACACCCATCGCCGCGCCGCCCATACTCTCGGGGTGCGAACACGACTATCCACCCTACGAGGAAGCCAAGCCGAGCTTCCGCAGTATATGAATGTGTCCCTAATGTCGAGCAGGATCAATTGGAAACGACGAAAGTAATGCGATAGCCACCGCACTCAACCTCGCTTTGACGCGGTCAGGCTTTTTTCCCGGACCCGAAAATAGAATGCAGGCGTGAAAGCCAATTACCCTCCTCGACGCCATCACGAGCGGCGGCGCGTCGATCTTCGAGTAGGCACATGTGGGCGGTCGTCTGGGCGGCTATCAGGTGGAAAGCCTCTTTCGCGTTGGGGGCGTCTCCTGCGAACACTGAGAACGCATCGCTTTCGACGGCGTCCTTCTCGAGTGACAAGGCCGCATCCAAAGCCTGCGCATCCGACGGATCTTTGCCGTCGAAGGAGGCGATGACGCTCCTCACGCGCTCAAGCGACTGCGCGATCTTCAATCTTGGCATCGCGTCTTGGCGCAGGTCAAGCTGTGCGTCGGCGACGTCCCGCGTCAGACCTCTGAGTATAGCGGCGTGCCATTCCTCATGATAGGCGATCTGGCCCCAGAATTCGGATTCGGCGCCCTTAAGGCGACTCTCGAACATACGGTAAAGGCAGGCCATCGCCTGCTCGTGCCGGACAAGCAGGTCTAGGTACGACGCAGATAAAGCCTCATTTGACAAGGGAATCACCTTTCAGTCAGGCAAAATATCGACATTGCGCGGATTCGTTTCCTTAAACTCGACATATCGAAAATAAAGACCCCGTCAGCAACGGCGAGGCCTGTTGAGCACTCCGGGGACTGGCAGTTCACTTTTTGCCCGTCTTCTTCTTCCCCTTCAGCTTGGCGCCCCTGGCCTTGAGTTCCTTGCCCGCCCGGCGGACGACGACCGCCCGCTCGCGAACACTGACTTCTTTGGCGGGCTCCTGCG
>CAYTFM010000420.1:0-6165 GCA_964436735.1 uncultured Victivallales bacterium | reverse complement strand
AGGGAAAGATGAAAAAGAAAAGCAATGAATCAAGCAAACGGAATGCCGCGGACAATTCCGTCCCTACTTCTTCTTCTAAAGTCTCCGCGTCTCCGAGTCTCCGTGTCTCCGTGTCTTCCCCTCCCTCCATTCCTCCCGTCCCCGTGTCTCCCCGTCCCCGTGTCTCCGTGTCTTCCTTAACCTGCGAGAATGAGGAACTACGCCTACGCCTCGCCGAGGCCGAGGAGACGCTGCGGGCCATCCGCGAGGGCGAGGTCGACGCCGTCATCGTATCGGGCAGCAAAGGTGAACAGATATTCTCGCTCGTCGGCACCGACTCGATCTACCGCCTGATCGTGGAGACGATGAAGGAGGCGGCCTTCACCGTCACGTTCGACGGAACGATCCTCTTCTGCAACACCCAGTTCGGGCAGTTCGTCAAGCGGCCGATGGAACAGATTGTCGGGCACCCGTTCCAGGATTTCGTTGTGGAGTGCAATCGTGCCGCGGCGTCTTCTCTTCTGCGCGCCGCCCAAAAGCATCCCGTCAAGCAGCGGCTCGTCTTCCAGGCCACCGACGGAACGACTGTTCCGGCGCACGTTGCGACCAACGTCCTGAACCAGATTGGCGATTGGAGCATCTGCTTCGTCGTGAGCGACCTTACCGAGTTGGAGAACTCCACGGAGTTGATCCACAAGCTTCGCCTGCAGCAGGAGGCCTTGCAGGCGTCAAACGAGGAATTGACGACGGCCGAGGAGGAACTGCGCGTCCAGAACGAGGAGCTCAGCGTCTCGCAGGCAGAGTTGGAGCAAACAAAGACACGGTATCAAGACCTGTTTGAAACTGCTCCGGACGGGTACATCGTCACCGACTGCGAGGGAACGATTCAGGAAGTGAACAAGGCGGGAACCCGTCTTCTCGGTCTCTCTGCCGCAGAGATACGAGGAAATCCGTTCTCAGAGCTGTTGCCAGTTTCGGAGAGAGAGGGCTACCTCCACATTCTGACGGCACTGACCACCCGCACACTACTTCCCCTGCCCAAATGGGAGGTGGAAGTCTGTCCACTGGCAGCCCCACGCTTCTGGGCGTCGATCACGGCGTCAGCCTCCCGCAACGAGGAAGGCGCTATCGTCGGCCTGCGATGGCTCATTCATGATGTCACGGCACGCAAACGAGTGGAGGACGAGTTGAGACAGGCCAAGGAGGAAGCCGACGAGGCGAACCGGGCAAAGAGCCAGTTCCTGGCCAACATGAGCCATGAGCTGCGCACACCGTTAAACCCGATCATCGGCTTCTCGGAGCTGCTTGTGGAGGCCCCGAACCTGACAGATGAGCAGCGGCAATGGCTCGGTATCGTCAACCAGCGCGGGCAGGATCTGCTGGTGCTGATCAGCGACATCCTGGATCTCTCCAAGATCGAGGTGGGTAGAATCGCTCTGGCTCCCCAGCCCATAAGTCTCCGCCGGATGATGGAGGACATGTTGGCCTCGGTCAAGCCCGCCGCCTCCAAGAAAGGCCTGGAACTGGAATCGCACGTGCCGCCTGAACTACCGGACAATATCCTGGTAGATGGTCTGCGGCTCAGACAGATCCTCCTCAACCTGTTAGGCAACGCCATCAAGTTCACTAAGATCGGCAGCATCGCCGTGTTTGTCAAGAATGCAGAATCCGGGCGGCTGACACGGTCTCCTGCCGATGGAGAGGCCGCCTTGCTGTTCAGCGTGCGCGACACGGGAATCGGCATTCCGGAGGGCAAGCGCGCCATGATTTTCGAATCGTTCAAGCAGGCCGACATCTCGCACGCCGTGGAATACGGGGGTGCTGGACTTGGGCTGGCTATCGCTTCGAACCTGATTCGGTTGATGGGCGGTACGATATGGGTGGAAAGCGCGGTGGGAGTTGGCAGCACCTTCTATTTCACGGCCATCGTCGGGCACGGCTCCGCAGATCCAGCCGTGGCGGGGAATACGGTTCTCACTCTCCCTCGTCAGCCGTTGAAAATCCTCGTCGTTGACGACGATCCAGCGAGCGTCTTAATGGTGGAATCGATGATCCGGCGGCACGGCGACAAGATCCTCTCGGCACAGGACGGAGAGCAGGCTCTGGCGCTTCTGGACGCCGAGTCTTTCGACGTGGTGCTGATGGATATCCGCATGCCGCGCATGAGCGGAATTGAGGCCACCAAGGCGATACGGGAGCGCGACCAGCGGACAAGGCGGCACACTATCGTCATCGCACTGACGGCTCATGCGCTGGCGGGAGACAAGGAGGCCTGCCTGGCGGCGGGCATGGACGACTACCTCGCCAAGCCCGTAAAGAAAGACGACCTTTTCCTCACCATCGACACGGTTCGCAACGCCACGCGTTGAGTAGGGCTCTGTTTGTTGTGTCGCCAAGGAATTGGTGTGGAGGAGGAAACCTTAATGCGAAATCGCCGGAAATGTGGCGCTGCTACGCAGTGAGGGCGGCGGAATCATATTAAGGCTGGTGCCATATGGTCGAAGAGAATCTTGAGAATGGCAAGCCACCGCAATCGGACTCAACCGGCAAGGAGACGACCACGAATTCGAGCCGCCCCGAGGAGCAAACCGATAGATTGGCCGAGAAACCAATCGAGATCCCCGTCGTCTGCCTAGGCGGTTCGGCGGGAGCCTTGGAAGCATTCGAAGCCTTCTTCGATTCTATGCCGGCCGATAGCGGAGCCGCTTTCGTCGTCATCCAGCACATGTCTCCTATCCACAAGAGCTTGCTGCCTGAGATTCTTTCCCATCACACGCAGATGAGCGTCTCCCAAGTCCGGGATGGGGAGCGATTGGAAACCAATCACGTCTACATCACTTCTGCGAATCATCATCTTGGCCTCCGCAACGGGATTTTGTTCTTTACGGAACGAATCCCCGAGCATGGTGATGCCATATGCATGCCCATCGACTTCTTCTTACGCTGCCTGTCGGCGGATTGCAAGGAGCGCGCTGTCTGCATTCTCTTTTCCGGCGCCGGCTCGGATGGAACAATCGGCGCGCGGGCGGTTCGAGACGGCGGTGGTTTGGTCATCACGCAGGATCCGCAAACGGCCATCTTTGACAGCATGCCTCACAACGCGGTCGAAGCCGGACTTGTGGACTACGTTCTTCCACCGGAGCGCATGGCTGAAGCGGTTGTGCATTATCTCCAGTACTACCACATCAAAGCCCATGGGGTGGTGGTTTCTGAGGCTCAAAGGCCCCCCATGGATGCGCAGGACGTCCTCACACTGGTACTGGAACAGGCGGGTCACGACTTCCGATGTTATAAGTCGGCCACAATCTTGCGGCGTATCGAACGGCGTATGGGGGTGCTGCGCATCCTAGATATGGCCACATACGTCGCTCTGCTGCGCCGCGACCCCGACGAGGTGAAGCAATTGCTCAAGAATCTTCTCATCAACGTCACGTCGTTCTTGCGGGATCCGGAGGCGTTCGACGAGTTCCGCGACAAGGCAATCGCTCCGCTGGTCCAGTCAAGAACGGACAATGCCCCCGTGCGGGTCTGGGTGCCGGCCTGCTCCACAGGCGAGGAGGCGTACACTCTGGCCATTCTGCTGCTGGAGCAACTCGCCAAGGTCGGCAAGGATTGCCCGTTGCAGGTGTTCGCCACGGATCTCGATGAAGAGGCTCTGCACATCGCCCGGACAGGCTTTTACGCGGAGAACGTCGCCGCTGACGTGGGCTCTGAACGGCTGATGAAGTTTTTCGTCCGGAAGGACAATGGCTACAAGGTTAAGGATTCGCTCCGTGAGGTGCTCACGTTTGCCACGCACAATGCCATCACCGATCCTCCCTTCTCCAAGATGGATCTCATCAGTTGTCGCAATTTAATGATCTATCTGGATTCGGTCGCGCAGACGAGATTGGTGGAGTTGCTCAACTTCTCCTTGAAGCCTGGTGGATATCTCCTGCTCGGTAGATCCGAGACGATCGCTGACCAGAACGACCTGTTCGAGACAATCTCAAAGAAAACCAGGATCTACCGCCGTTTGTCCTCATCCCGCCCGATCCTTCCGGATTATCCGATTCTGCGGAAAAGGAGGACAAAGATACCTCAAGATCCTGTGGCGAGCAGGTCTATGGCGTCCAACTTCGCAGACGTGGTCCGTCTGGAGATATTAAAGCATTTTAGAGCTAGTGCTGTGCTCATTGACCGGGCGGGGGATATTCTCCAGTTCCATGGTCAGACCGGGCAATACCTGAAGCTCCCGGCAGCTGGTCCAACCTTCAACGTGTTCAAACTGGCCAAGGCAAAGCTGGCCTCCAAACTGCGGCTGGCGATGCGCAAGACCATCCAAAATGGCAAGACCGTGGTCCTGGACCACGTTCCGATTGCGCATGATGAGAAAGGCGCATCCGTCCGTCTCACGGTTACACCCGTCTCGCAGATAACACAGGGAGAACCGTTTTGGGTTGTCTTCTTCGAGAATGTGTCTGATTCTTCGTCCGTCGGGGCTGAAGTCATCCAGCCTCCAGACAACGAAACGGCCATCAAGCAACTTGATGATGAACTGCAGGAAACCCACCAAGACCTCCAATCCACGATCGAGGAGCTTCAGTCCTCCAACAAGAAGCTTCGAACTGCCAATGAGGAAGTCGCCGTCACCAACGAGGAACTCGAGACAACAAACCAAGAGCTGACGAGCTCGATGGAGGAGCTGCAGTCCACCAACGAGGAGTTAACGGCCGCCATCAGCCAACTTCAAGAGAAAGTCATCCTGCTGGATCGGGCCAACGATGACAAGGCTAATCTCATAAGAGCAACGCAGGTCGCAACGATCTTCCTTGACAAGGAGCTACGGCTAAAGTTCTGCACATCAGCAATGGCCCGTCTATTGAGTTTTACGAACTCGGACCTCGCCCGCCCCATTGCCGACGTCCTGATGGGGCATCTCGACTGCGATCTGACGGACGACTTGAAACTGGTCGTCCAGAATAGTTCCATTGTTGAGAAGAAGGTGCAGTTCTCCGATGGCGTGCGCTACCTTATGCAGGCCATGCCGTACTACACGCAAGCGGGGCAAGCTGATGGTGTTGTCATAACGTTCAACGACATCACGCTGCTCCGCCAAAACCAAGGTTCTTCAGATAGCCACGGAGGAGTGCTTAATCCCTCTCGACGAAGATCGACTTAGCTCCGTGGATAGCTCAGGCATCGGTATCATGAAGAATGTTAGTTGCCAGTCCCAACTCTCTATGATATTGTATCGTATTATTCTCTCCGTCAATAGGATAAGCATCATGCTCTCTTCTTTTTTCTCGACGCTGGTCTGCGGAGGCGCAGGGTCGGGGAAGACACTGCTGGCGATGGCGTTCATCGTCCGGGGCGTCACCGACTTCAACGAGCCGGGCGTCTACATGGTGCTCGAGGAGCACGGGGAGACAACCATGAGCGAGAGTAAGCATCGGTCTAAAGCCTCTCCGTGTCTCTCTTCTCCGTGTCTTAAATAAAGGGAACGACTATGCGTAAGACTAAAACTATTCAGAAGAAGCCACATGCGTTAGTCGAGTCAGAGGAGTTCTGGGAGCTGCGGCTGTACGTGGCCGGCCAGACGGTGCGGGCCATCACGGCGTTCGCCAACCTGAAGAAACTGTGCGAGGAGCACGTCAAGTGCAAGTACCGCATAGAAGTCATCGACCTGCTCAAGAACCCGCAACTGGCCAAGGGCGACCAGATCCTCGCCGTGCCGACGCTGGTGCGGAAGCTCCCGGTGCCGGTGCGGAAGATCATCGGCGACCTGTCGAACACCGAGAAGGTTCTCGTGGGGCTGGATCTGCGTCCGCGGCGGTGACAACGGCATGCTTAATGTCAGGTGTCAGGAATAAGAGGGACAGGGCGGGGAAAGGTTTCAGGTGGTAGGAAACCCGAAACCCGAAACCTGAACCCCGAATCCTGAAACCCGAAACCTTTGGCCATCGAAAGGAAATGATTACCATGGCGAAAAAGATTGAGCTGATAGACAGCACGGCCGACTTCGAGAAGGCTGCCAAGACGGCTGCGAAAAGCCAGAGGTACGTGCTGCGCCTGTACGTGGCGGGCATCAACCCCCGGTCATCCGCCGCCATCAGGTCGATCACCGAGATCTGCGAGGAGCACCCCAAAGGGCATTACGAATTGGCGGTCGTCGACATCTACCAGCAGCCGACACTGGCCAAGGGC
>CAYTFM010000419.1:0-6208 GCA_964436735.1 uncultured Victivallales bacterium | reverse complement strand
TCGGTGAGATATTGTTTGCCATGGATGTAGCCGACTGATTTCATTCACCCACGGGACAAGCCCGTGGGGATTTTCCTGCGGCCCCCATGGGCTTGTCCCGTGGGTGAAGACGATCATGGGCTACCAACACCCCCTCTCCTCCCAGTTCCGGCCCCCACGGCCTTGCGCCGTGGGTGAAGAAGGGATAAGTCTATTCAACTGCCCTATTCCCCACTTTCCCCTTTCTTTCCTCACCCTCTTGACATAGCGTGTGAAGCTTGCTATCATTGCAACTAACTATACACGCTAACAATATGCATGGCATACAATAATCCAACTTGACACGAACAACACGAAGGTGATCGGGTGGGCACGGAATCAAAACCGCTGTACAAAGTCGTGGAGGATCGCCTGCGGCTGAGGATCGCCTCGGGAGAATTGGCCCGGGGGGCGAAACTCCCTTCGGTCAGGGAATTGGCCGCCACGTTCGGCACGAACGTCTTCACCGTGCACAAGGCGCTCACGCCGCTTGAACGCGAGGGGCTGATCGTGCGGAAGAGAAAACTGGGAACCGTCGTCAACGACGGCTCGCCCCGGTTGGCGTGCGTGGGACTGTATTTCGCCGCCGGCTTCATTTACGAAGACGACACGGCATTCTACCGGAGTCTGTGCGACCTTCTTATCGCCAAACTCGACGCGATGGGCTGGGGGCACCGGTTGTGGACGGAGACGCTTCGGATAGACGACGCCCACGTTCCCGGCGCGCAGATCGAGGCGGTGCTGAAAGCCGCGCGAGCCGGACAGATCCAGGCGCTGATCGCGCCGCTGGTCAACTCACCGGCGTTCGACGCATTCAACAGTCTTAACCTGCCCGTGGCCTTCATCGCCTCAGGCGTCACCCCCCGCAAAATCGTATTTGACACGGACGGCATGATCCGCGCCGGCCTGGCCGAGCTCAGGCGACAGGGGTGCCGTTCGGTGGGCTTGATCACCAACATGAGCCCCTCGGTTGCCGCCTCCGACGGGAAGCCCCATGACTACCAGAAATTCCACACGGGTTTTGAGACGTCCGCAGCCACGCTTGGCATGAAGCTGTCGCCATCGTGGATCAGGTGCCCGAAGGCACACACACCCGTCGCTTCGCAACTGCGGTTCGGCTATGAGCAGTTCAGCGAACTATGGTCATTGCGCCAGAGGCCGGAGGCGGTCTTCGTCTATCCCGACGCCACCGCCAAAGGTGTGCTCACCGCTGTTCTCGAGCGGCGGATCGACGTCCCCCGGGAGCTCAAACTGCTGTTTCATCGACACGAGGAGGTGGAGTTCCTCTGTCCGTTGCCGGTGACATGGGCTACCTCGCGGGTTGCGGAGACCGCTGACGCGCTGACCGCGATGATCCAAGACCAAGCCGCAGGGAAACGCATCGCCTCCATGGTCGTCCCGTTCCACATCGAGACAAAGAAACGTTAGCGCTCATCAACAAGTTTTGAGATGGCAACTAAAGGAGAGCGGGCTATGCAGACAGGGAGGCTTCACAAGATGGCCGCACCAGCGTTGATGGTTCTCAGCTGCGCGTTCGGCGCGTCGTGCTCGAAGGATCTGACGGAGTCAAACAAAACCGCTTCGCCACCATCCGTTGGCGTGAAAACCAAACTGGTCGTCACCCACGTGATGCCCTGCCTGGCGGTCGGAGCGGTCAACGGCAGAAACGAGACGCATCTGTCCGTCGAGCCGTCCCGCGCGAACGGACAAATGGCGCAACACATCCCGGAATATGTCGCCAATTACGGGAAACCGCTCGAGGCGGCGCGGCAGGACATCGCCATGATGAGAGAGGCCGGCGTCGACGCCATGGCGATGCTTCTATGCAATCGGCACATGAAGAGCCAGTTCGCCCCGATGATCAACGCCTACTGCCAGGCGGCGGTGGAGGATGGCGTATTCAAATTCGAGCCCGATCTGTGGGGAGACATCTCAAAGCCTGACGAATACGCGGAGGACGTGGGCGCTCTCTACAAATACGAGAAAGCCTGGTTGAAACGCGGCGGCAGACTGGTGGTGAGTCTCTGGATGAACTATGGCTCGAACCCGCTTCCTCCCTATAAGGAAACGACGGACAAACTCTTCTCCAAGATCGGCGGAAGGGCGAACGTCTTCCTGGTCCTCTATAGTCCAAAGGCGCTGAAGGAGCGCAATCCCGAGTGGTTCGCCGGAGCGGACGCCTTCACCGACTGGATCCACGATTCCTATGGGTTGTCCCATACCGACCTGCTGGAATTCATGCGCTGCGTCAAGGAGTCGGGAAAAGAATGCTGGGCGCCCGTGATGCCGGCGTTCGCGCAGTCCCGCTATCCGCACGAGAACAGCACGTTCAACCCGAACGTCCGGGAGAAACTCGGCATGACGTGGTTCCGCGAGTCGTGGCTGTCGGCGATCGAGGCGGACGCTCCCGCCACGTTCATCGCCACGTGGAACGACCTTTCGGAGGACTCGTCGCTCATGCCAGAGACGAACCACGGCTACGCCTACTTCGAGTTGAACAAATACTACGCCGCATGGTTCAAAACGGGCAGGAAGCCCGAGATCAAGAAGGAGCAGTTGCTCGTCTTCCATCACCCGCAGATCGTCGAGGGGCTGAAGCTGCCGGAGGGCGTCAAGCCGATGATGGGCTTCCCGGCGAACGTCAACGTCTTCAACGTCCCGCCGGTCAACCGGACGCCTCCGACCGACTACGTCGGGGTAGTCGCGATGCTGCAGTCCCCCGCCAAGGTGGCGGTGATGCTGGGCGAGACGGTGATTGGCGAGCGGGAGTGTCCCGCCGGGCTGACCTCCTGGCTCATCTACCAACCGCGGAACCTTAACGACCCGGGCAAAATCTATCCCATAGAGGATCCGGGCAAGGCCTATCCGAAGGAGGAGCAGGACTTCGCGATCACAAAACTGGACAAGCCGTTCTGGGATGCCGAGGTCTACCTCTCGATCACCCGCGGAGCGGAACGCATTGGATTCTTCCGCTCGCACCGCCCCATCGCCGGTGCGGCCGGACGCGGCGACATGACCACCGTCGGCGACGCGTTCACCTTGGAAAACACTCCGAGGAAACGTTGATGTGGGGCGGCGTGACTGCCGGATATGACCGTTAGTGTCGACTCGCGCGTCGGACGGATTGTTTGTAAAGAGAATGATCTTTCAAGACCATTAAAATCAGAATCAGCCAAGAATCAGGTCAACGTCCACCGCCACCGTATCCACCGCCGCTGCCGCCACTGAATCCACCGCCACCGCCGGTCCGCTCTTCGCGGGGTTTTACCTCGTTGACCGCAAGCGCTCTGCCGCCGACCGATTTACCGTTGAAGTCGGCCTCCGATGTAGATCGTGGACGTTGCGGCGAGGAATACTGGCGACGCCAAGATGACCGTGGGGAAATGGGGTGTAGCTTCTTTCTTAATCTTAATCGTAATCCTAATCTTAATCCCTCGGAGGGTATGATTAAGATTAAGTTTGGCTGCGACTTCCTACAAGGTCATTTCCCTCGTATCAGGTTGTCTGATATTGTAGTTGGAACGGCACCGCGCCAGGTGTACCCGGGTTAATAGGACCCCTGCTCGTACGTCCGTACCCGTTCGGTGTCACTCCATATATTTCTATAGCCACGCCCAGCGACGTTTTCAATAGCAGCAGCTTTGACATCGGCAAGGGCAATGAGAGGAAGGTTGGCGGACGGCTCTATCTCATTTCGCTCCCTTGTCAGCCAGGTAGGGTTCTAGCATCGCGGCAAGATCCATCTTCTCCGCCGCGCATTTGCAAGCATGTACACCAATAAATCTTGGCAGAGTTTCCATATGCCTTCAAAACAGCGCGACGAGTCGATAAAAGTCGCGGTACACCCGTATCGCCTCATCGGGAGTCTCATGCCAGAACGGCAGATAATATGCGGGAAAATTCAGATCCACCATTGACACTCGTGCAATTGTTGCATATAATGTAGGCAACTGTTGCAATCACAAGCTCACGTCACAAGGCGGGAATCATGAGAAACAAGGGTATCGGGAACCGCAGGATCAACTCCTTGCGCGAACTCGCAAACCTCGCGGGTGCCGCCACAAGCACGGTCTCGAGGGCTCTCAATTACGATCCGAGAATCAGCGCTGAAAGAGGCGATCCGATAAGAAGACTCGCAGAGGAGGTCGGCTACAGACCCCGACCGCTGCGCTCAAAAATCACGAAGTCCATTGGCATCCTTGTGTCCACGGCAGATCAAGCCTTGCCTCTGGAGGACTTTCTGAGGCGAATCGCCTGGCACGCACAGTGCATACTTGGCGAAATGGGATTGCACGTCAACCTTGAAAACATTCCCCGGAGCAAGAACGGGGGCGTTTTCCTTCCTGAACTCATCAAGCAGAACCGTGTCGACGGCGTCATTCTTTCCGGGTTCTTCTCGCAAGCGCAGGTGGCAAACATCCGCAGGACGGATATTCCGATCACGGCGATAAATGACGCATCCACGCGGATCGGCGTGCCTTGCGTTTGCTCAAATCCCGCTCCGGCGATCCGCCAACTCATAACCACTCTTGCGGCGAAAGGGCACGAACAATTCGCCTATCTCAACACCGATCTCAACTATCCGACTGTCCGTTCCCGTCACGACGCCTATGTCGAAACATTGAGGAATCTCGGTATCGATTTGGATACACGGTTCGACCTTGGCGGACTGCCGGAGGGCGTTGATGGAGGCACTGAAGGCGTCCGCCTCCTTTTGAAACACGACAACCTACCAAGCGTTATCCTCTGCTGCAATGACTGGATGGCTCTTGGGGCTATGCACGAATTGCAACGCAGAGGCGTGAGCATCCCCCACGACGTCAGCATTGCCGGCCATGACAACATGCAGTTCTGCGGCGAACTTGAACCGAAACTTACAAGCATCCACCGCGATGAGGCGGAGATCGTGAGAAAGGCGATTGATCTTCTGATGGAGCAGATAGCAGGCAACCGCGACCTGAAGGATATTCTCGTTGACGGCAACGTGGTATGGCGGGAAAGCACCGGCATCGCCCCTGGAAGAGTTGTCAAGTACAGTATGCCGACGGCCTCGTAAACATGGAGGATTCTATGCGCATGACGCTTCAGCTCATCCGTGGTAGCTCTGAAATTTCGATGCGCAGGATGTTCACCTTGATTGAACTCCTGGTCGTGATAGCCATAATCGCGATTCTCGCTTCACTGCTCCTGCCGGCGCTCAAAAAAGCACGGGACATGGCGAAAAGCGCCGTCTGCCTGGGCAATTTGAAGCAGAGCACACTTGCCGTGATCTCCTATTCCAACGACTTCAATGGATGGACGATGCGTATGAGGGCCGACGACGCGGAATGGGGCGATGGCGTCGTCTTCAGCACAAGATACTGGGGCTATCTATTGGTCTCGCTTGAGTATGCGCCGACGCTGGTCAAGGGAAACTCGATCATGCAATGCCCCTCCATTCCGGTGTCGAGCAGCAAATACTCGTACACCTACGGCATGCGCGGCGACAAGAACTCGGCCAGCGTGTATTTCCTGATCAGCCCCGGCGTGAGGGATTCCCTGGGCGCCACAACCTATCCCGACCCTCCCTCAAAGATGCCGCTGCTTTTCGACACCATCAACGATGATGGCACCCGCATCGGCATGTACGCCGCACCATACCGCGAACAGTTCTGCCTCGCCCATGGCCTTTCGGGGAACACAAGTTTTTTCGATGCCCACGCACAGGCCGTCAACACCCAGTACGGCTATTTCACAAAAGGCCGCGACATCAACAATAACATTATCTATAACCCGCTTTGTCCATAACCTGCAAATGAATGGCTCGATTTCCGTGAGGGTACAGGGCACGTGTGGGTTGGCGAAGATCTGCTCGAAGGCATGGGAGGCAGCACCGCTTCGACAGGTGAGAAGCAGCGCGCCATCATATAGAAAATGAAGGAGGCGAGACACATGGGCGAATAACACCACCGCGCGACGAATTGCTGACCTTTGCGAGAAATGCAACTCATCATCAAAACAGAACAGGAGCGAGTATTTTCAACATGATCACCTACAGTTGCGCAAACGGTAAAGTCATTGATCCCCAGCGCGAGCTGCCATGCGCGGGTGAATACGATGTGCTGGTTGTCGGCGGAGGTATGGCGGGATTCGGCGCCGCGGTCTCCGCGTCAAGACTTGGCTGTAAAACATTACTAGTCGAACGCGAATC
>CAYTFM010000418.1:0-6235 GCA_964436735.1 uncultured Victivallales bacterium | reverse complement strand
ACTCCGACGCCCAGTTCGCCGGTTCGTCGTCGGTCCCGGCGCACGTCGAGATGATGGGCTTCCTCGGCATGGGCAATAACCCGATGGTCGGGGCGACCGTCACCGTGGCGGTCTCGATCGAGGAGGCGATGCGGAAGTAAGGCAGTTGGATGAGAGGTGAAAAGGCGCTGGCGCGGCGACGCGCCCGCGCCTTTTTTTACTTCGGCTTCTTTGTCGTGAACTTTCCGGTGGCGGCTTCGAAGAAGGTGACGGTGGTCGAGTAGCTCTTGTCTCCCATCTTCAATTCCACGAACAGATGTTTGTCTCCCGTGAGTCCTGCGATCGTCATGCTTGCGAGCGAGATGGACATCTTGCCGTTTTTCGTCGAGTAGGCGAACTGTTTGAGGACGGTGCTGGTGGCGGTGTCCTTCGCACTTTGTTTGATGGCGTAGGTCGTCACACCCTTCGACACGGTTGGCTTGATGGTGATCAGACTCGAGAAGTCGCCCTTTGCTATGTACGTGGCGTCGCCGTCCATGATCGTGAGGCTGATGGGCGTTCCCTGCGCGTAGGCGAACGCGGGGTCGGCGAGGAAGAGGGTGAATTTCGCGCTGTCCTTGCCGCCGCCTTTCACGGTGATCTGGCCATCGGAGAGGACGCAGCAGGTGGAGTCGCAACCGGCGGGGACGGGGAACTTGCCTTTCGCGTCATACGACTCCTCGATCCGATAGCTTTTATTGCCGATGGCGAGGGTGTTGCGCAGATCCGCCGGGAAGGTCTGGCTGAGCGTGTCATTCGACGTCGACAGTTGGATGGTCTGCTTGACGGGATCGAACTTCGCGGAGATCTTCGGGACGACTCTGCTGGCGGTCTTGTAGGAGAACGAGCCCGACGACTGGATCGTGAATGATCCGGCGGGCAGGGAGACCTCGCGGCTTCCGAGAGCGACGGAGAACGTTTGGGTGGTGGGGTCGAACGCTTTGCCCGAACGGCGGTCGGCGTTGTAGATGAAGGAGGCGCTCCACGAGTCCTTGCCCGGTTTGCCGCTTTTCACCTGCTGCTTCGTGACCCACAGATTGACGGGAAGCTCCTTGGCGTCGCCGCCGTTTGACGTGAGGACGACAAAGTCGGCTGACAGGATGATGGTGATGGATGACGCCGCGTCGGTGGCGGCGAAGGTGACGGGGTAGACGCCGATCTCGACGGTCGTGCCGGACAGTTCGCCGCTTGTCGCGTTGTAGCTGATGCCGGAGGGAAGTCCTGTCGCCGCGTAGGTCACGGTGGTTCCGTTCTTGGCCGCGACGGTCAGCGGCGGTTGCCTGCCGTATTCGACACCGAAGAGCGCGGCGGGCAGGCCGGAGAAATCCCAGTAGAAGTTGCTTTTCGAGGAGGGGACGATCCATATCCAGCGGTTGGTGAAGATGTTGTCGACGCCATCCGTAGCGGTGATCAGCACCATGAACGTTCCCGCGGTGGTCGGCGTTCCCGCGACGGTTCCAGCGGCGGTGTCGAGGGTGAGGCCGGCCGGCAAGCCTGACGCCGAGAAGGTGACGGTTCCCGCCGCGCCGCTGGTGGTCCAGCTGTCCCTGTACGCGGTGCCGAGTTCGCCGTTCGCCAGAAGATTCATGGTGAATTTGAAGTCTGAGGAGGCGGGGAGGATGGTTAGCGGAAGCGTTTTGACCATCTTGTTGTCGTTCTCCCCTTTGTCCGTGACCGAGAGGGTCGCGTAGAAGGTGCCTGCCGCGGTCGGGGTGCCCGTGATGTCGCCCGTGAGTCCGTTAAGGGAGACGCCGGTCGGTAGCCCGTCGGCGCAGTAGATGAAAGGCCCGACGCCGTTGGAGACGATGAGCTTCTCCACGTAGGCGGTGCCGATCCGGCCTTGGGCGAAGGTCGTGTTCGCGATGGCGACGCCGGCGTTGCCACCACCGCCTGAGGCGCTGATCTTGATGGTGACGCTGAGGGTGATGGTCGAGTTGCCGTCGTTCGCGGCGAACACCACGGCGTACTGGTTGACGACTGTCGGGCGCCCTGAGAGTTGTCCCGTGCTCGGGGCGAGACTCACGCCCGCGGGAAGGGTGCCGGAGCTGACGGAAAAGGTCACGGGGCCGAGTTGGTTCGCCACCAGCAAGGTCGCTGAGTATTCGGTATTGGTCGTGCCGTCGGGGAGCGAGGTGGTCAAAAACCTGAATGCGCTTGTGGCTGAGACTGTCATCGTCACGGGGAGTTGGGCGGTGCTCGTGCCATCGGCCGCGCTGAAGGTCACGGGGAAGCTGCCCGCCTTCGTCGGTGTGCCGGTTATCTGGCCGGTTGAGGCGGCCAGCGTCACTCCATCGGGGAGGGCTCCCGCGCTGACGCTGTACGTGACCGCGCCCGCCGCGTTCGCCGTCGCCAGCGTCGCGGTGTAGGCTGTCCCCACGGAACCGTCGGGCAGGGAGGTGGTCGTGAAATGAAAGCTTTTGTCCACAACCTCCATCGTCGTGGGGAATTGGATCGTCTTCTTGCTGTCCTGCGCCGTGAAGGTCACGGGAAAGCTCCCCGCCTTGGTGGGGGTACCGGAGATGGCTCCCGTGCTGGCGGCCAACGAAAGACCGTCAGGGAGCGCACCGGAGTCGACGGCGTAGGTGACCGCGCCCGTGGCGCCAGCCGTCTCCAACGCCGCGGAATAGGCGTTGTTTAAAGTGCCGGAGGGCAGCGAGGTGGTCACGAAATGGAAATTGGCTCCCGCCGCGGCGTGCGCGAGCGAGAGGGCGGTCAGGAGGGAGAATAGTCGGACGGATGATAGCATGTGGCACCTCGTTTTCTCAATGACTGGAATCGTGCGGCATATATATGGAATAGCATGAACTGCGGCACAAGACAACTTTTCTGAACGTTTCAATTGTGCGCGCGTGTAGAAGTTCCGCCGTTCATCCGTTCTTGCGCACCACCAGGGCCAACAGATTGCGGTCGCCCTCGCGGGCATAACGGATCTCATCGACCATCTTGCGCATCAGCAATATTCCCAAACCATCCGCCTGGCGGGTTTCAAGCGGGGCATTGATGTCCGGAGGAGCCGCCGACAACGGGTTGAAAGGAATTCCCGCATCCGTTAGTTCAACGATGAACGAATCCCGATCGTCCTTGATCCGGACAGCAAAGGTCGTTGCTGTGTGATAGGCGTAACTAAATTGATTGATGGCGATCTCCTCGAAATAGGCATGGCTGCAAATGTTGGTCGTGGCCTCTTCGACCGCCAAATGCAGCCGCGATGTCCTGGATTGATCAAGTCCCACACTCTGCGCGCATTGCTCGATAAAGTCGATGGCGGTGGCGACTCCGTCCAAATCCGCCTTGAACGTCCGGCTGGCAAGAGACGTCGGTTGAGTGTGAGTCTTGGCGGCGGCCAACCTCCTGATGTCCAAGCGGA
This sequence comes from uncultured Victivallales bacterium, assembly GCA_964436735.1. Taxonomy (GTDB): domain Bacteria; phylum Verrucomicrobiota; class Lentisphaeria; order Victivallales; family GWF2-38-69; genus CAYTFM01. The sequence goes on along the minus strand of CAYTFM010000418.1, from coordinate 2,850 downwards.
TGAGCAGGGAAAGGGTCAGTGCGATGACGAACAGACCGAGGAAAACGGTCAGTGTCCCCGAGTAGCCGCCTGACTCTTGGCGTACCCAGGCGACAAAAATGGGGCCAGCCAGACCGGCCGCGGCCCAGGCCGTCAGGATGTAGCCGTGGATGGCTCCCAGTTGCTTGGTGCCAAACAGGTCGGCGATATAGGCTGGAATACAGGCGAATCCTCCACCGTAGCAGGTCATGACGAGGAAGAGCAGGAGTTGGAAGACCATCGGATTGGTCGTCCTGCTCAGCATGAAAAACAACGCCATCTGCAGGACGAAGAACAGGGTGTACGTGTTGGGGCGGCCCACGTAGTCCGACAGGTACGCCCATGCGATGCGCCCCCCGCCGTTGAACAACCCCATGACGCCAACCATCATGGCCGCCGTGGCCGCCGACATGCCCGCGGAATCCTGGGCCATTGCCGATGCCACGGAGATGACGGCGATGCCGCAGGTGATATTGATGAAGAGCATCACCCACAAGTAGGAGAATCGGATGGTGCGTACGGCTTCATTGGCGCTCAACTGGGATACGTCGGCCTTGAGTCTCTTCCTGTGGCGTTCCGTGGTTCCTTGCCAGCCAGTGGGCATCCAGTCGAGCGGGGGAGGCGCAAGGTAGTGTGAGGAGGCGAATATGATCGAGAAATAGACCAGTCCGAGAGTGAAAAAGGTGTTCGCCAATCCGATGCGCAGGATCAGTTCCTGAATGACCGGTCCCGCGATGAGTGACGCGAAACCAAACCCCATGATGGCCAATCCGGTGGCCAGGCCGCGGCGGTCGGGAAACCATTTCACCAGCGTGGAGACCGGCGCGATATAGCCGACACCAAGGCCGATCCCTCCCAAGACGCCATAGCAGAAGTACAAGGCGACAATGCTCTTCATTTGAATGGCCAAGCCGGCGCCGCCAATGCCGGCGCCGAAGAAGATGGCGGCGATCATGCCGGTTTTCCGAGGACCATACTTCTCGACGAGATGCCCCAAGAGCGCGGCGGACAGCCCAAGGAACAAGATGGCAATACTGAACGTGAGCTGCACGTCCTTGAATGACCATCCCATCTGCTGGGTGATGGGTTTCGAGAACACGCTCCAGGAATACACGGAGCCGATCGACAGGTGAATGCCAACGGTCGAGGCCGCGACGAGCCAGCGGTTCTTCATCTCATCAGCGACTCCCCTCAGCAAACACTCTATGGCACGTCAAAGGGTTTCAGGTTTCAGGTTCTACGCCTGACGTCTGACACCTGACACCATTCTGTGGATACTAAAAGTGTCGCCTCAGCCGATCCCGAGCACCTGGCGCATGTCGTAGAGGCCGGGTTTGGCGGTGGCGAGGAACTTGGCGGCGCGCAGGGCGCCCTTGGCGAAGGTCTCGCGGCTGGAGGCCTTGTGGGTGAGTTCGACGCGTTCGCCGTTGGTGGCGAAGATCACGGTGTGGTCGCCGATGACGTCACCGCCGCGCAGGGCGTGGATGCCAATCTCGTTCTTGGTCCGCGCGCCGACGATGCCCTGGCGTCCGTGCCGCGCCTCCTGCTCGAGGTTGAGCTTCTTCGCCTCGGCGATCACCTCGGCGAGCCTCGCGCCGTGCCGCTGGGGGCGTCCTTCCCGATAAACGGGCTTCCGGCGAATTCGGTGGCGCCCGTCAGTTTGAACTCCGGCGATTCCGCGACGCATTTCAGCAGTGTTTTCCCCATGCGTCCTGCCGCTCCGGCGATCCCGCCGCCGGTCACGACCAGATCCCAGGGGCGGGCCGTGTTTCCATCCCGCGCTTGGCTGCTGGGGTCGCCGGGCAGGGCACAGTAGCATTCCGCCACCGCCTCGCGATGGTCGCCGATCACCTCGACCAGGGACTCGCCGCCCCCCGGCAGCTGGTAGCCGACGGAAAAGCGCACTTGCCCGCATACGCCGTCAAGATCCATTGGAGTTTTCCCCGCGTTCTAGTTCGATATGCGCCGAATCACCTTGGAGTTCGCTCCAGAGAATCTTGTTTGTGCCCGCCGGGCGCGCGTCGCCGTTGAGGAGCAACGCGTTGATGCGCGAGCCGGCGCCGCGAACCTGCAGGTCGAGGCGGCATCCCCGCAGGCGCAGCCCGCGGACCGCGAGCGGAACGCCGCCGCAGGGACGGAAAACGATGCCCCCCTGGTCGAACTCCATGCCGGCGAGGGCGAAATAGACGCAGGCATACCAGGAGGAGAGCGCCTGGGTCTGCTTGCCGCCGCTGTTGTCCGGGCCGAATTCGTCCTGGTTGAGCGCTTCCGGGGTGAACGCCTCCGGCGCCGTGTGATACTGCCAGAAATAGCGGACATCATCGAGCCATGCCATGAGGGCGGAGTCATCGCCGACCATCTTGTTGATTTGCAGGCAGCCGTAGTCGGCGACCGGCAGGCTGCTGCCGATCTGATTGCCGTCGGCCATCCAGGCCGTATCCCAGCGCGGCACGCTCAGCATGCAGCGGCGGTCGCGCAGGTGGGTATTGACGAAGGCGGCGATCCGTTCCGCGTCGTGTTCGACCAGCTCACGGGCGAACGGCGTGATCCAGAGGCCGATGGCCTGCACCGGGTAGTGTTTCCGCGGACTGAAGTCGTCGGCCGAGCAGGACGAGTAGAAATACCCCTGCGCCGGGTCATAGAGGTAGGTCTTGAAGCTCTCCCGCAGCCGGCGGGCCCAGTCGCGGCACTCCGCGGCCAAGGCGTCATCGCCGGTGAGCGCCGCCAGGCATTCCATGCCGCGCAGCCCCTGGTAGAGCAGGGCGTTGTTGACGGTGTTCAGGTCGCGCCCGGTTTCGTCGAGGAGCACCGGCTTGTCCGGCCAGAAGCCGG
>CAYTFM010000417.1:0-6266 GCA_964436735.1 uncultured Victivallales bacterium | reverse complement strand
GAAGAATCTCTTTCTGAAACCTGACACCCGAAACCTGAAACCAGTTACATGGGAGTGTTCAGGAAAAACAAACCACTTGTTGCAAGTTGCGTGTTAGACGTTGAAAGTTGTGGTGGAAACCGCCGCCTTATTTATGCGCCCCACGGTTTACATGGCGAAGTCAAAAGGTATATTACTCGATCATGCGCCGCAAGCGGCGGAAGGCGACAACTCTCAAATCAGGTTGAAATACATGGCGGAGTACAACTGGAAGGAACAGAGAGAAAAGAAGGCGTTTCTCGCGTTGGAGGATGGAACCGTGCTGCGGGGCCATTCCGTGGGGGCGGCCGTTGACCGTGAGGGCGAGGTTGTCTTCAACACTGGCTTGGCGGGATACCAGGAGATCATCAGCGACCCTTCCTATGCGGGGCAGTTCGTGACGATGACCTATCCCGAGATCGGTAATTACGGCGTCTCCCCTCAGGACATGGAGTCGAAACAGCTTTTCCTCAACGGATTCATCGTCCACAACATGAACGAGCCCAGTTCCTGGCGCTCGCATGAGCCGCTCTCCTCGATGCTCGTCAAAGCGGGCGTGCCGGCCTTGGCGGGCGTTGACACCCGCGCCCTCACCTTGAAGCTGCGCTCGTCGGGCACATTGAAAGGTTATATTTGCGCGACTGGCACGCTAACCGAGAAGGAGGGCGTCGAACGCGCCCGCTCCTGGTGCGGGCTTGACGGCCAGGATTACGCCTCGAAGGTGTCGTGCGCCGAACAGTATCAATGGGATGCCGATGGCGCGTTGACTGCCACCTGGGGGGTCGCCGAGACCCTTCCCAAGACCGAGTTCAAGATTGTCGCCTACGACTTCGGCATCAAATGGAACATCCTCAGGTCGCTGCGTTTGTCGGGGTTCGACGTGGTCGTCGTGCCGGCCAAGACCCCCGTCGACAAAGTGCTTGCGATGAAGCCCGATGGCGTCTTTCTCTCCAACGGCCCCGCGGATCCCGCGGCCGTCACCTATGCGATCGACGCGGCGAGAAAACTACTCGGCAAAGTGCCTGTGATGGGGATATGTCTCGGACACCAGATACTGGGCATCGCCTGTGGCGGGCGGACGTCCCGGTTGAAATTTGGCCACCACGGGTGCAACCAGCCGGTGAAGAACCTCGAGACCGGCGCAGTCGAAATCACCTCCCAAAATCACAACTTCGCCGTTTTGGAGAAGGACATCCCCTCCTGCCTTGAAATCACGCACGTCAATCTGAACGACCACACGGTCGAGGGGATTAAGCATAAAACGGAGCCCATGTTCGCCGTGCAGTACCATCCCGAGGCCGCCCCCGGCCCGCACGACTCCCGCTACCTGTTCATGAAGTTCAAGAGCATGATTACCGCGAACTGATTATTCATTTCCGTCTTGTGCTATCAGTACATCGTGTGGAAGAGTTGATGTTGAAAATAACGTTGCACCCGTAGGTTAGGCGCGGAAATGAATGTGGGAAATCCAAGCGTCTGAGGTAGTTCAACAGCGGCCAAAGCCTCCATCTGCCCAGATGGAGACGTTTGGATTTTAAGATCCAAGGCGGTCCGTCGGGTGTGACATCGGGAGAAAGGTGAGTCTGGCTTTTATGCATAGTTTGGTTGCGGCCTCGTGCCGCCTTGGGCGGTTACTCGGAATCGACATCGGCACGACGACTATTTGCGGAGTCTCCTACGATCTGGGAACCCGCCAGCTGCGCTCGGTCACGAAGTCCAACGACTCCTTCATCACCGGAGCCGCGGCGTGGGAGAAACAGCAGGATCCCAACAAGATACTGGCTACCACCGAGTCGGTTCTGGCTGAACTCCTGCGCGGCGATGAGACGCCTGTCGCCGGGCTCTGCCTCACCGGCCAGATGCACGGTATCGTCTATGTCGACGCCGCCGGAGCCGCGGTCAGCCCCCTTTACACCTGGCAGGACGGACGAGGGGACCAGTCCCTGCGCGACGGTGTTTCGTATGCCCAGTCCCTCTCGGCCGCGACGGGGAACCGCCTCGCCACCGGCATGGGCATGGTGACGCATTACTACAACACGGTTAACAAGTTGGTTCCCCGTTCAGCGGTGTCCTTCTGCGCTATCCACGACTTCGTTGCCATGCGACTCGCCTGTGCCTGCGCGCCTGCCTCCGATGCGACCAGCGCAGCCAGTTTCGGCTGCTTCGACCTCGCGGCCGGAGGCTTCGACTACCGCGCGCTTCAGCATGCGGAGCTTGATCTTGCCTTCCTGCCAAAGGTGGCGCGAGGCACACCTGAGCCGCTCGGCGTACTATCGGGAACGTCGATTCCCGTCTTCCCCGGGCTGGGCGACAATCAGGCCAGTTTTCTCGGATCTGTCGCCGATTTCGACGCCTCCGTCCTCGTCAACGTCGGAACAGGAAGTCAAATCTCTTTGTTCACTAAAGATTTGCGGATGATTGACGGACTCGACACGCGGCCCTTTCCCGGCGGAGGCTTTCTGCTTGTCGGCGCGCCGTTGTGCGGCGGAAGATCGTATGCCATTCTTAAGGAGTTTTTTGACAAGACCTTCCGTTTCTTCACGGGGAAGGGGCTCGAGAACCCTTACGAGCGGATGAACGCCATCGACTATGAGGCGATTGCGGCCAAGGACCGCTTGCGGGTGCGCACGAGTTTCGCCGGCTCGAGGATGGAGCCTGAGCTCCGCGGCGGCATCGACAACATCGCGATCGCCAACCTCACCCCGGAAACCTTGATCGCGGGATTCGTTGACGGCATCGCCGGGGAGCTTCACGACTTCTACGAACTTCTTCCCCTGGATGAGCGCCGGCAGCGGCGAATCCTTGTCGGCTCAGGGAATGGCGTCAGGCGCAACCCCTTGCTCAGAAATGTATTCGAAAGAAAATTCGCCATGAGCCTCGTCATGCCGCGCCACGAGGAGGAGGCTTCGCTGGGAGCCGCTCTTCTCGCCGGAGTCGCCGCGGGACTCTATGCCGACGCGCCCGCCGCCGCCAAGACTATATCGACGTAAGGCGCGCATTCCCGTGCTGCGTCCGAGGTGATCCCCCATGGCATGATACTCCCGAATCAGGCAATCTGCGGCGAAGGATGGTTTCGCTGAGCACAAACCCAGGCGTCGTCCTTCGTGTCGACGCATAGAGAACTCATATGACGTCAACCCATAGCGCGGCCGCGGCCTCGCATGATCCTCTCGAGTTCGCGGGACAGCAGTTCCCCGCGGTCGTGCGGACGCGCGGCCTGCGCCGCGATTTCGGAAGAGTGCGGGCGGTCGATGGTCTCGACATGACCGTCCGCCGGGGCGAGATCTATGGATTTCTCGGCCGCAACGGCGCCGGGAAGACCACAACCATACGGATGTTGATGGGGATCATCAGCGCCGACGAGGGAGGGATCGAGCTTTTCGGCGAGGTGGTGCGGCGGGTTTCCATTCGCCACAAGCGGTTGATCGGCTACGTGTCGCAGGAGCAGTTTTATTATCCGTGGATGACATGCCGTCAGCTTGGCGATTTTGTGTCGGGGTTCTATCCGTCCTGGGACCGAGGCGAGTTCGAACGGCTGCTGAAGGCGATGGAGCTGCCGCCGGACCGCCAAACATCCCAGTTGTCGGGCGGCATGCGCGTCAAACTCGCCCTCGCCCTCGCCTTGTCGCCGCGCCCGGAGTTGCTGATCTTGGACGAGCCGACCGCGGGGCTTGATCCCGTCGCCCGCCGCGAGTTCCTCGACCTGATCGAGGCGCAGGCGCGGAACCATCAGCGCACGACGTTCTTCTCGACCCATCTCGTCAACGAGGTCGAGCGGATCGCCGGCAAGGTGGGCATCATCGACCGGGGGCGGATGCTGTTCGAGGGGGCGGTGGCGGATCTGAGTGGAAGCTTCAGGGAAATCCGGACGCGCGAGGCTTTCCCCCTGCCTTCTCCCGAGGAGGGGGGTGGGGAGTCGGTGACCGTTTCGCTGCCTGAAGGCTTCCGTGTGGTGAGGTCGAAATCGGAGGGGGGCGTTTGCGCGGTCATTGCGGAGGCCGCTCCCGAGGCATGGGAGAGTTTCTCGCCGTCGGGCGCGGAGGTCGCGCGCATGCCGCTTGAGGACATCTTCATCGCCTTGGTCGGAAAGACGCACACCGACATATGATCACGTCATTGTTCGTCAAAGAGGCTCGTCAGCACTGGGCCGCCTTTCTTTTTCTACTCCTGTTAGATGCGCTTGGCCTGGGACTTCTCGTCTTGCTCGCGCTGGTCTTGCGGAAGGACATGGGCAGCGGCCTCCAGGGGCTTCGGTACCTCCTCATGTCGCTGATCCCCTTGAACGCCATCATCCTCTGCAACCGCCTGGTGGTGGCGGAGTATCAGGGAAAGACCCAGCTCTTCCTGGCGGCGTTGCCGATGCCGCGCGGCGCCATGATCCTGGTGAAATATCTGGTGGGCCTCCTGTTTCTCATTGGCTTCTACGCGGTCAGTCTCGTGGTTGAGGGGGGCATCTGGCGCGCATCCGAGGCGTTGACCGCCGGCTTCCTCGTCATTGTCGCGGCGAAGGGGATGCTCTTCATCTGGTGCGTGTATGGTTTTTTCTTCATGATGGGGTTCCTGGGGCGCTACCGCTTCATCATGTACGTCGCCCTGGCGCTGAGCGTCACCCTTGCGGTGAAGTTGTGCGGTTTCGACCTCAGTCGTCTATGCCTGCTCTCGCTGGTCGACGAGCGGTTTGCTTTCGAGCGGACTGTGCCGCCTGTGGGCGATCTGGCGTGGCCCGCCGTGCTCGCCTGCGGTTTTCTCGTCACCGCCTGTGTGCTTGGCCTTGTCCGCGAAGGTTCCGGCGCCTCGATGCTGGGGGAGCGCATGTCGCACAGGGAGAAGGTGTTTGCGTCGATATTCGTGATCGGACTCCTTTTCTCGATCGTCACGTTCTATGACAAGACGAAGGAGAAGAAGCCTTTCGATCTGGCGGGCGCGGCGGCCGTCAGCCGCGGCGGTGTGACCGTGCGCGTCGCCTGCAATGCTCCCGGAGGCGACGAGATGGTGGTGGCCGAGAGGATCGCCTCTCAACTCGCCGCGGTGAAGGAATACCTGGGGCTGGAGAGGACGCCGCCGGTCTTCATCACACGGCGCCTCGACCTCGACGCCGACCTCTATGAGCGTGGCGACTTGAAGGACGCCGAGGGGGTGCTTGTCCGGATCAACCCTTCGGGGGAGGGGTGGGATGAGCGCGCCTTCGCTGCCTGGCTTATCAAGGAGTTCCTGGTTGAGCAGTCGCACAAGCGGGTCTTGATCGAGGAGAGGCGTTGGATTCTTGACGGATTCCCTTTGTATTGGCTGGGCTTGGAGGGGGCGGAGCGTCTACCCGGCGAGGAGGAGGCGCAGGCGCTCCGGGCCTTGTACGGCGCAAGGCAGCCATTGACGACGGAGGATCTACAGAGCTGGCTTCTCTTCAGGGAGAGGGTGGGCGACCCCATCGCGTCGGCTGTCGCGTGCTCAGGGCTCCGCGCCCTCGCAAAGCGGAAGGGAGCCGGAGCGTGCGCGGCGTTTCTGCGCGCGTCGCTTGGCATGAATCCGCCGCCCGACGCCCGGGCTTTTTTACGGGAGCTGGGGTGTTCCGTCGGAGGCGCGCTCCGTTCCGCGGCGGGCATGTCGCTGGACGATTTTTTGACGGCGTGGAACGAGGAGTTGGCACAGGCGCGGAGCCGTTACGGCTCGCGGCTTGAGCGGTTGCCGACGCTCTCCGCCGAGGTGACGTTCGAACGCCTCTCCCCTCTCTCGTCGAAGGTCTTCTATCGCCTGAAGGTCACTCCCCGCCAGGAGCGCGATCTGTGCTACTTCTTCGAACACATGCGCCTTCCGGCCTTCGACACGGAGGTGGACCGGCGTGATCTCAAGAGGGAGCGGCATTCGTTCCCCGCCACGACCGGAGGAGCCTTGACGGAGACGTTGTCGAGGGGAGACCGCTTCTACTCGGGCTTCACCATGAGGATTCCTGAACTGGGGTGCGAGGTGACCTCTGGGTGGACGCGGCGGGATGTTGGACAATCGGCAGTGGTGCGGCCATGAACGCGGCTTCATATCATGGCCTTCGTCCTTATCTCGTCTTGGCGTCCAAGGAGGCGCGCATGCTCAGGCCGTTCGTGCTGCTGGAGATGGCGTTGTTCGTCTTTTCCATGGGATCGTCTCTTCTCTTGGAGTGTCCTGATCAGCAGCCTCTTGCGAAACTTCTGACGCTCGACGGGGATGAGGCGGCTGCCGGCGGCTTCCTCTACTTCATGCTCGGAGTGGCGATGGGG
>CAYTFM010000416.1:439-6294 GCA_964436735.1 uncultured Victivallales bacterium | reverse complement strand
GACCTCATCGCCGCAATGCGGGGGCGGGGGAAGGCGTATCGCCCCTGTGTACCTGTAATGTCGTACAGCTTTTCCTCTATATATTTCCTCAGCAGTTCCGGATTGTAGAAGTCCTTAAACATATAGGAATATCTGTATGTCAGATAGGCGAGATCAATGAGTGCTGGAACGTCGCCGACCGTTGCCGCCCGGATATGTTTTTCTCCCAAAGTTCCCTCTCGTCCGGCAAGGGAACCATTTTCCTGGCCGCCATCTCCACTTGCGCTGAATGTGATATTTTCAATATGTTTGTCAATTTGAATAAGCCATCCGGAGCCGAATTGATTAATGAAGACGAACTTGTCGCAAAGTCCCCGCGCGATCTTATACCAGAGACCCGCTTCAGAGTTTTCATTCGTGATGTCAAACGATGGAATCATACTCTCATGAATGGGCGGGCCAATATCCGTGATCTCAATACGCACGTTCTTGTCCAGCATCACTTTAAAGCAAATTTCAATATGAGCAGCCACACGACAGTCAATATATTTGTCGATGATGAATGCCAGACACTCCTCGATCAGCAGCGAGATCTGGAAGCTCTCGTTCTTGTTCGCCCCGGCCAGCAGGCTGAGCTGCTCGATGAAGTCTTGAGCGATTCTGATAAAACGTTTGTCGTAGTTGATTTTAATCAGCGAGGAGAAGAGTTGCTGATCATCTTCGGTTTCATACATACTTTCACCTTCATGCAAGCACAACAACTGGATCTGCTCGAAGCTAATGAGTTGAATATACTCCCACTACTGCCGATGGGCAGGTATTCCAATTAAAGAAAAGGCGGGAAAGGGGCCGGTGAAATGCCGCGCGCGGCAGGACGGTTCGCGCGCCGTCGGCATCACGGCAGCAGGCGCTCCTCGCGGAGGATGCGGGCGTAGCGGGCGATGGTGGCGGGTAGGACGTTCACGTAGTGCTTCGTAAGGCGTTCCACCAGTTCCATGAAGCGTCCGCCATGACGCCACACGTATGGAGCGAAGGCGATCACGGGGGCGTCGAGCGTTCCGATGATCCAGCCCGGTCCGTTGTGCGGTGACGTATCGATGTCGTCCGGCGTCGTGATGCGGACGAACGGCGAGGCGGGATGGATCACCCGGCAGCTCTGATTGATGGCGACGAATCCGTCCCGCTCGTGGAGTATGCGGTTCCGTCCCGGCAAGGCTGAAGAGACGAAATAGTCGAGTCCGGCTAAGCGGACCGCCTCGAAGATGTCGCTGCGCACCGACGTCAGCGTCTCCAGGTCGCTGTCCATGAAGGCGTAGTAGCCCCGTGGCGTGAAAACGCCGGCGATGGAGCGGATGCGCGCGAGGGCTTCCTCGCAGTGTCCCCGCAGCAGCTCCGGTGGACAGGCGCACTCGGCGAGCACGCCCATGCCTCCGGAGTGCAGCAGTGGTTCGACGCAGCCGCGCACTCCCCCCCTTGCGCGCGGCACCGCCATGAGTTCCCAGAACTGCGGCGAGGTCTCGTACCGCGCGGCGTGCGCGCCGAACCCCATCTTCACGCCGGTGAAGGCGATGAGGTCGAAGAGCGCGGTCATCGCCTCGTTGTGCGCCATCTCGCCGGAATGCCAGATGAGCGTGGAGAGCGTTTTGCCTTCACGAGCATAGCGGCGCAACGTGTCGTCATCCGGTTCCTCCCCGTACACGTCGCCTGCTTTCCTCCATGGATGCGACGCCTCGGCGACGACGGGGAACGCGGGGCGGTTGGGGTCCATGATCTGGATGCAGACGCCTTGCCGCGACCAGGCGAAGATGTCGCCGTCGCCTGTCTGCCTGCCGACGATGACGGCATTGCCGACCTCTTTGGCGAGGCGGCACACCTCGCCGGCGATGGCGCTGGCGTTTTCCGTGTACCCCGACACGGTGATCTCGTGCGGCGCTTTGCGTGAGGACTCGGCGAAGACCGCGATGCGTTTCCCGCGGCAGAGGGATGGAATCTGCGAGCGGATGGCCGCGGGGTCGCCGAACGCCACGCCGGCGGCGGAGCCTTTCCAGCGCTCGGCGATTCGGAGCGTGAGCTCGGCGTAGCCTTCGTTGGCGTCGATGGCATAGATGGACGTAAGCTCGGGAAACACGCGCTGCAGTTCGACGAGTTCCTCCCTTGCGACGCGGACCGCCTCCGCCGCGTTGATGTCGAGTTCCCTGCGCGCCTCGGCGGCCATCGACGCGGGAAATGCGGAGGCCTTCCGGAAAAAGATCTCCGGATAGAGATAGGGGCTGAGATCCAGATTCCCGTTTCTTGCGAGCGTCTGGGAGCCGATGAGGAGTGCGGTGTCAATTGCGGCGGTTCCCGATTCGCGCAGCACATTCCTGTACAGTTCGACGAGTGAATCCGTCTCCACGATGACGTCGCCGTTGAACAATTCGATCGAGGAGCGGAAGATGTGCGTGTCGCCCAGCAGCAGGTACCTGACCTCGAAGGCGGCGTTAAGATAGTTGAACTGCTGGTGGTGGTGTCCGCCGATCACGGTGCTTCCCGTGCGGGCGAAGAGTCGGCCATCGCGCGGCCATTCGAGATAGCACTCAAACAGAGCCCCGGCCTTCTCCGCGCACCAGGCGAGCGTGGGGAGGACGCAGTCGATATCGGGACGATCCCCGTCGGCGATGAGCAGCCACAAGATGCGTTTGCGTGCCATATACGTACTCCTTTTCGTTAAGGGAAACCACATGTGTTCAGTGTTCGGTGTTCGGGAAAAACAAGCCGTGTGTTGGACGTTGAAAGGTGCGGCGGCAGTCCCTAATTCGATGGATTCGCAAGGTGCCGCAGGAGATCGTCGAGTTTGTCTTCATACAGCCCGCGGGGCTCCACGCCGAGCGCGCGGCAGAGGTGGGCCGCGCGGCCTACGACTGTTCCCATCATGCCGGTCGTGTTCATGCAGCGCACGGGAAGGAGGGCGGCGTGCGTCACGCTGATGTCCCGCCCCGCCATGAAGAGGTTTCGGACGCTGCGTGAATAAAGGCAGCGATAGGGGACCGGATAGGGTTTCGGCTGGATGTAGCTGCCCACGATGTCGCCGCGGAGTCTCTCAAACGATGGGTCGTCGTAGGCGAGGGAGCGGAATTCCTCTCCCGGAAAGTGGCGCGTGTTGTCGGGATGCGGGAAATGCATGTCGAAATACCATGACGCCGTGACGCACGCGTCGGGGTGGATTCGGTGCTCCTCGATGTCCTGCTGGGTGAGGATCAGATCGCCAATGAGCCGCCGCGATTCCCGTTTCCCGGCGATGAACGAGGCCCAGTCCAACTCGGCGTCGGCGTATCGCTCCTTCTCCGGGCTACGGTTCTTGAGGTAGTCCCAGGCACCGTACATCGCCCGCAGATTGTGGTCGCGGATCAATTCGACTTCCTGAATCGGGTCGCGGGTGAATCCGCTCTCCCAGTTCCAGCCGCCGACATAGGCGAAGGGGCTGTCGAAATGGGGTGAATGCTTGGGGGGCGAGATGGCGAAGGATTCGTCCGTCACCCGTAATGCCCATGGGCAGTCGGGAAATGCGCGGGGAGATCCGGCGTGACGGGCGAACCACAGATTCGTCGTGCCCAGCAGTTGTGTGTCGGCCCGCTCCGGGGCCAGCGACTCGCCCGTCTCGGCGCGGCTCTCGCGGCCGACGCGCCACTCGGCGCCTGCGAGGAAGCCGACGTCGCCGTCGCCCGTGCAGTCCGCGAACAGAGTCCCGCGGAATCGCCTCATGTCCCCGGAGCGGGTGCTCTTTGCGATGAGTGACTTGATGCGCGCGCCATCCCTCTCCACGGCGCTCACATGCGATTCAATGACCAGGGTGATCCGCTTCTCGGACTCCACGATCCGCCGCACGTGGACGTCGTCGGGTCTGGCGCGCAATCCGCCCGACTGCTCGCCGCCGGGAGCCGAGAGGATTTCCCGCATGATGTCGCCGTTGCGCGGGAACGGAGGAAGGTCCAGCGCGCCGATCGGGCCGACACGGACTTCACTCGACGCGTTGCCGCCAAGCACCGGGCGGTCGTGGAGCAACGCCACCGAGAGGCCAAGTCGGGCCGCCGCCACCGCCGCGCATACTCCGGCGTATCCGCCTCCCGCGACGACCAGGTCGAACTGTCCCGCGTCCGTCAGCTCGGCGGAGCGTCCCGAAGCGACTCGGCGGAGTTCCTCCAACGCGGTTCCGTGGTCGGGCGGGACGAAGGACGAGTTGGCGGGACAGAAGAGGATCGCGTCGCAGCGTCCCTCGAATCCACTCAGATCCTCCAGTTCAAGTGTCGGACATGGTGACGCCACGGGCACCACGCCACCGTCGCGCCAGCGCCATTCGCCGTCCGTTTCCGCCCCGAACACTCGATCCAAGGCTGAGCCTTCGATGCGCAGACGGAATCGGCCGGGGCCGTGCGGCGCGGCCCAGTCCCTCGTTCGTACCCATACTCGGTACGTTCCCGGAGCCGGGAGTTGTAACGTCGTGCGTGCGTTCCGCACGGGGCGGCCGAGTCCATGCGCGAGCAGATAGGGGGAGCCCATGGAATTCATAGACTGCTGATCCACAACCCAGCCGCCAAGATCCTGGAATGCCTCCGCCTCGATCAGCACAGGCGTCAATCCGTTGCGGGACCGAACTGCGCCTTCGACTTTCTCCGTGGCACTCATATCAATTCCTTTCCCGATTTGGACTGTTGTTGCCTGCGGGAGCGTCGGTGAAACCGAGGCTCTGCGACATGGCGCCCGCCGTCTTCCGCAACTCCTGGACGATTGCCGTCTTGCGCGCCGCCGTGAGTCTGAACGCCGGGGCGAAGCAGCCGAGGGACGCGATCACGGAGCCGTCCGAACCGCGGATGGGAACCGCCATGGCGTGGACGGCGTCGTCTTGTGCGCCGCGGAAGGCGATACCCGCGTCGCGTATGGCGTCAAGCGCCGTGTGAAGTTCGTCGGCGGAGCGCGGCTCAGGCCATTCCTTGCGCCAGGAGCCCTTTGTCCCGATGATGGCCTTGCGCTCCGCCTCGTCGGCATAGGCGAGCAGAAGTCGACCGCTCGCCGTGCCGTAGATCGAGTTCGTGTCGAAGTAGGACGAACTCACCATGACCTCGCGGTCGACCGTCACTTTCACCGCCGTGAACAACTCGCCTTTGTAGAAGTGTGCGACGGCCACTCCCTCCTCGATGCGGCCGGCGAGTGGTCGGGCATAGTGCTCGGCGATCGCCGCCACGCCGACCTTGCGGCTTTCATCGTGGGCGATGCCCGTAAACACCGGACCAAGCCGGCAGAGCGTCCCGTCGCGGGCCACCCACCCCAACGAGACCATCGTGTTGATGATGTTGTAGATCGTGATGTACTTGAGGCCTGTCACCTCGCGCAGTTCGGCGAGGGGAGCTTCCCCATGCCTCGAAAGATGCTCGATGACGACGGCGGCTCGTTGCAGGACTTGGATCATGATGTTTACCAATAATAAATAACTTATATTATTAGTATAACGCGAGAAGGGTAGATTGTCAAGAGGAGGAACTAACCTGGGCAAAAAGAAAGCCATGCGGCAAGCTGACCCCACCTAACGGAAGGGGGGATACCGCATAGCGTCGTTGAACCGAACCCCATGCCTGAGCGTGGGGGTATAGGCAGTGTGTTGTCGGTTCTGGATTAATCCTTGCCTTTGACCCCGAGTTTCAGGGCGTAGTCCGCATACTCAAGATTCCTCACACCGACGGTCTGGTCGTCGACGCTGAGCGTGATCTTGAGGCCGTCCATGGGATTGATGTCGGTGCCGATGGTGAGGGACGAGGCGTTGAAGGTCCACGTCATCTTGTAGGTGTCGATGGTCAGGGAGACGTGCGGGCTTTTCGAGGAGTAGACGTATTTGCCGTTGCCTT
>CAYTFM010000416.1:0-429 GCA_964436735.1 uncultured Victivallales bacterium | reverse complement strand
GTCGTTAAGTGGACACTCGAACGACAGATTGTCGATCTGGACGGTGGCTGTTTCAGGGTTCGACGGGGCGTCGGAGGGATATTCGGCCGACTTGATCGAGATCTTGTCGGCACCGCTCTTGCCGCTGTCCGAGCTGATGTCGTACGATTTAATGAAAAAGCTTTGCGCGGAGGATTTGGTGAAGGTGGCGGTGACGGTTGCCTCGCCGGTGAGCGTGGCGGTCGTGGAGGGGGATGAGCTGTCCGCGATGGTGACGCTTCCTGTCGATGACCAGTTCGAGAAGGTGTAGCCGTCGTCCGCCGTGGCGCTGATCGGGGTGGGATCCCCGATGGTGACGGTGGTGGTGCCGGTGGGGCTGGTCGAGCCGGATCCTGTCGGGGAGGCGACCATGGTGAGCTCGGCGGTCGCGGAGGGGTTGGAGAACGTGGG
>CAYTFM010000415.1:3217-6353 GCA_964436735.1 uncultured Victivallales bacterium | reverse complement strand
TAGGGTGTAGAAAATTATCCGCCTCTACCGTGTAGATTTTTCCCGGTTTTTGGTACTTTTTTTTCTTCGGCATCGAGGAGCTTTCGCCTTTGTTGTCGCATGGTTGGCGGGAGTGTTGCCGAGATCTCATGCAGCATGTCCCGCTGGCTGCAATTTTCGATGGCACCGGCGATCCTTGCCTCGTCATGTTGTCCGCAAAGCAAAGGGAAAACGTAGACGAGCCGGTTGAGTTCGGCCCTGGGATTCCGCTGCACGATGGTCTTAAAAGCTCCGAAGATGGATTCGATGACATCGCTGCTGACCAGGAGCGCTTGCTGCCCGATACGAAGCTGACAACAGACACGCAGGTGTCGATCCAGCCATTCCAGGATGCGGGCACGCACGATGGATTCGGGAAGTGTCTTCGCGAGGGTCTTGGCCGCGTGGTAAGTCTTGCGATTCAACCCCTCTTGCTTCATTAGCGCCATGAACATGTCGGTGACCGTGAGGACGGCCAGGAACTCCTCCAGGAATGGCCGAAGCTGGGACAGTCCACAGAACGCCTTGCGAAGCCGATGGGTGTCGCTATCCTCCTTGGCGCGCCCTCGTCCTCCCAGCAGTTCAAGCATTTTTCCGGCCCAATTGACTACCACCGAGATTCCCTGGAACCTGCCCTTGGTGCGAATCTTCGGCGGCAGATATAGCGCCAGGTCAGTTTGACGGATGCGCGCCGCGCCATTGGCTACGACCTTGAGAAACCTCTGGAACGGAACCTTGTCTGCGAACTGAGCTTTGAGCGCATTGGCAATGAAGTGTCCGATATCATCGATCACGCGAATCCGCTCGGCGTCCTGCTGTGTACGGTAAAGTTGCACACCGCTGGCGAGATCGGTTCCACCGTCCTTGATGATGGCAATCGGCTCGCCAGCCTGACCGAAGATGTCGGCCAGCGCCTCCTTGACCAGCGGCCCGTTCCAGGTGACGGAGACCCTCACCCCGAGGCATTCGCAATCCGCGAAGCCGATAGCGCCGCCCTTGCGTTGTAACGTGGATAGTGGCACGCGGAGCACCAGCAGGGCCTTGCGTACACCAACATCAATGGAGCAGTCCATGATCGCCAGCCAGGGTTCGTCCGAGAAGCCGACCTTGCGTAAAAGGCTGATCCCGGCACGCAGCGTCCAGTGGATGACCGAAGTGAAGTGTGGTGGTGGAACGCAGAGCAGACGGCCAGAACTTTGAAGCACGGACAGTGCTCTTGGAACGGCGCGAAAGGCAATCACGGCGCAGATCACGAGCAGGACGCACAAAGCCCGTACCTGCGCGTATCGGTGCGGATCAGCTGCGTCAATACGCGGTGTTGGTTGCGGAACGGGGAGAATTCGCTCATCGTCCCTTCCGTATAAGTTGGCCTCCAGAACCGCGATCCTGATTTGGAGGCGATTCAATTCGGCATCCTTTTCCGAACAGCTCGACCGCAAGGCGCGGTTGCTCGCGCCGAGCCGCCTGATCTCCTTTCGTGCTTCCCGCAGTGATGTCCCGCGAGGGACCGCCTTCCCCTTCCAGTTGTTCCTCGAAATCATCAATCGCGCCGCAGCCGTCATCTGTCTTGTCCGATAGCCTATAGTAGTTATCAGACAGGCATGATAAGCTACTCCCATGCGCGGCACAAACACGAAAAGCAGAATTCAGCAAATCATGTCAGAGCTTCAGACGATCGGAGAAATGCGACCTGGAAGCCTGAATAGGCACTATACGGTATGCGGAAAGGAGAACTGCCGTTGCAAGGACCCGGCGAAGCCCAGAAAGCATGGTCCGTATTACCAGCTCAGCTACGTTCACCGGGGGAAAAGCACGAGCCAGTTCATACAGAACAGCCTCGTGAAAAATGTGAATAAGCAGCTCGTGAACTACAAGAAGTTCAAGGCACTTATGAACGAATGGGTGGATTTAGCCTTGAACCAGGCCAAGGAAAATCTTCGACTTGACAAGGAGCGTCTCGCTGCCGCGTCCCAGAAACTCACTTCACCCAAGGGCCGGTCCAAATCCCGGGAAAAATAAACCGTTCGAAAACAGGTCGTCAGACCGGGTTTTTCTACACCCTACGCCTGAAGTGAGGCAGCGTTCCTGGCACCTTTGTCGAAACGGGGGTAGGTCCACTGTGGTACCATCAATTTCGGTGACGAATCGGAACTCGACACAACGTGGACGGCCGGGCGGATTAGGTCATCCGTTCACATTTTTTGCGAGTCCGTTGAATTAACGGGACGGCAATTTCAAAGCGCCCGCAAAAAGCTCAACCCGAGTTTCCATCTCTAGCTCAGTTTGGTCTATTCGTATACGCACTTGGCCGGTTGACCAACTGATGGGGCGAATACTGCGGGCGACTTCATCAATCGTCTTCTGGACCGCGGGTGGACGACGTGGACTGCGCCGGATCTTGGGAAGCGCCGTTGCGTAGGCTCTTGTCGTATGGCCGCAAATCCGTTCGATGTCCGAATTCTGCGGAAGAACTGCGCCACCGTTAACGAACGGCGTCAATGCGGCGATGGGATCAGGCTCGAGAAGAATGCTCCAAACGTCCGGGACGTCGCCGTTTATTGACCCATGGTGCGCCACCTTATAGATTGCCGCTTTACCCTGCGGACGGGTTCGGCTCGAGATAATGGCGGACCATCCGGCTTGGGAATGCCCGGTTTCTTCCAAGTCAGAACCTAACAACACAGCCGTGTTTCCATGCTCTACCCACAGGGCAACGGCGGCGTGGTTCGGGGTTAAAGCGGGAACGCGTCGCATCGGACCCGCATGTGGCAGCAATTTTCCAAGCGCGACCGTTGCCAAGACGCAGGAGTAGGAAGAGGGGGCCAAGGCGTAGACGGAAGACGCCGGATATTCCTCTTTGCCGTCCCTTTGTCTACGCCAAAGGCACTGGTCGGCCAGAGCAAACTTGAATCTGCGGAGGTCTCCGGTGCTTTTTCGCATTTCTTCAAGTACATGTCCCAACTCGTCCACACCGGAGCCCATACTAGATCGCGATTTTGAGTAGGCAGCAACAAGTGTCAAGAATTCCTTCTCGCGGAGTGCGTCGGAGCAGATGAACTCCGCGTTCGAGCAAGCCTTGAACACAGTGCCCAGGCCTCCGACGTGATCATCGTGCCAG
>CAYTFM010000415.1:1279-3207 GCA_964436735.1 uncultured Victivallales bacterium | reverse complement strand
GGCGATCCGGTGTCGACGTCAATGCAGGAATCGCTGATTGACCAGACGCCCTGCCCGAGATGGATGACGACACACTCCCCGAACCCCGGACCAAAAAGAGAAACTTCGAACTCATTGGCCCGTGGTGGAATGGTGCGGCTATTTCCATCCGATACATTCCGCAAGCAATTCCGCCTCCCTCCGCGCCGATTCAAGCTCGTCGGCTGTCCATGGCGGCAACCTGCGGAATCGAATACGAGAGGTTCGTTGTCGCTGGCCGAAACGGTCGTCGAGATATCCAATTGTCCAGTAAAAAAGACCCCCTGGCCTTAGCAGATCCACATCGGAATCCGAGACCTCCCCTCTTGGCAGTTCGACTTCTTCCGGCGGGTTTGGGCACGTGAGGTCAACCAACCGCGCCCGGAAGATATCCGGTTCCACTTCGAGCACAACCCCTTCCCACTTCTGCAATGGAATAAAGCGATCGGATGGTTTCTCGTATCGGCGAGGACGAAACGTCGGCAATTGGCCTTCCACCGACATTGTCTTGGTTCTCACGATGAAACGATCCCGATCCTCGATCAAAGCCGAATCGGGCTCTTGACCGTAGAGAAGGCTGCGCAACTCCTGTTCTGGAATTTCGCGCATCGCGGGTATGGCGTTGATGGCAAGATCCTCCTCGCCAAACCAACCGGCGGAGGAACGATTCAGCGAGTCGGCGCAGACCGTCTCTGTGGAGACTGGAGATCTTTCGGTCATGTCTTCTCCATTATTTTTTCCAGTATCTTCTCCGACCGCTCATAAGATGACAGCCACATCTTGTCCAGGATGCCGACGATCTCCCCCGTGCCTGCGGATTTCTCTTTGTCCTGGACATCAAAATGATCGTTCACGCTTGCGAAAATCCCCGGTTGCCTGATCATTGAAGGCTGGATGGTTACATGGACGAAGCCGTTAAGTCCGTCGGGACGTTTGCCTTGGATGCTAAGACTTTGCATTCCGGGTTTCTCAAGGATCTCATTCCATATGTCCTTAGGAGCCAGCCTGTGCCCAAGGGCATGCCAAGCTTCCTCGGATTCCATCGGCAGATGGGCGGTCTTGTTGATGCCCAGGGCATAAAGCGGCGTGTGCGCCAGAAGGCGAAATATGCCGACGACCAAGTCCCTGATCTCCTGGTCGTGACCATCCTTCACCGGGCGGATCTGGAATCGTTCCCTTACGGCCTGAACATCAGCCCAGTCAAGTTTGAAAGCGGCAACGTCGCGATGAATGAGACCGATTTCAGCCGCTTCGGCTTCTTCTTTCCGGATCAGCCCCTGGGCACCCAACCACAACGGCTGAAAAATCTTGGGATTGAAGCTCCCGAGCAAAACAATGCTTGCCTCTTTATGTGACCATTCTCTCATGCTAGATTCCGCCGACAAGGACCCTTTTCACCCACAGACGCCCTTCAGCGCCACTCCACTCCTTTCGGTCAACATCAGGCGGCGACATTAAGCCGTAGAAGGTAGTTGTTGTCAACCGGAGGGCGGCTCGCGGTTAGCTATTGATTGCGGAACAACGCTGTCGTGGAGTCGAGAGATAACTGCTCGCCCCGCTGCGTCTCTCCGACTCATGCCTTCCCCTCGATGATGCGGATGGGCTCCAGGGTGTTGAGCTTTTGCAGGGAAACGCGGAGGGGATAGGCGGGGGCGGATAGTTCCTCGAACTTTTCCCGGAGGAGGTTCAACACCTTTTCGGTCTTCGCGTTGTGGGACATGGTGTTGAGGTCCGGAATCCCGGCCACCTCGATCAGATCGAAGAACCGCAAGACTTCGTGCAGACCGTCTGGATGATACATTTCGTACACCCTCGGCCCAGCACGTATTTCCTTGGGCACGCTGATCCACTTCGCCAAGCGCCGCGCCCCGAAGCAGCAAGAGGCCGTCATCACTGGAATCAATCAAAGC
>CAYTFM010000415.1:881-1269 GCA_964436735.1 uncultured Victivallales bacterium | reverse complement strand
CAGACAAGCCTAACGGAGAAAAAATAGAAAACGAGCCAATAAAAAATGAAATTGGCTTTGATCGGCATTGAGAAAATGCTTCATCATTAATGCCTTGCGCGTGAGTGGTATTGGGAGTAGGCGGTAGACATCGGTCACCAGCGCTGTTGCTGCGCCGGGAGCGAGTACCATAACTCCGCTCTAAGGTGATTGGCGATGACCAGACGCACCCACAAAAACGCGGAGACAGCGCTGGGTAGGCTGGCGATTCCAGCCCGGGCGTGGACGTGGCGGATGGTCGCTCGGGGTGCGACAGTGGGGTTTTATGCTTGCCCGCTAGCACGCGGCACGTATGGCGCCCCCCCTGGCAGCATGACATCTGCTGGTAGGCGCGGGGATGAGTGCTCGC
>CAYTFM010000415.1:0-871 GCA_964436735.1 uncultured Victivallales bacterium | reverse complement strand
GACCATTACTTGGCGGCACAACTGCCTTTGATGTGGCGCGCATCGATCCTAAACCTCACGATATAACTCCGCTCTAAGAGCTGATGGCGGCAGGGATGCGTTTCCGCCCGGGGTGTGGTTGAGGTTGATATCGTCCTGGTTGGTAGGGGTGGGCGCGTTGAGAACTCACTGGTGCTATAGCAGCCGCGCTAGTGGGCGCGGGGGTTACCGCCTTTTATATCAGGGCATCGGAATTGCCGTTGGCATGGCGGGAATCGGACATCGCAAGTAAGTGCTTATCCGGTTGACTGAACAACCCCCAACGGATAGATATCACGGTGTTTGATGAGGCGGATTCCCATAGGGCGGCGGTGGTACATCGGCAGCGGAGTCCGATATTTCGGCGCGAAATAGGCTCTGTTCGCCAGTCGGGTGTGGAACAACGTTCGCGCCAGTCCATACGACGCAGGTCGATCCTCGCAGGTAGTGGTATGTTCAGTCAACCGGATAAGCACTCGCAAGTAATCGCCCGCGTGCAGCGACAATTTCCTGAACCCCGCCTTCTTCGGCCGACGCGTGTACGGACAAACGGCTTTGGTGGACGGCGAGTTTGCCGGGTACCGTAAACAACTCGAAGCGCAATCGCTTCGGCCGTGCATCCCGGAAGCGTTCAGTAAGCGCGCGCCTTTTCAGAACGGTCAAGATGTTGAACACCAGCGCATTGATCCGAAACCATCCCGCATTCGTGCCAAAACGTCCACTCGGCATCACGCCCGCGCCTAACTCGTCTTTGAGGACCCGATGCACATGCTCGATCGTCCCGGCCTTCCCCCAGTGCCAGCGGATCAACTCCTTCGCAGTCATCTGTGCGCGATTGCTTACCACCGCAAGG
>CAYTFM010000414.1:0-6365 GCA_964436735.1 uncultured Victivallales bacterium | reverse complement strand
AGGGCGCGCATGGTGTTGACGTCGAGGTCGTTGGTGGGCTCGTCGAGGAGCAGGAGATTGCCGTGCCGCCGGAGGAGTTTGGCGAGATGGACGCGGTTGCGTTCGCCGCCGGAGAGCTGTCCGACGAGCTTCTGCTGCTGGGCGCCGCGGAAGTTGAAGCGGGCCAGATAGGCGCGGGAGTTGATCTTGCGGTCCCCCAGCCTGATGTCGTCCTCGCCTCCTGAGATCTCGTCGAACACCGACTTGGCGTCGGCGAGGGCGTCGCGGTGCTGGTCGACGTAGGAGAGGACGACGGTCTCGCCGACCGTGAGAGTGCCGGCGTCAGGCTTCTCCTCGCCGATGATCATGCGGAAGAGGGTTGTTTTGCCGCAGCCGTTGGGGCCGACGACGCCGACCACGGCGCCCTTTGGCAGGCTGAACGAGCAGTTGTCGATGAGGGTGACGTCGTTGTAGCCTTTACGCACCTTGTCGAAGACGAGGACCTTGTCGCCGAGGCGTGGGCCGGGGGGAATCTGGATGGCGACGTCGTCTTTGTACAGGTCGAAGCTTTGGGAGGCGAGCTCCTCGTAGCGGGAGATGCGCGCCTGGCTTTTCTTGCGCCGCCCCTCGGGAGAGCTGTTGAGCCACTCGAGCTCGTGGGTGAGGATCTTCTGGCGCTGGCTCTCCTTTTTCTCGAGCTGACGGAGGATCTCGGACTTCTGCTTCAGCCATGAGGAGTAGTTGCCCTCGAAGGGGATGCCGCGTCCGTTCTCCAGCTCGAGGATCCACTTGGTGATGTTGTCGAGGAAGTAGCGGTCATGCGTGACGATGATCACGGTGCCGTGGTACTCGCGGAGCGTGCGCTCGAGCCAGGCGACGGTTTCGGCGTCGAGATGGTTGGTCGGCTCGTCGAGGAGCAGCAGGTCGGGTTTTTCGAGCAGCACCTTGCACAGGGCGACGCGGCGGCGCTCGCCGCCGGAGAGCTTGGTGACGTCGGCGTCGTCGGGCGGCAGGACGAGGGCGTCGGAGGCGACGTCGAGGAGGCGGTCGATCTCCCACCCTTCAAGGGAATCGATCTTCTCCTGAAGATTGCCCATCTCGTCCATGAGCTTGTCCATCTCGGGCTGCGGGAGCTTCTCCCCCATCTTGACGGTGATCTCGTCGTAGCGGGTGATCAGGTTCTGGATCGGGGCGACGGCCTCCTCCAAATTGCCGCGGACGTTCTTTTCGGGGTTGAGGCGTGGCTCCTGTGGCACGTAGCCGACGCGCATGTTCTTGGTGAGCTGCGCGGTTCCCATGAAATCCTTGTCCACGCCCGCCATGATGCGCAGCAGGCTGGTTTTTCCCGCCCCATTCTCGCCGACGATGCCGATCTTGGCGCCGTAGAAGAAGGACAAATTGATGTCTTGGAAGATGGGTTTGTCGTGGTAGAACTTGGCGAGATTCTGTGTCGAGAAGACGTAATGCGGAGGCATGGCTGACCTTGGGGTAGAATAAAGGGTTCAGTGTTCGGGGTTCAGGGAAACAAGAAACTAACACATAAAACGTAAACGTAAAACGTAAAGAGCGAAATTCAAAGCCGCCACATGGTTGCGGACTGCGAGTTACGTCTCATTTTTAACTCCTCACCATTCACCATTCACCATTTACGTTTTACGTTTTACTTTTTCTGGCTCACGGCTCCCACTCGCAGACGACTTCCCGCTCGGTGCTGAAGCGTGTTTCCATCCCGGCGAAGCTTTTGTGCTGGGCGGTGTTGATGACAACGCCGTCTTTGCCGGCCGTTGGTTGCTTGGGCGCCCATTTAATGAATTTCGCCTCCTCGCCCTTTCCGTTCTTCCATTTACCCGCGGGGCCCTCCTTGAGGTCGATCCACAACTCCTGTCCCTTTTCGAGGGCGATCCCTTGGAAGTAGTCCAACTCCTCCTGATTCTCGATGCTGAGGAGGTGTCCTCCTAACTTTTCGCAGGCCTCGATGGCGTCCTCCACTTTCATGGCCTCCGGAAGGAGATAGTATTTGTGGCCGGACCATTCGAACGTTCCCGCGGGATAGACGATTTCGGATTTTTTCGACTCCTCTTTCTCCTCTTTCTTCTTGGTCTTGTCTTTCCCTTGGGTGGCGGCATCGTCATCGGCCTCGATGTCAGCCTCGATGGCTTCGCTTTCGCTTTTCATCTTTGCAATGATGGTTTTGATCTCCTCGGCCTGTTTTTTGCGCCCCGCCTTGGTTTCAGTCTCGAGGAGGGTTTCGAGCTTCTTGATCGTCTCGGCGTTGATTTTGACGAGGGCGGTGTTGAGCAGTTTCTTGGTCTTGACGGTCTTGGCCTCCCGCTGTTTGAGGATCGACTCGACCGAGTCCGTGTCGGCGGCGACCGTCCTGGCGGCGAGCCCGAGGCAGAGGGTGAGAGTCAGCGCGCAACGGATTGCATTCATTGAAAGGGCTCCAGAAAAGGGGTTCAAATAAAACCTATAACAGGCGGATGGCATATTCAAGCGAGCCGCGGAGCGGCGGTCGAACAGAGCCACGAGCGTGAGCGAGTGGTTGCAACCGCGGCCGTACAGCTGCCTAATTTAATCGTCTTGATAAATCGGCGTGCCGTAGCTAAGAAAGTAAGTAGTACTGCCTGTGTTTGATAACTGATCGCCTGAACGGTAGAGTAAGGTAGTGCGTAATGCTCGCTTATTGTCGGAGGGGTACAATGATCAAGAATCTCACGTGTGGCGCGCGAACGGTGTTTGGCTTCACCCTTGTGGAGATGGCTCTTGTGGTAACGATCATCTTTATCTGCTTTACCATTCTCGTGCCGACCCTCACGCGCGTCCCCAAGTACGCGCAGGAGGCCGCCTGCATCGCCAATCAGCGGCAGATCGCCATCGCCTATCGCTCGTATTTGAACGACAACAACAACAATTTCCCGGTCCCCAAGTACTGGCTTGACGACTTCCGCCCTCCATATAAATATTTAAATGGCCTTGGTGTGTTCTCCTGTCCCGGTTCGCGGTCCATCGATGCGCAGAAGGAGAGCGATTTGGTCGGGCAAGAGACGGGGGGAAGCCCCTCTTACATCCCCAGCAAAACCGACTACTACATGACCGGCACCATCACCGACATCGAGCGGAACTACAACTACAACGGGGGGCACGGCAACAACGTCTACAAGTTCGACCCCAGCAACTCGAACCCCGCAGTGCAGGCATATATCGCCTCGAAGGTGAAGAATCGGGTCATCTACGAGCGGCGGCACTGCAATCATCCGACCTGGAGTGCGTCCCATCTGACGCATCGAATGAACGCCATGTACATCGACGAGATACGGCACGTCTTCAACACGTGGGGGATGGCCGACTACTACATCTTGAACACCAAAGGCGAGCTCGATTGGAAGAACGGAGTCTCAAATCCTTGGTGGCCGATCCAGCCGATCGAGTGAGACAGCCGGGACAGAGTCGGCCGTTTTTCAACACTACTCATTTCGTGCAGGTCAGCGTCTTGTCGGATCCGCAGTTCGGACAGAGCTGAAGCTTCGCCACGTTTTCCGGCTTGCACGCCTCGGTGTCGTTTGGCGGCGGCGGCGTGTACGCGAATTGGAATCCACATTTTTCGCACTGCCGCGCGAGTCCGGCCGGTTGACCGCATTTTGAGCACTTGCAACTGAGCAGGCTGTTTCTGCTGACGTATTTCATCTCCTTGTGCGGGCACTTGGAGCAGAGGATGAGGCGTTCGACCTTTTCGTTGCTTTGCGAGAAGGTCAGTACCGGCACGGTGTAGAAGGAGGTGATGACGAGTGCCAACACGACGAGAACGCACAGTGCGATGATCTTGCCCTTATCCCCTCCCAGGAAATCAAACAGGCTTGCGGTTGCGTTCGGTTCGTTTTTTGTGGCGGATGGCTTTGCGGGTGCTTGTGTTGACTGCATGTGGGGCCTCCTGTAAAAGCGTGTCTTCAGTGTTCGGGTAGGCGAAACCCGCGACGAGGCTTCTGGTCAGCCTGAGCTCCAATATACTTCCCAAGGCGGCACAAGGCCACAACCGAACTATGCATAAAAGCCAGACTCACGTTTCTCCTGTTGCTACGCCTGACGGACCGCCTTGGGCTTCAATCCACAAGATTGACGACGCCCCAGCGGTTGGGGATCAGCCACATGCCGTCGATCGGGATAGGCCAGTGCATCGTGTCGATCAGGCCGTCGCCGTTGTTGTTCATCATGATCAGGTAGATGCCGAACCGCGCGCCAGTCGTGGGAGCGAGAGGCGCCAACTCTCGCCACGGCAGGCTTAGCGTGTAGACGAGGCCGTCAGGCTTCTTTTCGACGCTCAGGTGCGTGGCACCGAGCGACACGTTGTCGGGCGGAGGAGTGAAGGAGGGCGAAGCCTCGCGGCGCGGCGCCCAGGTTCTGAAGAGCTCCGGCCCCGTCGAGGTGAGCGCGAGATTGAACGCGTAGATACGGCCGGTGATGTCGTCGCGTCGCAGCAAGGGGTCTATCGCCAGTTGCAGGCAGTCGGCGTTATAGGCGTAGTGGCCTATATGTGGCTGATGGTGGACGGGATCGGTCACGTCCGCCCGCAGCATAAGGCACTCTGGCGTCCAGGCGAGCTTGAGGCGGGTGGAGAACACCGACGGACCGGGATAAGGGCGGTTCGCCCCATACGAGAACTTCGGGACGTAGCTGGCGTTATCGATGGCGATTTCCGGGATGTCCTCCCAACGGCTGGCGAAGCGGCGCGCGCCGATGAAGGTGAGATACCCCGTCTGGTTCCTCTTGACACCGGATGTTGATACTACGGAGAACTCGTAGGAGAAGGGGATGGTTCCCGCCTTTTCCGGGGTGACAGGAAGTAGGGTGCGACTCTCAATCGGTGTATCCGCGACGTCGAGAAGCCCTTTGACGTGGATGCTCGCAGTGCCTGCGAAGGGGATTTTGGGGGCAAGTTCGACGGCCGGACCACCTTCGCCCATTGTAGGGAGAACCTCGAATTGGACAGGATGCAACGCCTCGACCGCCCAGATTCGCTCCGTCCCGTCTGCGCCACGCCACGCCACCGGGCAATACGCCGCGTCGCGCTCGAGGAAAACGGGAAGGTGGCGCTGGACAACGGCGTCGGACTCCACCGGCAGCCGCTCTGTTGCTGTCAGGCTTTTTGGAAACAGCACGGTTCCTTTTTTGTTTATCGCGAATTCCGCGGCGCCGCCGAGGGTCCACCGCGTCCTCGCGCGCAGCGAAACGGAATCCCGTTCGGCGTCAAGATGGTTGATGATGGCGCGGAAGTCATTCTCCTTGAGGAATTTGACAAGTCGTTCTGGGCCGAGTAGTTCGCCTGTGGCGAGATCCTCGATGACGACATCGGCGGTGGCGACCGCCCGCATGATGGCGTCGAGCGTGTTTTCCTCGGCGAAGACGAGAGAGCGGTTGCCGAGCGGCGACTCGAAGTGTCCGCCAGGTGGAAAGTTCGGACCGTAGAGGACGGGCGGGACTTCCCCCGGAGGAGCCGGCATGTGCAGATCCCAGCCGCCCACGATGGGCGTGTGTTTGCCGGCCTTCTCTCGCCGCCGATACCAGCGGATCATCTCCTGGTGCCCCTTCTCGTCGAAACCGTCGGTGTTGATCAGATTGACGCCGTCGATGACGCCCTCGTCCATCAGCCGGTCCATGATGCCGGTCTTGTAGATTTTGTCGAAGGTCGTCAGATAGGTGGGGTGGGCGAGGAACACCATGGCGCAGCTTTTCTTCAGGCCGGACAGCGCGGTGTATGGATCGGGTTCCTGCGTGTTGGGGGGGGGGGCCTTGGGGTCGACTGTGACGACGTGTCCCCACGAGAAACCCTCCTCTCTGCCCGGATAGATTTTGATTTTGTCGCTGAAGACGGCGGTGGTCCTGGCGATTTGCGCCGAAAACTCGGGGCCGTCCTGCAGCGTCACGAAATCATAGTGGTAGTAGTTAAGCGCCGCCAGGAACAGGGCGGGATTCTCCATGTCGGCCCGCGCCCAGTGGTCGTGGAATCCTCCGAGAAGAACTGTCTTGCCGCCTAGCGAGATCATTGGACTCCTCCCAAAGTGTTGACTGCGCCGAGAAACAATTTTTCTCCGACGGGATCGAACTGCGCCTTGTTGGCGGAGAGCTTCAGCGAGTCGTCGAAGATGAGAGGATGCAGGACGATCTGCGGGAGGAAGGCTCCGGCGAGTCGTCCATTCCTCTGCGAGTACGCCGCGACGGTTTTCTCCTCAGCCTCGCAGGTGAGTGAGGCGATTGATTTCATGTCTGTGCCATCGGTCTTGAGGAACGATCTGACGCCGGGGCGGTGCCAGCCGGCGGGCGTGAACGGATTCATCATGAGCTTGATCGTGCTGCCGTCGTTGGTCTTCAGGGAGATGGCTGCCAGTTTGTCC
>CAYTFM010000413.1:0-6478 GCA_964436735.1 uncultured Victivallales bacterium | reverse complement strand
AGGAAATTCAATGTCACCAGGTTTCAGGTGTCAGGAAGCGGCAAAGAAAATTTCCTGAAACCTGAAACCCGAACACTGAAACCAAGCTGCGGGCGAAGACCGCCTAACTTGTCGGTTTGCCAACCGGCAACCAACAACTGACAACAACCTCCGGCGAGGCCGGTTTAGAAGAGGGGAGCATTGTGGTGAAGCAAGATGACACGTCCGCGGCGACGCCGACGGGCAACGAGGTGCTAGCGGTCATACGACGACGGCGGAGCGTTCGGCAGTTCTCCGACCAGTCGGTGGCCGACGAGGATATTCTGAAGCTGCTCAAAGCGGCGAACCATGCGCCGTCGGCGCACAATCAACAGTCGTGGCGTTTCATCGTCGTGCGCGACGCCATGAAGCAGGAGTTGGTGAATCTCATCTCTGCCAAGGCGGCCGAGTTCCAGCGGCCATCCTGCGCGCTGCTTCGAATGGCGTCGCGGAGCATCGCCTCCGCGCCGGTCGTGGTGGCGGTGGCCAATACGGGCGAGTTGATCCATCACGGCACCGATCTGTTCCAGGTTGACAAGGATGTTGCCCGCGATTTCTTCCGGACGATGGAGATTCAAAGTTCGGCGGCGGCGGTGCAGAACCTCCTGCTGGCGGCGACCTCGCTGGGGTTGGCGACCGTCTGGCTGGGAATCCTCTTCCTCATCAAGGATGACGTGATGCGCCTGCTGGGCGAGCCGCATTGTGAGTTTATGGCGGTGATCCCGGTGGGGCACGCCGCCAGGGAAAGCCAGGGGCCAGAGAAGCGTCCCCTCGAGATGGTGGTTAAACGTCTTTCATAGCGAAAATCATGCCGTGACATGTTTTTTCTCACTTGAAAATCTATAGTGTTGCGTGCTATACCACTACACATCACACAATTTGGAAAGGAGTCCTGTAATGAGAGCCGCCTTCAACGTCGCATTGTCCACCATCATCTCCGGCATGATACTTTTCGCCGCGCAAAGCTCCTATTGCGCGAAACCCGATCCGGACGATCCGGCGTCAATCCGCGGCAAGAGCGCGCCGTCCGCCTACAACTGGGCGAACAAGAAGACGTCGGACGACAAGGACGCCGACGGCATTCCCGACTCTCTTGAGAAAAGCCCCCTTAATTTCGGTGGCTTGTTGATTCAATTGGATCCCGACCGCAAGGATGTGATCATCTTAGTCGATTCCGTGGGCGCGGCCAATGCCAACAAGCCGACCGACGCGGCACTCGCCATTGTGATCCAGGCGTTTGCCGCCGCGCCCGTCAAAGGGCTGAGAGGCAAGTCCGGCGTCAGTCTCCATCTGGTCACCGTCACAAACGGCGCGCCGCTCGATCCCAAAACGACCATCGGCAAGTTCGACGCAAACGAGAACTACGACTGGTCGGACGTCGACACGGTCAAGGCGTACACGCTCAAGACGTATAGCCTGCAGAACGTGCCGAACATCTACCACTACTGCCTCTCTTGCGACAACTACGGTGGCTCCGGTTCGTCCGGCATCTCCCGGAACCCCGATGGTGGCTACGCGACGTTCCGGTCGGGCGGCGTCGACTTCATCTGCTCGCTGCAGGGCATGCAGTCCAGCACCCAGTACGCCGGGATGACGGGCGGCACGATCATGCATGAGTTCGGTCACAATCTCGGGCTTACCCACGGCGGCTACGACCACGTCAACTACAAGCCCAACTACCTCAGCATCATGAACTACCATTTCCAGTTCGATGGAATAATGCGCTGGGACGGCCAGGCGGGGTTCTACGACTATTCGAGCGTCCTGCTCAAACGCATCAACGAGTGGGAGGTCAGGGAGAAGGCGGGACTGGGGCCGAAGTCCTCGGGATTCGGCACGCAGTTCTCCTATCCGGGTTATCAGGATCCTTTCATCATCACCGGGGATCTAAAAAAGAACGTCGACTGGAACTTCGACGGGGAGATCCAAAAGAAAGCGTACCCGATGAACCTCAACTATCCCTTCGACGAGGATGGCACGTGGCTCGTCTCCGAGAACAACTGGCAGAATCTGAGTTTCACGGGCGGCGGCGATATAAATACGGCTCCCCCGACGGCGCCCCAGTTGCCACTGCTGGACGACGCCAAGGCTTTACCGTCACGTGATCCCGCCACACCGAACTACAAGAACAGGTTCACCAAGGCGCCTGACCATCTCAAATGCCGCGAGCTCACCGATGCCGACAAGGCGCAGGTCGAGGCTGCGCCCGCTCAGTTTTCCGTTGAGAAAATCCTGGGCTCCGGCAAGAAGTTGAGCAAGACGACGGCGGGAGGTCTGACGCTCTACGAGCTTGTCGGCGAGTAATGGCGGCGGTGCGGAGCTTATGGGGCGCGCGTAATCTGCAGTGCCGTCATCGCGGGGATCTCCAGTTCGATTGTGCCGTCGGAGATTGAAGCCCTGCGCAAGGGCTTGATCCCCGAGGCGTCGAACGCGCTGAGGTCCGCCTCTCTGGTTCCTTTCCATTCCGGCGGCAGTGTCCAGACTCTTTTCGAGCCGTTTCTGCTCCAGGCGATCAAGACGTCGCCGACCCAGGGGGCCGGAAGGCAGAGGTCGCCGCCCTCGGCCAACAGCCTTCCGTCCTGCCGGATGGTGTGGACTCTGTCGGCGACGCGCACGGAGCTTATCACGCCATCGCTGAAATGCACGTCGTATGTCTCGGCGGTCTGTTGAAGTTCCATGGCGCGGTGTCGATTCAGGAAATACCAGGGGAGTGTTCTTTCACAGAACAGTTGCGGCATGTCGTTGACCATTTTGAAGCCGCCTTCCTTGCGTCCCACCATGTCGGTCGAGCAGCTTCTGCCCCATGCCTCCTCATAGCGCGTGCCTGCCTCCGGGACGTAGAACGCGCCAGCCCAGCCGGGAAGTTTGTGCGCGTGGCCGACGCGCTGGTTCCAACCGTCGTGTCCGCCGCAGAGGAGCGAGGGCGGATAGCGCAGGCGGCTCTGCTCGTCGAGGTTGAGAGCCCACACCATCGGCACGTAGCCGATCAGTTCGTGGTAGCTCACGTATTCGTTGGTGACATCCACCCCTTTCGACGCCCAATAGGTGTAGATTTTTTTGGCCGTCTCGATCTCCATGGTGATGTCCACGCCATGGAAGGAGCTGGGGTTGGGGCGGAAGGCGTCGATATGCACGGTGCCGGCCTCGGCGACCTCCGGCAGATACTCCAGAAAGCGGTCGATGCGCTTTTGAGCCAGCCCGCAGTCCCACTCGCGCGTCTTGGAAATCCAATAGCAGAGCTCGCCGTCCCAAACATCGCCCTTGCGAAGGCTGCCGTCATCGTTCTTCAATATGAGATCGTTCTTGACATACTCATCCCACAGGGGACTGTTCATATAGGCGTCGTCCATGTTGATGTGGACGCTCACCGCCGCGTTGAAGGCCTTGGCCTCCCGCGCGAGCCGGCGGAAGCCGTCCCGCGGGTCGGCGTCTCCCGGCCGCATGAGGCGTCTATTGGCCTCGAACCAGGCGGGATACTTCGAGTCGTGTCCTTCGTACTGCCAGCCGACGAGGTAGACGATCTGCGGCATACCGCGTGAAAGGTTGTGCATGCCTTTGATGATGGCGAGGGCGTCGTCGTAGGTCGTGATGGGAGTCGGATTGTTCTTCCTGGCCATGAAAATCTTGTAGACCAGGGCCTGATGGTACTGATGATGGAACGTGAGCGGTGCCGTCATTGAGATATCCTTTCAATGTTTTTTCGAGAAACTCGAGTTCAGGACACTTTCAAAAAGTGTGCGGCAATCAGGTGCGCGGGAAGAACCAGTCTCCCCAATGGGCGCGCGGGCTCCGCCACTAACTGCTCTATCAACTCCTGAACCCTCCGCCCGAACGCCGAGCAGTCATATTGCACATAAGTGGTGCCAGGGTGGATCTCGAAGGAGGTCACGATCTTGACGTCTTTGGGAACGCGTAGTCTGTTGCGTTTCAGCGCCTCAATGAGAAGATCTGTTCGGGCTAAGCTCTCAACTAAGAGTCCATCAGGCGATCCACCTTGCGCCACAACCTCTGCGATGGCTCGCACTCGTGCGGCGAGGAAGTCCTCCTCCGTGGCGAAACCGCAGTCGCGGAATGGACTATAGCGGAATCGGATACCCAGCTCCTTGGCCCTTGCGGCTCCGGACTCGGCGAGAATCCTGATGTAGTACCGATCGTCAGGCGGGCCTCCGGCCATCATGACCACATCCCGCAGCCCTCGCGTGTGGGCGCACTTGACAAAGGCCCTGGCGCGTTCACTTGTGTCCTCCACGATCTGGTTCGCCACGCGGGGCGGTATCCCATCATGAAAGTCCCCGATAAAGATCACCGGGAATCGCAGTTTCTTGAACAAAGCCAATCCCTTTGTCTTGAGCGCCGGTAGAAAGACCAGCAGGCAATCCGGCTTGCCGTTCGCGATCCGCTCAACTTCATAAGCCAGCTCGGAGGTGGATTCGGCCCCGACCGGAATCTCGTAGCGGGTGACGCAGTAGTCGGTCCAAAGGGGCGGCGAAGAGAAGGAGAGGCGTTGATCGATATAGCTCATCCCGCCAACCGTTTTCACGCAAAGGGTGGCCAGGTTTTTCCGAAGAGGCGTCAAGGCCTTGGGGTTGACGTAGATGCCCACCCGCGGTTCGCACACGACAAGACTCCTCCGCTCAAGTATCGTGGTGGCCGATTTGACGACTTGGAAGCTGACCTGGTAGGTGGCGCTGATCTCACGGAAGCTGGGCAGCTTGAAGCCGGGGCTGAGTTCCCCCTTTTTGATTTTGCGCTCAATCTCATCGGCCAATTGACGGGATTGCGTCTCTTTTTTAATCAAGGTGTCCATGCGTGTCCATTTTTGATATCTATAGATATATAATAAATCAAAATAAATCAGATGTCAAGAGGCAATGACAAGGAAGATGCGTCGTTTGGTGCGTGGAGGGGGGCGAAAAAGGCTTTTCAGGGGTGTGCGGGGAGAGGTTCCCGTTGTGCTGTTCGCTCTCGTCCGACAGTTTCTTGCATAAGGCGCGAAGACTGATGATAATCCCCAGCCCACAGTGAAGGCGGGGGAGCCGCACTGCCCAATACGGCAACTATATGGATCCTCTCCAGGATAGTAAGCATTGGCGCCGCCGCTACAATATTGACGCCATTTCCAGCGTCCCCCCCCCAGCCAACCGGGAGTCTGGCGCCGTCGCCAGCTCCCCTTCACCTCCCTCACTTCCTCGTCCCGCCGAAGACCTCGTCCACGGTCATCGTCGGCGTCCGCCGCATCTGCTGACGCGCGGCGAGTCGCTTGCTCACGATGCCGTTCACGGTGGACTCGACGAACATCCTCCACTTCTTAAGCTTCGTCGCATTCAGCTTCGCCACCCTGGTCTTGAGCTCCTTGCCCGCGCGGAATTTGACGGCGACGTCATTTGGGATGGAGCTGGTCACACCTTTCCCTGGCGCAGCATTGAGACAGCCTCTTCGTAGTAGTGCGCCTTCCTGTCGGGGAAGAACTGCATGAGAGGGCCTCTTGATGGGTATTTGACTTCCCCCCGACCCCCCTCTATCAGTAACCTCATAAATTCCCACGATTTGTTCGGCTGTGTCAACATAATTGAAACGCGTGGTGAGATGCAGGCGCAAAGGCAACACGTTGACCTCAGTGAACCTCTTCTATGCGAGGAAGGGGGCGTTATTCCCGTCCCCACGATACATTTCGAGACGTACGGCGCGCTGAACGAGCGCAAGGACAACGCCATCCTCGTCTGTCACGGGCTTACAGGGGACGCCCACGCCGCGGGACGTCACTCCCCCGACGATCCGAAGCCGGGGTGGTGGGACGCGGCGATTGGCCCCGGCAAAGCCTTTGACACCAACAGGTATTTCGCCGTCTGCTCCAACGTCATCGGCGGTTGCGGAGGAAGCACCGGCCCGTCCTCGATCAGCCCCGCCACTGGCAGGCCGTGCGGGTTGAGCTTTCCCGTCGTCACCATCGGCGACATGGTTGCGGCGCAGGCGAGGCTTGCCGACGTGTTGGGCGTGGAACGCTTCGCCTGCGCCGCGGGGGGATGCATGGGCGGACAGCAGGTGATTGAATGGATGCGGCGGTATCCCGAGCGAATCGGCAAAGCGGTCGTGATCGGCTCGTCCCCGAAGCCGTCGCCCTACCGCGTCGCCCTTTGGGAGGTGATGCGCATGGCCGTCACGCTTGATCCCGCGTTCAACAACGGAGACTACTCCGATGGCCTCCGACCATCGGCGGGGATGGGGTTGGCCACCGCCTTCGGCCTGCTCCTACGCATGTCGCCGCAGGCGATGGAGCGGCGGTTCGGCACTCGGCGGCTTCAGGAGGCCTCGGTCTCCGCCGTCCTTGACCCGCGCTTCGATGTTGTTTTTATTGACCCGGCCACCACCGATATCTACCCTGTGTGCTACTCTCTCGCGCTACAAGTCATTCAATTTCAAACTGGCGCGCGCGGCGGGGCTGGACGGCTTGATTTCCAAA
>CAYTFM010000412.1:0-6488 GCA_964436735.1 uncultured Victivallales bacterium | reverse complement strand
CAAGTATATTATATGGGCATCCCGTTCGCAATAATATTTGTTAGACAGGCTCTTTTGTCACCTTTAAATTAGGCGGGCTTTGCTCGCTGCTTGTTACACGTGATCTCGCTCACCCACGGCACAAGGCCGCGGGGGTCGAGAATTTTCATTGCCCGCGCAAGTAGCCGACTGATTTGATTCACCAACGGGGCAAGCCCGTTGGGATCTTTCCCGACCCCCATGGGCTTGTCCCATGGGTGAAGACGATCACAAGCTACCTCACGCTCCCTTCTTCACCTTTTCAGCCCCCACGGCCTCGCGCCGTGGGTGAAGAAGTCCCCGTCTGCCACCACATTGAATTTCCTCAGCACTTATTTCAGACTTTCGCTGTGCGTTTCTTCTTGATCGTGTGCTGCACGGGCGACACTCTTTCCCGTGGTTTCCCGGGAGGCGCCACCGCAAGCTCCTCCATCGTCTCATGGAGCGCGACACAGGCGTCCTCATAGCTTAGCCCGCAGAGCTCGGCGATGATCCGCGTGCTTCTGTCGAGCAGTTTCTTGTTCGACACCTCCACGAAGCTCATCCAGTTGCCCGTCACCTTGCCGAGCCTCACCATCGTGCCGGAGGAGATTGTGTTCAGGACAAGCTTCACCGCCAAGTGTTCCATCAGCGACAACAGTGACTTTCCCGGCCGACAGGGGATGGCCATGTATCCCTCACCGTGGAACTCGCCAATCACCAACCCCTTGGTAACGGCATGCCTGCGGGCGGCTTTATTGAACGACTCTTCGAAAAGCGGGAAGCCAGCCCCGCCCGCCTCCGACGCGGTTACGATCATCACGGCGGCGTTCGTCTTCGGCGCCACTCGTGAGCCATCCTCCTCGCTGCCAATCTCGAATTTCAGGATCTCGCCTCCTCCGATCAACGGCGGATTGGCGATTATCTTCTCGCTCGCTCCCATTTCCCTGTAGGTCTCGCTGGTCCAGTCAAGACAGCGCGGCTTTCTGCCAAGCATGGCCTCCCATGTCGCGGGAGTGTCGAGCAGCGGGTTCTTCACGAACGCCCACGATGGCGGTGAGAGAAGGTCGTCCTTTTTCCTGAAGGGAGGCAGCATGAAGGTCGGAGCCCGCTCAGTCGTATCGGTGAAAATGTCGAGCAGCGCCGCATTGGCGTAGTAGGTGACAAGCCCCTTCTGTGTATAGACGCTTTCCTCGAATTCCACGTACTCGGCGATGGCGGCGACGGCTTCAGGCCGCCCCAGATCGTCAAGCAGCCCACTGAACGCCGCCGCATAATCGTACCCGTCGGCGGGCAATAGATCACGGGCGGCGGCGCCACCGACGCTGCGGAGAAGCCTCCCCAGCGTAGTCTCTAGCGCCGCGCCGGCGATAAGCTGCTCGGATGTCGTGGCCTGCATTCTCGTCGACCCCGCGATCGCCATGGGACCGCAATGCAGATCAAGCACCGTGACGCCGGGAAGCTCGATCCCCCGCCGCGACCGCTCAAGGCGCTCACTCAGCAGATGCGCCGGATTGTTGAACAGAAGGAACACCGACGCCCCGCAGGCGGCCGCCTCCTCGACGGTGCCAAGCACCGAGGACGTCTCCCCGCCTTCGGTGATCGCGACAAGAACGTCACCTGGCCCCATTCCCATCTCACGTACCTGCTGACACCCGAATTCATGGTAGTCCTCGAACGACTCGACCGAGCGCAGCAAAGCGAAATCGCCGCCGGTCATAATGCTGAAAACGAGATTCTCATACGCATGAAGGGCGAGGTGGACCTCGGGCCGCTCCTTTTTCAGATTGATGAAAAAACGGTGCCACATCGATTCCAGCAGAATGCTCAGCCTTCCCGTCGCCCCGCAACCGGAAAACACCACCCTGCGCCCGGAGGAGAGAGCTTGGTGGAGCGTGTCACACAGCAACGCGAATTCCGCACTGCCAAAGACCGCCTCGGCCATGTGGAGGACATCGCGGTCGACCGATTGTAGCATTCTCACACCCGCGGCCGTCGATTCAGCGAACGTGGCGTCAAGCGTCCTCGTCTTGGGATGCGATTGCTCCGTCGGCAGAAATCCGAGATGAAACTGCCGTTCGTTCTCGATGAAATGGCGAGCTTTACTTACCGCCTCATGATTCACAAGGCGGTGCGGAGCCGCATCCAAACTTTGATTAGACGACATGTAGACACCTCTTCTTTTTTGCCAGGTGGTCAAACCGGCTTAAATAAATCATTTCCGTACCTAACATTCATGCTGAGCGATGCCTTCACTAACATTTCCGTGATTGAACAAGACATAGAATCCGAAACGGAAATGATTAGAGTGGATTTTCCGCGATCGCCGCGTAAATGGTTTCCTTTATGAACGCCAAGTGCGCGTCAGTCGCCCTGCTGATAGGGCACGAACAACCGATCGCCGCGACGAGCGCGCCGTTCGGCGCCCGCAGCGGACAGGCGACCGCGCCGATCTCCTCGTCCTCTCCCTCGGGAACGATCCGGACGATCACGTGCCCCTGGGACCGTATCTTATCAAGCTGCATGCGCCATGTCTTGCCATCCCACTTCTTCTCGCTGAGGTTCTTCGGCCCCCCTTCGATATGCTTCTCGATAAACCGCTCCCAGTCGTCCTTGTCGCCGAGAGCGACCAGCAGACGCCCCGTCCCGAGATTCAAAGGATACTTCCAGGCGCGGTGGAGGAACTGGACGGAAACCTGACGTGAGCCAGGCATGAGATTCACGATCTCCGCGCGCATACCGGCCATGATGGTGACGCAGACGGCCTCGCCGGTCATTCGGTTGATCTCCTCGATGATAGGCGCGGCGAGCAGGGGAAGCTCCTTCGTGACATCCCAGCGCGATGCCATCAGCCCCAGTTTCGAGCCTATCGCATAATCGCCGGAAGCCTCGTTTATGAAGCCTCTGACGGCCAGCGTCTTCACAATGTTGTAGACGGTGGCGGGATTCAAACGCACGCGGCCGGCGATATCGTTGATCGTGCGGCACCCGCCTCTGCCGACGGCATCCAAAATATCGATGGCCCGGTCGACGCATTGGATTCTTTTGAATTTTGTCTCTTTCACCGCAGCAATCCTTACTATGTAATTTATTTATTTACATTATAAGTTTTTTGAAGCGGAATGTCAATCCCCGCTCCGGATTATTTTGCATATTCCTTGTTCAGCTTACGCTCTTTTGCGGAAAGCGGACGGCGTGGTTCCGGTACTACGCTTGAAGGCCCTGGAGAAGAAATGCTCGTCGCAGAAGCCGACGGCGGAGGCGATCTCTTTGCATGACAGCCCGCTAGTTCTGAGCAGGTTCTCCGCGGCCAGGATACGAAGTTTCTGCTGATAGGTGAGAGGCGGCGTGTGGTAGCGCCCTTTGAACTTCCGGCAGAGGTGCTCGGGAGTGAGATTGGCCAACTGCGCCAGTTGCGTGAGGGTCAACCGCTCGGCGTAGCGGCTCTCGATAAACTCCTTCACCGCGGCGACGTCGCCCCACGCGTCCACCGAAGTCTCCCTTGGTGCTCCGGCGATCCGGATGATCAACATCGAGAAAATGTCCATCATCGCCTTGTGGGCGGCGAAATGGCATAGATTGCCGCCGGCGAGCAGCGTGTCGGTCAACTCCTCAATCTTTCCGGCTGCGAAACTGGTCGACGACTCATCGAGGGTCATGGGCAGGATGAACCGCCCAATCTCGCGCCCGGCGTAGTGTGAGAGAAGGGTGTGATAGGGGATCGTGAGACGAAGTCCTTCGTCCGACCGGAAGGAGTAGGCGACCTCCACATACGCCGCTCTTCCCTTCTGCGTCGGAGTGAAGAAATGCCCCTCACCCGGGGCCACGAGCGCCAGGACGCCGCGGCGCGAGGGATGGCGCACGCCATTATGGGAAAACATGTTGTCGCCATCCACATACAGCACCATGTGGTAGACGTCCTCATGCGTATGCTCGACGCTGGTGAAGCGGAGGCCATTCCAGCCATGGGCGAAGACGTGCTCCTCAAAGTCCGCATAGTGGATGCTCAACCGATACATGCGATCTTCATGGAGCACGCCACAGATAGAAGGAACCACGTCGGGTGTAACGGTCCGGATGTACTTCCGCATCAGCATATCAATATCATGCAATCGTTTATCAATATAGCTTCCTGATTGCGATGCGTTACTCTATTGTCAACATCAATAACATGCAATACAATTGCCTCAACGACAAGGAACCGCTCAAGGAGGGAAGCATGAAGTTCTCGTTTATGACGTTCTCGTGTCCCGAGCTCAGCGTGAGGGAAGTAGTGATGACTGCGAGGAGATATGGCTACGACGGTGTGGAACTGCGCGTCGAGGCGAAGCATGCGCATGGCGTTGAACTCTCGGCGGATCAGGCCGACCGCGTCCGTATCAGAAAGGAGTTCGAGGATGGTGGCGTCGCTATCGCCTGCGTCGCGACCTCCTGCTGCTATTCCGATCCCGCCGAAACCGCCACGCAAATTGACAAAACCCCTCAATACATCGACTTGGCGGGTGATCTCGGCTGCGGACATCTGCGCGTCTTCGGCGGCGTCATCAAAAGTGGATTGACGCGGGAGCAGGCGATCGAGCGGTTGGCCGAGTCGCTGCGTTCCGTCGCCGACCTCGCCGCGAAGCGGAAGGTGCGCGTCTGCCTTGAGACGCACGACGACTGGTGCGATCCCGCTCATGTGGCGGAAGTCATGCGCAGAGTCGACCACGAGTGGATAGCGGTCAACTGGGACATCATGCATCCGGTGCGCACAAAACTGTCGACCATGCAGGACGCCTTCGACACGTTGAAACCGTGGATTCACCATGCGCACATTCACGATTGCGAAGGATACGGTGAAAACATCACCTTCACCTCCATAGGGAAAGGCATCATCGACCACAAACTCGCCCTGCGCCGTCTCACGGCACTCAAACGTGATCTGTTCTTGAGCTTCGAGTGGTTCAACATGGGGCCGCACGAGCGGCATCTTCCCGCCGAGCTGACGACGATGAGGAACTACGAGAAGGAACTGGGGGTGGCCCATTGAAAGTATTCTTTATGTGCTTCGCGGCTCACACAGAGTTCGCCCTCCAAAACGGACGTGAATTTCAGCGTACTTGTTGGTGTTCACACTTCAGTGTGCGTAAATGCGTTGAGAACACGCTAAAGCGTGAACTCCAACGCCACGTCATGACGCATAAGCGTGGGCAGTAATGTTAATTTGAAAAAGAGGTGATAAGGATGGACAGAATCCGTCTTGGCGTGGTGGGATGCGGCGTGATCAGCCAGCATCATCTGGCGGCGGCGAAGACGTCACCGTTGATCGAGGTGACCGCAGTGGCAGACCTCATCGAGGAACGGGCCAGAGCGACGGCGGAGAAGTTTGATGTTCCCACTCATCTGACGTCCGCCGAGAAACTTATCGCCCGATCCGATGTGGACGCGGTGCTGTTCTCCATGCCGACCGAGGGGAGGACCGACCTCGCGCGTATGGCGTTGCGGGCGGGCAAGCACATCCTCGTCGAGAAGCCCTGCGGCGCCAACGCCGCGGAAGTGCGGGCCATGATCGACGCAAAGGGCGCTCTCACCGCCGCGAGTTGTTCCTCGCGCTTCAGGTTCAGCGAGTCGTCGAAAGTGGCCACAGACCTTCTCGCCAAAGGGACGATTGGACAGCTCAGGACCATCCACTGCCGCGTGCAGATCGCCGCGCCGCCGCGTCCCGAGTCCCTCCCCCCCGTCTGGCGCCTCAGCACACGCCTCAACGGCGGAGGCATCCTCGTCAACTGGGGCTGTTACGACCTCGACTTCCTCCTCGGCCTGACTGACTGGAACGTCACGCCAAGAAAAGTGCTGGCCAAGACGTGGCACATTCCGGCGGCCATTTCGAAGCACATCGATCCCTGCTCCGACGCGGAAACGCATTACTGTGCCCTTATCGTCTGCGACAACGGACTGGCGATCAACCTCGAGCGCAGCGAGTACGCCCCGACGAAGACAGAGGCCAGGTGGCACTTCATCGGCGAGAAAGGCTCGATCGAGCTACAACTGAACACCGTCGCCACTGGCGGCAGTCGCAAGACCATCTGGGTCGACACGCTTGATTCCGAAAAAGGCTGCTCCCGCACGGTGGCCTGGGAGGGAGAGGACACGGACAACGTCCATTCCGGGCCGATCCTCGACTTCGCCGACGCCATCGTGAATAAACATCAACCCCGCACGACGCTCGAGCAGTACCTGGTGATTCACAAGATATTCGACGGGATCTACGCTTCCGCCGCCTCAGGCGAAGCTATGAAGATATGAAGTTTATACTCTATAAGGGTGAAAACTTAAATTTTAGTTGCGAAGATTTTGAGGAATGGTTTGCATTCGGAGAGGCTTTCGATACCAAGGTATCGGAAGCCCTCGAGGAATGCGAATCCAAACTCAAAAGATCGCAACCGCGGAGCGGCGAGCGTCTTGCGGCCGTATTTTTCCGATCCTCCCTCGGACGATATTCATATCGCCCG
>CAYTFM010000411.1:0-6601 GCA_964436735.1 uncultured Victivallales bacterium | reverse complement strand
TCCCGTGCCATTCTCGACGCTCCTCTCGGTGGTCGCCGTATCATTAAAAAAAAAACCTGACAGCAAAGGCCACGCAATCTCGCGCAAAACATCAACATCAAGCGTATGGCGGTAATGAAGCCAGGCGAGCTGTCCCATCCAGGCGGTGCAGCCGACATCAAGGCAAAAGCCGTTCCAGGAGTCCACGGGGGCCTGACGGCAGTTGTCGTCCACCGCATGAGGCAGCATCAGCGCGCCTTTGACGCCATAGAACTTCGAGGCCGTCTCGACAAGCTCCGGAAACCACCCTTTCATCATGCGCCAGAGCGGATCGAGGTGCGAGGCGCGGTTGGCGGAAAGCACCGGCCAGTAAATCATCTGGGCGTTGATGTTGAAATGGAAGTCGTTGCTCCAGGCCGGCATCGTGTCGTCGTCCATGAAAGGCCCGACAAGGGTGGCGGCGACGCCGGAAGGAGCGGTCAGGCCGGCGAGTTTGACCAGCCCATAATAGTAGGCGTCGGAAAGCTCTTTGTCGGGAATGGTGATTTTCGGGACCGACTCGAAGTAGTCCTTCCACCAGGATTCGCTTCGCGCCATCGCTTCGGCGAGGTCGGCGGATTCCGCACGTGTGCGGGCGGGTTCATCGGTGTCGCCAAGAGAGCTTGCCAGCGCCAGGACGCAGTCCGAGCGCCACGCCCAAGCGATGGAAAGCCCCGGATCCGCCGGGAGCGGCTGATGGAAGCCGCCGCGGCGTCCCTCGTCACGACGCACGGGAGGCTGCACGCCATCCTTGGACAACGTTTCGGATAGGAAGTCCCAGGCAGGCCGCGCCTTCACGCTAACATCACCGACATCGCCGGAAAACTCAACGGAGGCCAACTCGGAATCCATGGAGATGCGGATGAGGGCGTTCGCCTCCTCGCCATTGGGGCGGACGAAACGGATGGAGAGCCTGCCGCACGCCATGTCGA
This sequence comes from uncultured Victivallales bacterium, assembly GCA_964436735.1. Lineage (GTDB taxonomy): Bacteria > Verrucomicrobiota > Lentisphaeria > Victivallales > GWF2-38-69 > CAYTFM01. The sequence goes on along the minus strand of CAYTFM010000411.1, from coordinate 5,651 downwards.
AGGAGCCCGAGTCGGGACGCCAACTTTTTTCGAAAGCGAGCTCAAGCCTGCCACCGGGTATCTGGCTCGGCTTCCGGTAGGCTTCGGGCCCCCGTTTGCGCGTCTTGGCGCAGGAGACCGTCTCGTTCAGACGCGCCTCGTCGTTGGCGTCGAGAAGCGACTTGAACTCCTTGAAGTTCGTATCGGTTATGAAGTTTGTGCCGTTGCGTCTATCCCAGAAGCCGTTCCTGCCGATGGTGACGATCAACGTGTCCGAGCCCCAGACCATCAGTCCGAGCGTTCCGTTCCCGAGGTTTATCCCGCATCCCGGCTCACGGAGCGGAAAACGCCAACTGAGAGAGCACTCCATTGCACGCCTTTCTGTTACCGCATTAATCGATTGTGTTGTAAACGATTCATCCACCCTCAACCTTCCACCTTCAACTGACACTTCGATTTCCCCCTCACCATCCGCCGCACCACCAGTAGGGGTCGTCGTAGCGACCCACTTCGAAGAGGTATGGCGAGGTGGAAAGGCGCAGTTTCGAGGCCTCATCCGGCTGCATCCAAAGTATCTGGAGCGGGCCGGAGATCGAGCCGGGACCGGGCGGAAGATTGTTCTCCCTGATGGCCAACCTGTTTGAGCCGGCCTTGAGGACACCCGGCGGTATCGGATAGAGTCGCGGCGCCTCCCAATAGTTCTTCGGATTGGTGTCCTTGCCGATGTGACCGAGTTTCTGACCGTTCAGGTAGGTGTCGTCTTCGTCGTCGACGGCGCTGATCAACAGGTAGGGTTTCGCGCCGACGGGAATCTCTTTGATGTCGATGTCCCTGCGACACCACACCGAGCGGTTCTCCGTTTCGACCACTGTGGCCGGCAGATACATGTTCTGTTTGCTCCAGCGCGGATCGGTGTCGGCGGGTGGCTGGTCAGTCTGCTCACCGGGCTCAAGCTGCAGAATCCTCCACCAGTGGCCAGAGAGGTCGATGGGCGGCATGAAGGCAAGCGCCAGCTGGGAGTTGTCCTTAGGTTTGACGTCGGCCGCAGCCCAACTCAGGCGCACCGGACCGGTGCTGATGCCACATTTATCCTGATAATTGAAGACCCGAATCAGGATCTCGTTCTCTCCCGCCTTCACAAGATTCATCGGGACTTTGTAGTAGCGCGGGGCCTGGAGCCAGTCGTTGACGTTTGTGTCGCGGCCGGTGTGCCCGACCAGCGTGCCGTTGAGATAAACGTCATCCTCGTCATCGATGGCGCCGATGAAGAGTGTCGCCGGAGCGCTTACAGTAGACGGCTTGTCGACCTTGAACACGCAACGGTACCAGAAGGCGAAGCTCTTGCTGTCCTCCCAGTCCTTGTTTTGCTCGCCGACGTAGCCCGGAACTTTGACCGGCCTCCAGCGGGCATCGGCGATGGCCGGCGCAGTGGTCTCGGTGGCAGTGGTCTTGAGCCCCTTCCAGGCACCAACTGCGACAAGATCAAGCGCATCGACACCCTCCTTCGACTCCGCCGACGCCGAACGGGCGAGGAAACGCGGAGGCGCCATCGGCGCACCTACATTGTTGAGGAGCGTCTGATAGACCCTGTAGTTGATCTTCTTTGATTCCTCAAGATAGAAGCGTGTTTCGTAGTCGAATGATTCCGGCGACACTTGGCAGAGGACATAGCGACCTTTGCCTTTTGGTATCTCGGCGATGATGCCCGTGTCGACGACAAAGGATCCGGCGGGCGTCTTGTCCAAGGTCACCACCGGAATGCGGCCGGCGTAGTAGAGTTCGCCATTGGACATGCCTGCCAGGATGCGATGCGACGGCTTGTCGATGATCGTCGCGTCCAAAAGTGAGTCCCTACCCGATATCTCGAAGGGAAGCCAGCCGAACTCGTCCTTTGCGCGCGGCAGTGATAGACAGGCTCCGCCAGCATCGACGAAACGCGCGATGGAATCTTTCCAGGATGCAAGCTTGTCGGCGGGGATTTTGTCGCCAAGCACAAGTGTCTCGCCGGGGGTGAGTTCGTCGGGCGAGGCGATCTTGCGGGACTTCGCCTGAAGGCTCTCAAGAATCTCGTACCCCTTGTCGCCACCGAGATAGGCGACGCCAGAACTCCATGCGGTGGGCGTGGCACCGTCAAGATAGGCGACCATGTTCGAGAGCAGCCGTTCGGCGGCGGGTTCTGCGGCGCTGCGTCCGGAAACATCAGCCTGGCAGAAGAGCAGTCTGCCGGGCCCCTCCTCAACCTCGAGGATCGCCGCGTAGTTAAGATTGTACTCGCAGTCCGCCAGCGCGCGGAAGTTGCCGCGGCCGGGCTTCTCGATGACGACCGTCGCGACATTGTGGGTGTTCCCCCACTTCATCTGCCGCGGATGCTCCTTGCCGTCATTCCAGGTGATGAAGCGGCGCGCGCCGTTCATCTCAGGCTCGATCTTCTGCGTCAGCGCCTCAGCATACCCATCAGTGAGCGCCGCTGATCCGCGCCAGAAATTCAGCACGGAGTCCGGCAGCCCCTTGGTCACCGGGTGGTTCGCCACGCGCCCGAAGATCGAACGCGGCGAGACGTCTTCAGTCCTGAAACTGAAGCGACCGCGCAGGATGCTTTCCTCTTGTTCAAGGATAAGGACTCTCTTTCCCGCCGCAAGCAGCGAGGCGAGATCCAGTTGACTTGCCAGTATGGCGGACTCATGGCTGAACGCCTTGCGTCCGAAGATGACAACACCGTAGTTCGAAAGATCGGCGTTGAAATGAAGGCGCTGATAGGTGATGCCGCAGGCGTCGAGGGCATCCGCGGAGACACCTTCGGGATCGATCAACGCGATGCGGGAGGCACGCGCGGGAGCCACTGCCGGCGCAAGAATATGGAAGTCCATCTTGTCGGCGGCGATGCGATTGCCTTCCTCGAACAACTCCACGGAAAGCACGCCGGCTGCGTCGGCCTTGGTGGAAGGCATTTCAATTTTGATCGGAATGGAGGCCTGTCCTCCAGGCGTAAGCTCGGCCTTGGCGGAGCCGGAGTCCAACTCCTTGCCGTTGAGCGTGGCCGTCCATTCGCACTTGACCTTCACGGACTCGCGGCGGTTGCTCATGACGAGGAACTGACGCTCCCATGTCTCGCCTGGCCGCAAGATATGCGTTTTGTCCGTGCGGCAGGAGGGTGTTCCGGCGAGGTAGCCGGTCACCGGGGCCCATGCCGCCTTGCCCGCCTCAGCCTTTCCGGCCATGGTGGTGTCCCAGTCGCAGAGGAGGCCGAGACCTTCGGCGCGCCAGTTGAGCCATTGCTCGCGAGCCCGCTCATAGTTGATCGTCTTGTAGAGAGAGGCTTTCTCCATACTGCGCTGGTAGGCGTAAAGCGTCCCCAGCGGAGGCCACGCCGTGTTTCTGTTCTTCGGATTCTCCTTGCGGATCCGCTCGCAGCGCGTCTCGAACTGGGTGAGTTCCTCCTGGTCGACCTCCGAGCGGCGGAAGGCGGCGTCGCCTTTTGTGGCCGCCGCGCGCTCGGCGATCGTGTCGTAGCGGTCAGGCGAGTTGTGCCCTTTCCTCGCGCCGGTGGTCCAGTCGGTGACCCAGGGGGCGCTCTGCTCGGTTATCAGATAGGGTTTCGTGCCATACGTGAGCCAGTAGCTGTCGGACTCGATGAACTCCTGGATGGGCATGAACCCCGCATAGTGCGTGACATGGATGGCGTCGTTGAAGTTGCCGCCGTCCTGCGCGATGATGGGCTTGCGCGGATCTATCGCGCGGAGGATCTCCCGGGCCTTGATCTCGACGGCGAGCAGTTGCTTGAGAACCTTGCGGTCGTCGAAACGCTTGAGCCAGATGCCGTCCATCTTGGCGGGGTTGAGCATGTTGCCCATTTCGAGCTGCCCACCGCCGCCACCGCCGAGGAGGAAGAGGATGCTGGGACGGTTGCCGTAACGCTTGATGGCGCGCTTCACCACCTTCTCGAAGGCGGGCCAGTAGGACTGATCAGCGAGGAAGTCGCCTCCGTTGGCGACGTAACTGTTGACGAGGAACTTCCGGATAATCACGTCGGAAACACCCAGATCGCTTCCTATGCCGGCCTCGTCGCACACGTCGAACTGGTCCGTGGCGAGAGGCAGACTTTCCTCGCCCTCCTTCTGGTAAAAGAAGTGATGGTTGGAGCACATGTAGTTCATGTTGTTGCGCTCCATGCATGCGGCGAAGCCGAAGGCACCCTGTATGCCGGACGGCATAGGAGTGACGAAGTTCACGGGGTTGCCGTTGATTTTGACAAGTCGCCCATCGAAGGCGACTTCACGGAAGCCGAAACGTTCCGGGAACAACGCGTCGACCACTTTGCCGTCGGCGACAAGCCTTGCGTCGAGATCGTAAAGATTTGGCGCGCCGATGTCCCAAAGCTGGGGGTCTGGCCAGGAAATCGAAACGGCTGCCGAACGGTTGTCGGCCTCAGCCTTGAAGCTCTCCGACTTGAAGGACTTGAGCACTTTACCGCCCTTGGAGACAGTTCCCTCGACGGAATAGGTGGCTCCAACGGAAAGGCCACGCATGTGGAAGTCGAGCTTCAGCAGCATCGCCGGGACGCGCGGAGCGATCACGACGGAGTCGATCTTGGCTCCCATCGGCTCGGTGAGTAGTTCGACGCCTCCCCCCAAACCGGGTGCGACACCTTTATACCAGTCGGGAAGAGTCGCGCCGTTTTTCAACGCCGCCTCCGCCGCCCGGCTGACTTCGCCAGGAGGCTCCGAATCGACAAGGATCACAAGCTCAGCCTTGGCACCGGGCTTGACCTTGTCGGTGATGTCGAACTCACCGCCCGGCCAGACGACCTCTCCCACGGATGACCCATTTATGAATGGCTTCGCCATTGTGCTCGGCTGTTCGACGCTCAAGAGGATGCGTCGTCCAGCCCAGTCGGCGGGGACTGCAATCTCCCGGCGGTACCAGCCCGCGGTGGCGTCCTTGAAGCGCCTATCCCAACTGGTGTACCAGAAGTCCCTGATCTTTGTCGATCCGTCCCATTTCGCAGGCACGGAGTTCATGGCCGCCCTGTCGGCGGCAATCCAGTCCCAGGGAGCCTGGAAATTGATCCTGCTCCTGAAACTCAAAACCTTGGAGTCGCTCAGGAACTGGACGTCGATCTTCTCGATGGTGCGGCTGGAGTCGAGCATAGCGCCCGCATCACGGTAGGAGGCCAGCACCCAGTAGTGTTTCGAGGCGGGCGGCGGCGGGAACTCCACAGCCATCTTCGCATCCGTGAAGACACGCCAATCGATTTCCTTCTCCACCTTGGCCACAGGCTTTTCCTGGAGATCGAGGAGTTCGACGCGGAGCGTGCCGCGCTGAGCCGCCGCTCCCTTGGGATCGATGGAAAGGTCGAGCTTGAATGGCTGTCCGGCGAGGAGCGTGATGTTCTTCGCCCCTTCCCCAGCGTTAACGGCCTGGACGACGGCTGGATGAAACGATGCCGGATCGTCGTCGATGAGCAGGTCGTCGACGATGATATCCGCCGCTCCCCAATAGCTGCGGATGGAGAAGATAGTGGGAGAGAACCCATCGGCGGGAATGCGCCTATTCTCGATGCCGTCTATGTAAACGATCGCGGAACGGGAGGGGCCTTCAGGCTCAATGACGATGTCGAACTTCGTCCACCCTTCATGCCGCGTGGTCCCCGAGTCCATGCGCAGCTCGCCGGC
>CAYTFM010000410.1:5052-6612 GCA_964436735.1 uncultured Victivallales bacterium | reverse complement strand
CATCGCCAGAAAGGTGGACGCCTCCCGATTCAACGCCATATTCCTCCAGCATTCCCGCTCAGAAGCCAGAGACCAATATCGTGACCTCCTAAAAGCGGCACGGGAGAAAAATCCTGATTTCAGAGCCTACCCCTGCTCAGGCGAAAGCTCCTGGTCGGCATTGATCCCCGCAATGGCCCAGGACGGCACTCTGGTCGAAGACAACGACTTGAAGAGGTACTACAATTCGGGCAAGGAGAACCTCCGCCGCTTCCTGATCTACGCCCTTGTCAAGTATTGCGGCAGGGATATGAGGATCGAGCCTCCCGTTGATCCCGAACCACCCCTCGTCTATCATCCAGACAATCCCGAGGGCTTCCCCGACATCAAGAGCTTTCTCGAGTGGACCTCCGCGCGGCGCGGCGACATCTCGAAGCTGGACCGGGTGATTGTCGTGGCGCACGCCAACCACTTGATATTCCAGCAGCCAAAGGTCGTCGACGCCCTGATCCGCGGATTCGAGAAGCGCGGACTCCTGGTGGTCGGACTGACAGACGGGAAGAACGGCTACGAGGATCGGGAGCTGGAGTTCAAGCCCGGGATAATCGTCCACACCTGCCATGGCGACGAATCGCCGGAGGTCAGAGGCAAGCTCGATGTCCCCCACATATCCTCTCTCTTCAACAAGGGGCAGTCGGTGGAGGAGTATCTCAACCCCGCTAGCATGCTTGGGCTGAACAACGGCCGCGCCCACCAGATCATCACCCAGGAGTGCATTGGCGGAACCCAGCCGCTCTTCGTGTCGGCGACCATCAAAGGGGGTGGAAGCGAAGAGCCCCTCACTCCCGTGCCGGAGCGCGTCGAGCATCTTGTCGACAGGGCATGCGCCATGATCAAGCTGCGGAACACCCCTCCCCCCCAGCGCAAGATCGCCTTCATCTACTACGACCGCGAGATGGGCAAGTCCGAGCTTATGCGCGGCACGCCCACAGGCATGAACATGAACGCCCCGCGCAGCATGGTCGGGGTTCTTGAAAGACTGGAGCGGGAAGGGTACGGCCTCAAGGATCCGCCGAGGAGCGAGGACGAGCTTCTCTCCCGAATGAAGGACCATGGACGCCAAGTCGGCATGTGGGCTCCTGCGGTTCTGGACGCCCTGGCCAGAAGCGGCAAGGCCATCCTCATCCCCGCCGAGACCTACCGCAAGTGGTATGAGGAGAAGGTTCCGGAGATCAGGCGCAAAGAGCTTGAGCATCAATGGGGGCCGCCTCCAGGCAACTTTCTTGTGTGGGAGGACAAAGGCAAAAAATTCATAGTCGTCCCAAAGCTTGATATGGGCAATGTGATCCTCCTTCCGCAACCGCTCAGAGGCGAGACCCACACCTCGACAACGCTCGCCGCCCAGACCCATGACAAGCTCACGCCGCCCCCGCACAACTATCTGGCAACTTACTTTTGGCTCCAAGAGGGCTTCCCGGCCGACGCCATCGTCCACTTCGGCACGCATGGCTCGGAGTTCCTCCTCCCGGGGAAAGCCGACGCACTCGTCAGAACAGACTGGTGCGATATCGTCGTCGGCCA
>CAYTFM010000410.1:0-5042 GCA_964436735.1 uncultured Victivallales bacterium | reverse complement strand
GGCCACCTCCCGAACATAAGTGTCTGGATCATCAGCAACCTTGGAGAGTCCGTCCCCATGAGGCGGAGGACCTACGCCACCATCATCGACCATCTGACGCCCCCGCTGGTCGAGGCCGAGCTTTCCGATGATCTCAAAAACCTCCAGTCCGACATCGAGAAGTGGACGCGGGTGGAGGAAGGCGCAATCAAGGACAAGTTCGCCAAATCGATCGGGGAGCAGATCACCAAGCTCAAGCTCGACGCGGACCTCAAGATCGAACTCACGGGCGGCCGCGTTCCAAGCGCAAAAGAGATCGAGTCCGTGGAGGCTCATCTGGAGACCATAGCCAACGAATCGGTTCCGATCTCCCTGCACATCTTCGGCCAAGTCCCCCCAAAGGAGCTGCTCGTCCCCTATTACGTCCGATGCGCCGGGAAGAAATTCCTCGACGCCCTCGGCAAACTCCTCCCGCCAAGCGAGGGGCTGGATCGTGAGATGGCGGTCAGGAAGAAGGCCGAGGAGGCCATCCGCCTAGTCGTCGAAAGCGGACTTTCCCCGGATGACGCAATCAAGTCGGTCGGCGGCGCGGTTCCCGCGGACGGACTGCCGAAGCTTCTCGTCGAAAGCTTCGTAATGCTCGTCCAGCTTCATGCCGACCTGCGGAACACGGGCAACGAGTTCTCCGGGCTTCTCGCCGCCCTCGGCGGACGCTTCATCCCGCCCGGTCCAGGCAACTGCCCCGACCGAAATCCCGGCTCCGTTCCGACGGGACGCAATATGTTCGTCGTCAATCCGGAGGAGATTCCAACGCCGCAGGCCTGGGAAATCGGATGCCAGCTCGTAGACGATCTGCTCAAGGGCGAGTTCGAGAAGAATGGCAGATATCCCAACAAGATCGCCTTCTCGCTCGGCCCCATGTCCACCTACCGGGATTTCGGAGTCATCGAGTCGCAAATACTCTACCTCATGGGTGTCCGTCCGGCGTGGGACGCAAAGCGCGTCGTCGGATCCGTCGAACTGATTCCGGCCAAAGAACTCGGTCGCCCGCGCGTCGACGTCTTCATCCACCTGAGGGGGCTTTACCGCGACCAGCTCCCGACCAGGATGCAGCTTATCGACAAAGCTGTCAGGCTCGTGGCCTCGCTTGACGAATCCGGCAACCAGATGCGAGAAAACACCTTTAGAGTCAAGTCCGAGTTGGAGAAGGACGGCATGGATCCCGCCAAAGCGGACTATTCATCCGTCGCCAGGATGTTCGGCATGCCCCCCGGCCAGATGGGATCCGGCTGGTATTATTATCTGGCGCAAAAGACTGGCGCGTGGAACACCCGCGAGGATCTTATGCGCATCTACCTCGAGCACAATCGCCATCTCTATACCGAGAATCACTGGGGCGAGGAGGCCCCCGAGCCCTACAAACGCGCCATCCAGGGATCGGAGATCGTCATAAGGAGCTGGGCCGACAGCGTGACCAGCCCGCTCTCCAACAAATACACATGGTATATCGACGGTAGTCTGTCGATGGCCATCAAGCATCTCACTGGCAAGGAGCCCAAATACTATTTCGCCGACGTCCGTGATCCTTCAAACGTTAGAATGGTCACCGCGGAGGATGCCATCAACGCCGACTTCCACGTCAGGCTCTTCAACCGGAAATGGATCGAAGGCATGATGAGGGAGGGCTACGCTGGAGCCGACCAGATCAAGGTCAACGTCTCGAACATGCTTGGATGGAAGATCATGCGCGATGGATCAATCAGGAACGATCAGTGGAACGAGGTCGTCGACGTCTATGTCCGCGACAGCAAGAGGCTGCACATCAGGGAGTGGTTCGACAAAGAGAACCCGCACGCCTTTCAAAACGTGGCGCACATGCTTATGGAGGCGGCGAGAAAAGAATACTGGAATGCCGACGAGGCCACTCTCAAAGAGCTTGCGGTTGAATATGCGAAGTCGGTCGTCAAATACGGTCCGGACGGCGGGCTGCGGACTGGCGGCAACGTCCCGTTCGAGAACTTCCTCGAGTCCAAGCTCTCCGCCCCTGTCGTTGATCATTATCGCCGCGGTTGCCGCTCTTTTGATGGCGATCGCCGGATTCGCGTTCCGCCAAGGCGCTCCGAAAGAATAGCAGCAACATTGTCTAAACCAGGAGCCGTCATATGAGACATCAAGCAGCCTGTCAACGGACGGACAGACCGTCTCGCCTTCTTGAAGGAGACCTTGTGCCATGACATTGACCCTCGACGCGCAAGCGGTGCTGGCGAATGCGCTGTTCATACCCGTGATCTGCATCCTGTTCATCATGCTGTGCTGGTCGCTGCTCGAACTTGGTGGTTTCGCCAGGGAGTGTGTCGAGAGAAGGCGGCGAAGGCGAAACTGGACGCTCTTTAGCGAGAGGCTGGTCGCCGCCGGGAAGACGGACGCGGCGGGCGAGGACAAACGCTTCTTACACCGATCTGATTATCCCGGATTTGTCGCGGTGTTCGCGGCGAGGGGCGCCAGGATCGCCAGCGATCCGGCGCATATTGGAAAGCTGGCCGCAGACATTGAGATCGAGGCGGCCCATGGCCAACTCCGCATGAACCTTGGGATCCGCCTTGGCCCCGCGCTCGGATTGATCGGCACCCTCATTCCGATGGGGCCCGCTCTTCTCGGACTTTCCACGGGAGACGTCGGGCGCATCGCCGAGAACCTTGCCGTCGCCTTCAGCACCACTATTCTCGGGCTCGGCGTCCGCGCGGTCTGTTACTTCATCTCGATCGGCACCAGGCACTGGTACGCCAAGGATCTCGCAGACATCGACTACGTCTGCCATTTTCTCTGTCAAGAAAAGGATTCGGCATTCCATGAGGACAACCAGAACCGACAATCCGCCACGGAAAAGCAACCACGCCTATAGACGGCTTCTCGACGGCAGCGAGGAGGATCCGCTCACCGGCGTCGCCAACCTCTTCGACGTTGGCATGGTGCTGATCGCCGCCCTCATCCTCGCCCTCGCGGTGGCCTGGAAGACGGTTGTCCCGCCAGTCAACGCATCTGACCAGGCATTTAAAGAACCAGTTTTGGAAAAACTGAGACAACAAGGCTTCAAGATGGACAAATACCGGCCTACCGACCGCGAGCTTGGCGGCGAAGGACAACGCCTTGGAACCGCCTACAAACTCAAGAACGGCGACGTCGTCTACACCCCCGACACGGGAGCTGCGGAGTGATGGCCGGCGCGCAATCTTTGGATGTGCGCGCGGCGGGAATCGCGGATGCGAAGGGTGTCAAGGCGCGGCCTGTGGATTTTGGTATGGCATGAAGCGCAATGAATACCATGAGGCGGACACGTATGCGGGAGGTGTGTTAAAATGGTTTCCACTCAAAGTCAGGCTGCGGCCACGCTCCGCATGGTGGGACAAAAAGGTCGGCCAAAAGAATTATTTAATGCGGTAGGCGAGGATATGAGTTTGAGGAGTAGTCGTCTGTGGTGTACTATTCCCGTTCTCGCTCATTTGTGAGCCATAATCGAGGCTGTCGGCACAAATAGGAGTCAGCCTATGCGGCATAACGAGGTTTCAAGACGGACTCTGTGGGTGCGGCATCAAAGCGAACCTTGACTATATCTATTTCTTTTATGGGTTGAGCTTTGTGCTCCTTGGGGTCGTTTGCGGCACCCGGTTGTTCAGACGTGATCGCATACCGTGGAAATGGCTTGCGGCGTTCGGCTTCACGCATGGAGTGAACGAGTGCGTCTTCGATTTGCTCGCCATAAGCCTTGGACTTGGGGGGAACACCGCGTTCACGGCTTTCCGGCTGTTGGGGATGGCCGTGTCGTATTTGTTCCTCGTGGAGTTTGGACGGAACTGCCTTTTGATCACGAGCCCGCGGCATGCCTCGTCCCGCTGGATTTATCTGCCGTTGATCTGCCTCGCCTCTCTCGGAGTCTTCGGCGGTCTCAATGGCCTGAACGCATCGTCGCGGTACTTCCTGGGCTTCGTGGGCGGTTTGATGGGCGGAGCGGGATTGATCTGGCTGTCGCGCCACGGTTCCATTCACGAGCGGGGGCGGGAGCCGGACTTGCGCTCCAGGCCCGATATCCACTTGATGCTCGCCGGATCGTTCATTCTCGTCTACGCCGTGGCGGCTGGGTTGGTGGTTCCCAAGGCCCCCTTTCTTCCGGCGAGCATGGTGAACGTCGACTCTTTCTTCAATCTTTTCGGGTTCCCGATCCAGTTTGTCCGCGCGTTCTGCGCCGTGGCGATCACGTTGGCTCTGTGGTCTCGTCTCGAGCGCACCATGAGGAACGACGGCGATTTCGCATTTTATATTCCTTGGCTGGTTCCGGCCTTGCTGATGATCGTGGTTCTGGGGTGGTGGTTCACGAGCGTCGTCGGCAACCGCCTCGCCGACGGCTTGATCGATGAGACGAGAAACCGGGTCGAGGCGATGGCCGTCTGCGTCAACCCTGAGCGGGTTCATCGGCTGACCGGCGAGGCTGGGAATGACAACCTTGAGAGCCGCGGCGGCGTTGAGGCGTTCCTGCGCAAGACGGGCCTGCGCGACAATACCATCGTCATCTTCATGGCAGACCTGTGATTCTCGCAGGCTCCGGCGCGTTGGTCACGGGCATGGTTGACGAGGTTTTGAAAGCCGCCTCGCGGGCCATGTCCACGGGAGAGTCGGTCACCTTGAGGGATGGAGCGTCCGTTCCGGGCGGACATGCCACCTCTTTTTATGTTCCGGTGATGGACGCGAGGGCGGCGGACTTGGTCGCCGTGGCCGCGCTGTGCATGATCTTCGACGACGCCGAATGGGGACGGCTTGTCGCCTTGGAAAGGCTTAAAATCATAGGACTCATGCTTTTTCTGGCGGTTCTCCATATAGCTTTCTATGTCCGCCTGTACAACCGCAGGATCGAAGGCGTAAGCCTGCGCAGGGCTCTTGCCGCCGCCGAGGCGGCGGACAGGGCGAAGAGCGAGTTTCTCGCGAACATGAGCCATGAGGTGCGCACCCCCTTGAACGGAATACTTGGTTTCGCGCAACTCCTCGGTGACACGAAATTGGATCAAGAGCAG
>CAYTFM010000409.1:0-6679 GCA_964436735.1 uncultured Victivallales bacterium | reverse complement strand
CGCCCGATTGTGCCCGGAGTATATAAAGCGGATCATCATGATGAACACGGCGGCATTCACCATGCCGGGAATACCCCTTCGCATCCAAGCCTGCAGGATCCCGCTCCTGGGCAGTTTTATGGTGCGGCAGATGAATCTCTTCTGCCGAGCGGCGACATTTATGGCGACCGAGACGCCCCTCCCCCACAAAGTCAAACAAGGCTATCTCTTACCTTACGACAGTCCGGCGCACAGGATCGCAGTGGACGGCTTCGTCAGAGATATTCCCATGGCTCCCACCCACCCAAGCTACGAGACGCTGCTTGGCATCGAGCACAGCCTCTGGATGTTCTCGAAGACGCCCGTCTGCCTCGTATGGGGAATGAAAGACTGGTGCTTCACGCCCGAATTCCTCGCCAAGTGGATGAACTTCTTCCCGGACGCCGCAACACTGACATTAGACAACGCGGGGCACTACGTCTTGGAGGACGGCAAGGATCAAGCCATCGACTTCATCAGGAAGTTCATCAGAGAGACACATTAAAATTCCAGGCGAAGCTCTGGAATTTTACTTAGGTGTTTTTAAGGACCTCGACGAAGGCCTCTTGGGGGATGTTGACCTTGCCGATCTGCTTCATCTTCTTCTTGCCCTCTTTCTGCTTCTCGAGGAGCTTGCGCTTGCGCGAGATGTCGCCGCCGTAGCATTTGGCGATGACGTTCTTGCGGAGTTGGCGGATGGTTTCGCGGGCGACGATCTTGCCGCCCACGGCCGCCTGGATCGCCACCTGGAACATCTGCTGGGGGATGACATCCTTGAGCCGTTCCGCCAACTGGTGCCCGCGGAACTGCGCCTGCTCCCGGTGCACGATGCAGGAGAAGGCATCAACCGGTTCTGAGTTGACCATCAAGTCGAGTTTGACAAGGTCGCCGGGGCGATAGCCGCAGGGCTCGTAGTCCATGCTGCCGTAGCCGCGGGTGACGGACTTGAGCTTGTCGTGGAAGTCGATGACGATCTCATGGAGCGGCATGGTCGCCGAAATCATCACATGATGGGCGTCAATGGACTCCGTGGCGCCGCATTCGCCGCGTTTGTTCATCACCAGAGCCATGATGTCGCCGATGTACTTGGAGGGAGTGATGATGTTGGCCTTGATGATTGGCTCCTCGATGCGGTCGATCTTGGTCGGGTCGGGAAGATGGATCGGATTGTCGATGTCCAGCCTGCCGCCGGTCCTGAGGTAGACGTGGTAGACCACGCTCGGGTACGTGGCGATGATGTCCATATTGTGTTCGCGGCGGAGGCGCTCCTGGACGATCTCCATGTGGAGCAGGCCGAGAAAGCCGCAGCGGAAACCGAAGCCGAGGGCGGCCGAGGTTTCAGCTTGATAGATGAAGGCGGCGTCGTTGAGCTGGAGCCGCCCCATACTCTGCTTGAGTTGCTCGTAGTCGGCGGTGTCGATCGGGTAGATGCCGCTGAATACCATGGGATGGATTTCTTTGAAACCGGGGAGTGCCGCTGGGGCGGGATTATCGACAGTGGTGATCGTGTCGCCGATTTTCGTGTCGGCGGGGGATTTGATGTTGGCGATCACGTAGCCGACAGAACCAGCGGTAAGCTCGTCGAGGGGTTTCATGCCGAGACGGAAATAGCCGACCTCCTTGATCTCGCTTTCGAGGCTGTTGCTGAAAAGGCGGATCTTCTGGCCGCGCTTGAGCTGTCCGCTCGCGATGCGCACGTAGCTGACGACGCCGCGGTAGGCGTCGTACGCCGAGTCGAAGATCAGCGCGCCGGTTCCCTTGAGCCCTTCGGTCGTCGGCGGGCGGATTCGCTTCACGATGGCCTCGAGGACCTCGGCGACACCCTGCCCCGTCTTGGCGCTCATCAGGATCGCCTCGTCGCGCGGGATAGCGAGTATCTCCTCGAGCTGCTGCAAGCACAGCTCGGGGTCAGCCGCGGGGAGGTCGATCTTGTTGATCAGCGGGATGATCGTGAGGTTCTGCCGCATCGCCAGCTTGGCGTTCGCGACAGTCTGCGCCTGGACTCCCTGACCGGCGTCGACGAGCAGCAGTGCGCCCTCGCAGGCGGCGAGGGCGCGGCTGACCTCGTACGTGAAGTCGACGTGTCCGGGCGTGTCGATTAAGTTTAGCTCGTAGGTCCGTCCATCCGCCGCGGTGTAATCCATCCTGACCGGGTGCGACTTTATCGTGATGCCCTTCTCGCGCTCGAGGTCCATGTTGTCCAACACCTGGTCGTGAAAGGTCCGCGAGTCGACGCAGCGCGTCACCTCGAGGAGACGGTCCGCCAGGGTTGATTTGCCGTGGTCGATGTGCGCGATGATCGAGAAGTTGCGTATAAGTGAGAGGTCAGCCATGTTCTGTGTTCTTATTCCGTTGTTGAGTCCATCCTGAGACTGTGCTATCTAACGCTTCCGCGGGACGAAGCAACCAAAGGGCTCTCCTCTCCATGCGGGAATCGGCAATCGGATAATGTATTCTGTTATCCGAAAACTTCTATCCCAAAAACAGGCCGACAGCACCTGAGACGCGCAGATCATGCTTGCGGGATTGACGAATGTCGCCGCGTTTGGCGCCTCATTTAGAAATACCCTTCGCGCTTCTTGAGCTCCATGCTGCCGTCGGTGTCGTGGTCGATGATGCGGGTGATGCGCTCGGAGTTGCGGGCGGTCATGACCTCCTCGATGACCTCCTCGAGCGTGGTCGCCGTGGAGCGCACCGCGCCGGTGCATGGATAGCAGCCGAGAGTACGAAACCGGCACATAACCATCTGCGGCTTCTCGCCGGGCTTGAGCGGGATGGGGCCGTCGAGCGGGATGAGTTGGCCGTCGCGCACAACCATCTCGCGCTCCTTGGCGAAATACATGGGCACAATCGGAATCTTCTCGATGTCGATATAGGTCCAGATGTCGAGCTCGGTCCAGTTGGAAAGCGGAAAGACGCGGATTGACTCTCCCTTGTCATGACGACTGTTGTAGAGATTCCACAATTCAGGTCGCTGGCTCTTCGGATCCCATTGCCCGAATTTGTCGCGGAAGGAGTAGACGCGCTCCTTGGCCCGGGACTTCTCCTCATCGCGCCGCGCGCCGCCAAACGCCGCGTCGTAGCCGCCCTCCCGCAGCCCGTTGAGGAGCCCCTGCGTCTTGAGCAAGGCGCAGCACTTCTGCGTCCCGAGGTCGAAGGGGTTCGCCCCCTCGTCGATGGCCTTCTGATGAGTGTAGACCTTCAGGTCGACGCCCGTCTCCTTGACAACCTTTGCTCTGAACTCATACATCTCCTTGAACTTAAGCGTCGTGTCGACGTGCAGGAGCGGGAAAGGAATCTTCGCCGGATGGAACGCCTTTTGGGCGAGTCGGAGCATTACCGAGGAGTCCTTCCCGATGGAGTAAAGCATCACCGGATTCTCGAATTCGGCCGCCACCTCACGGATGATGTGGATGCTCTCGGCCTCGAGCTGCTTCAGGTTTGACAAAAGATATTTTGACATCGGTGCTATTTCCTTATTTGTGAGGCATTTCCTTATTGATCGATCAATCGGCTATGAAGCCTTTTTCGACCAAGAGTCGCTCGATGTGGGTGACGCAGCTTTCGAGGTCATCCTCCGCGGTGCGTAAGACGAGGTCGGGGGCAGTGGGCTCCTCGTAGGGGTCGCTGACGCCAGTGAAGGAGGCGATCTCTCCCTTCCTCGCTTTTTTATACAGCCCTTTTGGATCGCGGGCTTCGCAGACATCAATCGGGGCTTGGACGTGAACCTCAATAAACCGGTGAGTTCCAATCAAGTTCCTCGCCTTATCCCGGTCGCTTGCGTAGGGCGAGATGAATGAGGTAGCCGTGATCAGTCCGGCTGTCGCGAACAATCCCGCAGCCTCCGCGACGCGGCGGACGTTCTCCTCGCGGTCTTCGCGGGAGAAACCGAGATTGGCGTTGAGTCCGTGCCGGACGTTGTCTCCGTCAAGAACGAATGCCAAGTGGCCAATGTCGAAAAGCCGCCGTTCAAGGGCGTACGCGATTGTCGATTTCCCCGAACCGCTCAGGCCAGTGAGCCAGATGACACAGCCTTTCTGCTTGAGGAGTGCTTCACGGTCTGTGTGAGTGACTGCTCCCGTGTGGACATATATATTCGCTGCTGGCATCGTGTCCGTCCGCCTTGTGTTCCCGTGTTGGTTGTAATGATACTTAATTTCACAAGCTGGCTTTCGCCAGCACGGAGAGCGTATTTATCTGAAAAACTATGGTGGTCTTTGGAGCTAACGACCCCTGCCTGTTCTTCGGATGCCTTCGAACAAAGCAATAGACACCGAGTTCGCAAGATTGAAACTGCGGGAGTGCTCCCCGTCCATGGGAATCCGCCGAAACTGTTCCGGGAACTGACGGTGGATCGCCTCAGGCAGACCGGAGGTTTCGTTGCCGAAGACGAGGCAGGCATCCTCTGGATAGGGGTGGTTCCAGAAACATTTTTCCGCCTTGGTCGAGAAGAATAGCAGCCGAGAATGGTCGATTGTGGCCAGGAGGGCATTCCAGGAATCGAAGATCGCAAGGTCAAGGTGCTTCCAGTAGTCGAGTCCTGCGCGCCGCAGGTATTTCTCGTCAAGCGAGAAGGCGAACGGCTTGACGAGGACAAGCCGGGAACCAGTATTGACGCAGAGACGGCCAATATTGCCGGTGTTCTGAGGAATCTGCGGCTGATGGAGGACAATGGAGAACATGGAAAGACGGAGGGTTCAGGGTTCAGGGTTCAGGGTTCAGGGTTCAGGGTTCAGTGTTCAGGGTTCAGGGCGGTGATAACATAGCTGTATTCCTTGGCGATGCTTTCCTCTGGCGAAAGCGTGGCGAATTTCATTAGTGACGAATAGGTGTAGGTCTCGATCTCGAGGAAAGGAGTGGCAGCTGGGTTGGCCCGGACGGCGTCGAGGACAGCCAGAAGCTCGTTTCTGGCGGAGTAGAGAGGAGGCGACGAGAAGCCGTCATGTATCGGAACGTGGTAGTGGACGATCCAGGGAGGCGAACGATCAGCGCCGGCAAATGCGTCGGGTAGGTCCGGGTATGGCTCGAAACCGCTATCCCGTACGATTCTGGTCTGATGCAGATAGATGTCCGACGCATAGGGGGCGAGCGCCTCCTTGGACGCCGCGCCTTCCGGTGCGAGCACTGCCGCGCTGAGCTGAATCTTCAGGACGGGAACACCCGTCAGCAGGAGATGCCGCAATCCCGAACCAGGCGGCCGCGGAAGAAGCTCCTGATGGCAGGTGTCGTAGCACACCCCAAGATAGGGATTGGCTGCCGCGCCATAGCAGAGTTGCGCATGATAGAAATCCGCGAATTCGACGGGATCCTCCCAGAGACAGTCAGGCTCCATTTCGACCGCAAGCGAGACGAGTTTGCCCGTGCGCGAGTGTATCTCGGCCAGTCCATCCGATGTTCTGAGCAGATTGTCACGGATCACCCCGCGCGCCCCGGGTGCGTCGACGACTTTCCGATAACCACCGGGAACCGTGCTCAGGCTTGCGGGGAGCTCGTCTGAAGGAAGGCGGGCAAGTATCTCCGCAATGGCGAGGGTGTGCTCGGCGCGCTCGGTAGAGGTCCAATCAGGCAGATAGGCATCCTCCTTGACCGGCCCTGAGTGAAAGTCGCCAAAGGGAAATGCATTGATGGTGAAGACATAGAGGCGGTTCTTCTCAAGATGCTCAACAAGCTCTTTGAGCGCGGCGGGACGGCCCAACTCCACGGCGGCCTTGCGGCTGAGCCACAATCCCACCGCGAACGGTGCGTCGGATGCTCCGGGCACAAGACGCCTGACCGCGGGAACCTTTGTCTTCAACACCTCGAACGCCCCACGCCAGTCTGAACCGGGGAAGGCGTTCAAGCAGAAGCACAAATGAGTTGAGGATGTTGATTGTCGCATCGTGGAGCACTATCTTAATTCAATGCTCCGGAATTGCAAACTCCAAATAGCTCCAACTCCCAACATCCAAAACACCCGCACGCTTCCCGTATGATTGTTCCCCAGCACATCGACTTCAAATGCCCCTATTGCTCAACGTCGATGAGCAGCGGCGGGAATCCTCCAGGGGACTTCTTGCTCTGTCCGTCGTGCGGCGGGGTCGTCAAAGTCCCGGCACCGAACCCCGCAGAAGCCGGCGCCGAACCGTTAAAAAAGACAGAGTCGGCACGGCAGGCCATCATCGCCCGTGAAAACTCGATGATACCACCGCCACCGCCAGCGGCATCACTGGCGAATCCTCAAAAAACGCCTCCACAGCCGCCACCTTCACTCCAGCCATCCAAGCCACCACAACCAACACCGCCTTTTCCATCCCCCCCTCCTCTACCGACAAGGCCACCGCATGCCTCCTCGTCGCCATCCCACATAATTGACGACAAGAAACCCGATCTTGTCCGTCCCGCACAGGGATCCTCGTCATCAAACGTGTTGGAGAAAAACGATTACGACAACATTTTCTCAACGACTCTGTTTTTGGTCTGGACCAACATCGGATTTCTCGTCATCATCATTATGCTCGTACTGTGCCTGGTCGCCATTATAAACCGCGAAACCCCCTTTCGAGGCCCTGCGGGAGTTTCCGCCCCCCCTGTTCAGCCTCCCGATCCGCCCTCACCTGTTGATGCCGAGCAAAAAGCAACTGCGCTCGCTGTTAAGGATGGCTCGCACCCCGTCGCACCCCGA
>CAYTFM010000408.1:0-6681 GCA_964436735.1 uncultured Victivallales bacterium | reverse complement strand
TGAACCGCTGAACCGCTGAACCGCTGAACCGCTGAACCGCTGAACCGCTGAACCGTACCCTTAATAGAAATCCCTAAGCTATGCGACTTCTGGACACCATCCATGTAATCACGATTGCCTGCGCGCTGCTCGCCGCCACCGCCCGGGCCGAGCCTTCGCCGGACGAATGGCGCGCGCAGGTGAACGCCGCGCGGGGCGACGACTCGCTTGCTCGTTTCTATACCTTCGACGAGGGTGAAGGGCCGGTCACCGCGAACCGGGCTGGCGTGGGAGAAGGCGCGCTGCTCATGGTTGGCTACTCGCCCTATGGGGTATACCGCGGCGACTCGTCGTCCGCCGCACCTGATCCGTCCGACTGCCCGCGCTGGACGACCGGTCGATGGCCCTGGAAGCGCGCCGTCGAATGCGGCCGGGCGCGCTGGCAACTCTGCCGATCACTTTATTATGGGAAGCCCGCGCCCTTCACCGTCGTCGCCTGGTTAAGGGCGCATGAGCCCAAAGAGTATGAATACCCCGGCGGCGACGTCCTCGCCTGCGGCTCAGGCTGGGGAGAGGGCTGGCGCCTCTTCGTGGAGAAGCGCAACTGGTGTCCGGACGGCAACGCCTGCTTCATCATCGGGACGCCGAAGGGAACGCAGAGCGTCAGGATTGGCCACTTTCCTTTCGGCTCATGGCATCTGCTCGCCGCCGTGTGGGATGGCACTGAGATCAGGCTCCAGGTCGATGGACAGTCCGCCTCTTCGCCGTTCGCGGGACCGTTCACCCCCTGCCCTGCCGTGAAACAAGGTGAGGACAAAGTCGCGGGACTGGTTGTCGGCGGCTTCACCACGTCACGTCCCGGGGCGCTTCGTTTCGACATCGACGAACTGCGCATCCACGAGCGGGCCCTGTCGGCCGAAGAGTTGCACACTTTGTATGAGAGGTTCCGTCCGCAAACAACGGATAAGGAACAGCGCGACGCCTTCAGAAAAGCCATGGCACTGCGCACGAAACAGGATGAGATCGTCTTCCAATTCCCCATTGAGACGGGCGGCTATTTCGTCAAGGGAACTCCGATCGAAACGGGCGTGCGTGCGCCGGACGGATTGACGTCCACGTCACCACTGTCCCTGCGCATGAGAGTCACCCCCAAGGACAATGAGCAGGCGGTGTTTGACGAGACGCTGCCCCTTGCGCCGTCCACCCAGGGGACCACCGCCGCACAGCTCTCATTCACCCCCACATCCTGCGGACTTTTCACGGTCTCTCTTTCACTGCTCGACGACACGAAACACAGCGTCGCCGGCAAGCAGTATCCCATTGCGGTCGTCTCCACGCCAAGCGAGAATTCCGCACCCCGCCTCGTCATCGGCACGCGGCAGACGGCGTCTCCCCAGCATGGCGCGCGAACTGTCGGCGTCCAATGGAGCAGAATCGTGGTTGAGTGGAGCCGGATCGAACCAAAGAAAAACGAATACCGCTGGGATGACACGGACAGGCTTTTCGACGCCGCCGCCGCGTCCGGGTTGAAAGTCCTTTGCTGCCCCAGCGCATTCCCTTCATGGCTTCCTTTGGCAGACACGAAAAAGGCTCCCGCCGACCTGGAATCCTACAAACGGTTTCTCCAGCTTCTTGGCAGCCGCTACCGCGGGGTGATCGCCGCATGGGAGATCTGGGACGCCCCGTCAGGACCGCCCGCATTTTTCTTCCGCGACGGCGCAGGCCCCGCCGCCTACCGGTCGATAGTCGAAGCCGCCGCCGCCGAGTTGGCCCATCCACTATTCGCCGACCGCCTTGCCGCGGGGACGAAAGGCCTACGTGGCCTCTCCTTTCAACATTCTCCAGGTGCTGAACATCCCGGGGGGATCGCCACTTCCGCCCTATTCGCCCAACCGCCGCGGGGCGACACGACGACGCGCTGGAACACCGCATGCGGCTGCCTGCAGGCGGCCGACCGCATGGGCACGTTCATCCCCGACGCCTTTGACTCGCCCGTCTACCACGAACGCACGTTCTCCTCGCATGGTTTCCAAGGGGTGAAGGCATGGCCCTATGTAGTGTTGTCGCAACAAGACTCCGCGGCGTGGACGGTCCGCGAGCTTCTGGCGGAACATGCGGCAGGCGTCAACGGCATCTTCCTGCCCTCTGCGCTCGACGAGTATTACCCCGTTCCGAACGCGAGCGACGGCTCGCCTTCGGAAAAAGGCGTCGCCATCGCCGCTCTGCTGTCGCTGCTTGCCACGGCGACCTCCGTCACCGAGCTCCAACTCGAAGCCTCCGCGCCATTCAAAGCATTCAAGGTCGAACGAACTGGCGCGCAAGCCGTCCTTGCGGTTTTCGCGAAAGACAATCTCACCGTCAAGGGATCGCTTCAAGGAAAAGAGCCAGTCGAAGGCGTCGACTGGCGCGGCAACCCCATCGCCCCACTTGCCCCTGACGCCTCAGGCTCCATCCCGTTCAGCGTCGACGCCCATCCACTCTACCTTTTCACCTCCGCCTCGCCCCAATTCGAGCAGCCCAGAAATACCCCTTGAACATCTCGTAGAACTCGGCGTGTTTTCGCCAGAAATAGCCGATGTCATCGAGTAACGGTTTCGCCCTTGTTTGCGAACGGCAGGCGGAGATATGCGACATGACGCAGAATCAATTGTTGAACCAAGATGAGAAACATGAAGATTCAGAAAGTACGTTCGCATTGACACCGCTGACAATCAGACCTATATTCGCACATGTACCACAAGTTGCACATGAAGGAGTGTTCAATATGACGACATTGACTGCAACAGATGCACGCAAGAGCTTCTTTGACCTGCTTAGGGGCACCAATGAACGCCATGAGGTCTATCATATTCGATACAAGAGCGGTGATGCGGTTTTAATGTCTGAGGCGGAGTTCGAGAGCCTTCAAGAGACGCTTGAGTTGCTGTCCGCTCCCGGCTTCCGTGAGGGGTTCAATACCGCTCAACGGGAAGCGGCTGCGGGGGACACTCTTTCCTTTGAGGAAGTTTTTGGAGAGAAGCAGTGATCTACCGAATTCGCTTCACTCGGCAAGCCGACAAGGATATCAAAAGACTCAGCCCAAAACTCCAATCCAAACTCAAAGATATTCTCCGTAATCGTGTCGCAACCGATCCCTATTCTGGGAAACCTTTGATCGGCGACCTGAAGGGGTATTACTCGATCCGTCTAAGCCACAAGGATAGAGTCGTGTACTCGATTTCCGACGACGAACTTCTGGTGCTGGTGATTCGAGCCAAAACCCACTATGGGAATTAGAGATTCGAACCGGCGGCTTCAGGCTGAGCCGTGCCGTTCGGTGGCAATGCTGACATGGGGGGATGGCTCAAGAGCAGAATCTCCCTGTCCGCCAAGAAATGGATCATGGCGGGCCAGATTCCGGGATTGCCGTTTCAAGCAGTAGGCGCGCCCCACTCGCCCAGGCTATATTCTTGACTTCACGTAGCCCCACGTCTACCTTTACACTTTGTTGTGCACTATATGTATCGTTCAAACAAGGAGCAGACACGATCATGAATTCGACAGTCTTCCGTTATACCGCCCGTCTCCATCTGCGCGCCATGTTGGCCGCGCTGCTCTGCCTTTTCCTCTTTTCGGCGCGGCAGCTTTCCGCGCAGGCGGATCCGAGGAAAACAGCCGAGTCACCGAAAGCTGACACACCGGCACCAGCCCCTGCCGCAGCTCCCGCCGACGCAGCCGGCACACCCGCCCCCAAGGCGGCCGAGCCGAAAACAACAGATGTCAAGGTTTTGAAAACGACCAGAGGGGGCACCCAGAACGAAAGCAAGTGGACGCCGTTCCAGCTTGCGCTCTTCGAGCCCGTCCAGATATTCTCCTCTTCCTATGTCGTCAAAGGACTCAATTGGAACTTCCTCTATTCCAACAACGTCCATATCTACGGCTTCGACATGAGTCCGACCGGCGCGACGGAGTCGAGGAGCTTCGGGGGCGTGCAAATCACCGCCGCCGGACTGTCCGACGAGATGAACGGCGTCCAGTTCGCGCTCTTCGGTGATTTCAGCAATGTCGCCAGAGGGGTGCAGTTCTGTCCGATCGATATCTCGTTCAACGAGATGAAGCGCTTCTCCGGTTTCAAGATCGTGGGAGTCGGTCCCTATTCCGAGATCAGACATATGGATGGCGCCCTCATCGCGCCCTTCTTCAGCTTCACGCAGACGATGACCGGCTTTCAGATGAGCCTGGCCCATTGCGGCGCGGAGAAGGCGAACGGCTTCCAACTCGGCGGCTTCATCGAGGATGGCGAGTTCAACGGAGTTCAGATGGGGCTCTTCAACCGCGCCAAGAAAATGTCGGGCGTCCAGTTCGGTTTCCTGAACGTCTGCCCCGGCAACTGGCTGCCCTACTCCTTCCTCCTCAACGTCGGGTTCTGACCTGCTCTACCCCGGCTCCTCCGGAGCTTTGATCCCTCGCAGAGGGCGGGACAATTGATAGGGGTAGAGAGGGCACATTGGTTTGCGCTCCCCCCTTCGAACCGGGCAGGTGGTTTGTCCGCATCCGGCTCTCCAGTTGGTGGTTATCTCGCAAGAGGCTGAACAGCCTTTCGATGGACTGCGGTGAAAGAGAACACCCCATGATTGACAAAGAATTTGTTGGGCCAGCGGAGATTGTCATGCAACCCTTGAATATGCCTTTGATGCCTTTCCTCTTCCTCAGCGGGGAGCGCAATCTCCTACGCATCCATTTGTCGAGATCTTCGGAGGTGTATTTGTAGCTGTGCTTGAAGTATCCGAACCACCTGACAAGACGGCGACTGTGCGGCCGCGGCTGCAACAACGCGCTCACGCTCGTGACTCTGTTCAGACACCGTGAACCGAACCCCGTCCGTCAGGGCGGAGGACGCGCACTCTGGAAAAACAATTCTCCCGTGCGATGCGATTGGAGAGTAGCGTGTCACACAAACAGGAAGAGAACCTTGACAATCGTCTCAATTCATAGCATTATCGTTTCAACGAAGGTCAGTCGGGGATAAATGCCCAGTTGGGATTCTTCAGGACGTGTGTGGTGAGCTATGCATTCGGTCGTGTTGAAAATGATTCTCGCGCCGACGCTTGTGGGCGCGGCGTCGATGGTCGGCAGGATCTTCGGCCCGCGGGCGGCGGGACTCGCCGCCGCCCTTCCCATCGTGGCGGGACCGATCCTTTTCTTCTATGCCATGGAACAGGGGAACGCATTCGCCGCGTCGGCTGCGAACGGAACCCTGCTGGGGCTTCTGCCGCTGTCCGCCTTTTGCGTGGTCTACGCACTCCTCGCGGGATCTCTCCTCAAGTTGCGCAGGGCGGTCGGCATGCCGCTGTGCCTCGCGGGCGGCTGGTGCGTCTTTCTCGCGGTGGCCGCTGCTCTCTCATTCGCCAAACCTTCCGCGGTGGCATGCCTCATTGTCGGTGCGTTGTCGCTCGCCGGTGGACTGGCCGTTCTGCCGCGGCTCAGTGGCGATGCGCACACCGCCGTCCGTCACCATCCCGCCGTCGAACTGGCGCTCCGCATGCTGGCGGCCGCCTGCCTCGTCCTCGCGCTCACCGGCTTGGCCGGGCGCCTCGGCCCCGCGTGGAGCGGGCTGCTGGCCCCCTTCCCGGTGGCGTCCAGCGTTGTGATCGCCGGCGGGCATCTTGCGGACGGCCCGGGAAGTCTCCGTCCTTTGCTCAAGGGATTTCTGCAGGGGCTGTTCGGGTTCGTCGCATTCTTGAGCGTGATTAGTTTCGGCCTTGAGCGGCTTGGGGTGGCGTCCACCTTCGCGCTGGGAGTGCTCGCCAGCCTCGCCATCCAGTCCGTGGTGGTGATGAGCCACCGCCCGGACAAGACAGAGCCTTCTGTCCCATTTGAAGATCTGGAGGTGTGAGAATGAGGGGCCGTAAAACGGGAACCACACGCGGCGCGGCAGCCATACGCTCACATCACTTTTCCGCAGCGGATGCTCCGCTCTTCGAGGTGCTCCCGATGATCCCGCAAAATCCCGTGAGGTTGCACGCCCATGACTTCGAAGAGCTGGTGATCATCACAGGTGGGCAGGGCACCCATTTCACCTCCGACAAAAACTATGAGGTCAAGGCGGGGGACGTGTCCGTCATCCACCCTCCGCTCGCCCACGTCACGGGTCTTCTATCGCTGATGAAAACGGAGCTTGAGGAGAGCCGCGTCGGTCACGGAGCGATGGCGACCGCCTACTTCACGCAGATCGTCTGCTTCCTGTCACGCTGCTACGCCGCCATGCGCGGCTCGGCGCACGCGCCACTGCTCAGGCTGGGCGAGGTCATCTGCCATCTTGAAATGAATTGCGACAAGTCACTCTGCATAAATGAATTGTGCAAGATCGCAGACATGTCGCGCAGCACCTTGTTCCGGGCGTTCCGGAAAGCGACCGGCCTCGCGCCCATCGACCACCTCGTGCGGCTCCGCGTGCTGCGCGCCGCCGAACTGTTGAAGTCCAGCAATTTGGCGGTCAAGGAGGTCGCCAGCCGCGTGGGCTTCGCCGACAGCAACTACTTCTCCCGTCAGTACCGCCGCGTCATGGGCGAATCTCCCCGCGAGACCCGCAACCAAAGGAGGAAATGATATGCATGACACAGACAAACGAACCGCCGCTACGTCCATTGAGACAGCTCTCGTCGGCTGCATCCTGGGGACGGCGGTGGGCGATGCCCTGGGGTTGCCTTACGAGGGCCTGTC